>NZ_JBHWDS010000055.1:0-54716 GCF_042734615.1 Kitasatospora sp. NPDC059646
CCGGCGCCGGGGGGGCGCCCCCCGTCCACCCCCGGCGGCGCCGCCCCTCAACCGCGGGGGGGGCGCGCCCCACGGCAGCGGCCGGCCCCCACGACAGGGTGGATCAGAGCAGGGTCGACCAGTAGTACCAGAAGCGGGTCAGGATGAGCAGGGCGATCAGCAGGAAGCCGGCGGCCGGGACCAGCCACTGGTGGCGGAGGGCGGCGAGGCGGCGGATCGAGGCCGGGGCGGGGAGGACGCCGGTGCGCAGGTTGTGGACGGTGGTGGACCAGAAGAGGGTGATGACCACGGCCCACACGACCATGCAGTAGGGGCAGAGCGCGCCGATCTCGTACAGCGCCTGGTCGATCAGCCAGGCGACGAAGCCGAGGCCGAGGAGGGCGCCGCCCTGGAGGGAGAGCCAGAGCCAGCGGCGGTAGGAGGCGCCGGCGAGGAGGCCGGCGCCGATCGCCGCGAGGGCCCCGAACGCGGCCAGTCCGATGATCGGGTTGGGGAACCCGAAGGCCTCGGCCTGGTCGGTGCGCATGACGGAGCCGCAGCTGATGATCGGGTTGATGTTGCAGTTCGGCTGGTAGGCCGGGTTCTCGATCAGCCGGATCTTGTCCAGGGTGAGCTGCGCGGACGCGGCCAGGCCGATCAGCCCGCTGAGCAGGATCAGCCAGGAGAAGCCGCGACTCGCCCCGACCGGGGCGCTCGGTGTGGTGCGGGCCGTGGTCATCGCGTCACCCGCCGATCGTCTGCTTGACCAGGGCCGTGAACTGCTCGCCGTTGAGGGCCTTGCCGTTCTGGCCGATCACGTCGAGGGTCTTGCCGTCCAGCTTCACCGTCGGGGTGCCGGAGACGCCGCTCTTGTTGAACGCGGTGGCGACCTTGTTGGCCCAGCCCTTGTAGGTGCCCTCGGTGACGGCCTTGGTGAACGCCTCGGTCTTGAGGCCGGGGACCTGGTCGGCCAGCGCGAGGATGTGGTTGACGTCGCCGAAGGCGTCCTCGCTCTCGGCGGGCTGGTTCGCGTACAGCACGTCGTGGAACTGCTTGAACTTGTCGACGCCCTCGTTGAGCGCGGCGCCCGCCGCGGCCAGCGCGGTCTTCGAGCCCTTGCCGCCGAGGTTGTTGTCGAGGAACGCGGCCAGGTGGTACTCGATCTTGTACTGGCCCTGGTCGGCGAGCTCCTTCACGGTCGGGCCGGCCGCGGTCTCGAAGGACTCGCAGACCGGGCAGCGGAAGTCCTCGTACACGGCCAGGGTGTGCGGCGCGTCCGCCTTGCCGTAGACGATCACGGTGTTGTCCGGGCCGCTGGTGTTGGCCGGGACCGCCGCCGGGGTGCTGCCGGAATCGGAGTCCTTCGACGCGTTGACGGCGAGCGTGGCGCCGCCCGCGATCACGGCGACGGCCGCGACCACCGACACGCCGATGGTGATCGCGCGGCGGCGCTTGGCGCGCAGCGCCTCGGCCTGCTGGGCCTGCTTCAGGCGCTCGCGGGCGGTGACGGTCTTGGCGGACTTGTGGGTGCTGGGCATGGTGATCCGTCTCCTCTGCACCCGGCGGCCGGCCCGGCGCGGCGTCCGTCAGGTGGTCTCACCTGGACGGGGACGGCAGCGGGCGGCCCGGCGGGGTGCGGGTCGATGAAGAAAAGAGTGGGCAGCGCGGGATGCCCGGAGACGGCCGCGGTACGCGTCGTGCGGAGTGACGGGCCGTCAGCAGGCGAAGGCCGGCTGCGGCGGTCCGCGACGCGGGGCGGGGGAGTGGACGGCGTCCTGCGGACGGCGCGGGGCGGGCTCGGCGCCCGCCGACGGCAGCAGCGCCGCCGGGCAGCCCGGACGGGCCGCCAGCAGCAGCGCGCGCCAGCGGCCGGGCAGCGCCCGGGCCATCGTGCGCAGCGCCTCGCCGACGCCTTCGAGCGCGGCGTCGGCCAGCCGCAGCCAGGCCGCGGCGATCAGCGCGACCGCCAGGTGCACGCCCAGCACCAGCAGGCGCAGCATGCCCGCCGAGTTGTGCGTCCACTGCGCGAAGAGTTCGGAGCCGCTGACCCGGTCGCCGCCGCAGACCAGCAGGTCGACGCCGTGGACGGGCCGGGAACAGGCGTCCTGGCCGAGGTTGAAGGCGGTGTTCAGCAGCAGCTCCACCGGCACCAGGACGGCGGACAGCAGCAGGAAGCGGCGGCGGGCGCCGTCCAGCAGGACCGCGAGCAGGAACACCGCGACGCAGGCCGCGGCGACCAGGGTGAGCGGCAGGGCACGGCCGGTGATGACCACCTGGCCGAACGCGGCCAGCGGCACGGCGAGCGCGGTGAACACCGCGCCCCGCAGGGCCCTGGTCGCGTGAATGCCGGTCATGGCTCCGGAGTATGTCACGCCGAACGTCCCGGGCACGAGGGCCGTTCGGCCCCGGGCCGACCCGTCCGACCTGCGGATAAGCCCCGGATAAAGGGCACTTCGGCGCTCACCGGTGCACCGGGGGCGGGTCGGCCGCCCGCCGGGCGGCCCGCCGGGCCGGGGCGCGGCGTGGGACTTGTCACGTCCCCGCTGTGGCCCGCGCCACGTCCCCGGCCCGGCGGACGGGAGTTCACCGGGCGGGCGGCCGGAGCCCGCCGGAGGCCGGACCGCCGGGCTCCGGCCGCGAGGTCACCACAGCTCCACCGCGTGCGCCCGCACCTGCGCGCCGATCCGCTCCAGTACCTCCCCGGCCGGCCGCGGGTCGAGCCGGCGGCCGTCGCGCAGCCGCACCGCGAGGGCGCCGTCGGCGACCTCGCGCGGACCGAGCACCACCTGGTACGGGACGAGCCGGGCCTCCCGGACCCGCGCCCCCAGCGAGCCGCGCTCCGCGCCCAGCACCTCGGCCCGCAGGTCCAGCTCCAGGCACCGGGCCGCCAGCTCCCGCGCCGCGCCGTCCTGCTCCTCGCCGAGCGGCAGCACCGCCAACTGCACCGGCGCCAGCCAGGCCGGGAACGCCCCGCCGTGCCGCTCGATCAGGTGCGCCACCGCCCGCTCCACGCTGCCGACGATCGACCGGTGCACCATCACCGGCCGGTGCCGCGCGCCGTCCGGCCCGACGTAGTGCAGGTCGAACTGCTCCGGCTGGTGGAAGTCGACCTGCACGGTCGACAGGGTCGACTCGCGCCCCGCGCCGTCCACCACCTGCACGTCGATCTTCGGCCCGTAGAACGCGGCCTCGCCGACGCCCTCCTCGTACGGCACGCCCAGCTCGTCCAGCGCCCGCACCAGCAGTGCGGTCGCCCGCTCCCACAGCTCCGGCCGGGCCACGTACTTGCCGCCCGGGCCCGGCAGCGACAGCCGGTGGCGGGACGGGACGATGCCCATCGCCCGGTGGGCCGCCGCGATCGACTCCAGCGCCCCGCGCACCTCCGCGGCGACCTGGTCGAGGGTGCAGAAGATGTGCGCGTCGTTCAGCTGGATCGCCCGCACCCTGGTCAGCCCGCCCAGCACGCCCGACCGCTCCGAGCGGTACATGCCGCCCAACTCGGCCATCCGCAGCGGAAGTTCGCGGTAGCTGCGGGAGCGGGAGCGGAACATCACCGCATGGTGCGGGCACAGGCTGGGGCGCAGGACCAGCTGCTCCCCGCCCATGGACAGCGGCGGGAACATGTCCTCCCGGTAGTGCGCCCAGTGCCCCGAGCGCTCGTACAGCTCGCGTTTGCCCAGCACCGGCGAGTACACGTGCCGGTAGCCCGCGCGCCGCTCCAGGGTGCGGACGAAGTCCTCCAGGCTCTGCCGCACCACGGCGCCGTCCGGCAGCCAGTACGGCAGGCCCGCGCCGATCAGCGGGTCGGTGTCGAACAGGCCCAGCTCGCGGCCCAGTCTGCGATGGTCGTGCACGGCGGTCTCCTCACCGGAAGGGGGACGAGCCGCCGCCGGCCGCACACACGCGAAAGCCCCGGGCGCTCGGCCCCGGGGCTTGATTCGAAACAGCAGTCAGCGCGCCGGGACACTCTCCGGCGTCGTCGTGGGCATCGCAGCGCGCTTCATGCCGCCACGCTAACAGCAGCGCCCGTGCGCCGCACCGGAATTACCGCCCGCCCCGGGCGCGGCGGAGCCGTCGCGGGCCGCCGTCGGGCGGGTACGCTCCGTCAGGCCGGGCGGCGTCCGGACGGCAGTCGAGCGCAGCAGGGGAGATCGCAGTGGTGACGGCAGCGGACAGCACCCTTCCGGAACTCGACGCCGAGGAACTGGTCCGCTGGCGGGCCGGCGGCGGCCGACTGGTCGACCTGCTGACGGCCGCTCAGCGGCTCGGCCCGGTCGCCGGGTTCCGGATCGGCGGGCGGCAGGTGGTGCTGGTCACCGGGCCGGAGGAGGTCCAGCACGTGCTGGCCCGCCGCCCCGACACCCACGTCAAGCACGGCCACCGCGCGAAGGTGCTGCTCGGCGACGGCCTGCTGTGCGCCGCCGGAGAGCCGTGGCGGCGTCAACGCAAGGTGCTGCAGCCGCAGTTCACCGTCCGCGGGATCCGCGCCCACGAGCCGCAGCTGCGGGCCGCGGTCGCCGCGTTCGCCGAACGCTGGCGGACGGCCGCCGACCGCGGCGAGGTCCGCGAGATCGACGCCGACCTGCGGTTCTTCTCACTGGACGTGATCTGGCGCTCGCTCACCGCCCAGGCCCTGGACGAGCCCACCTACCGCCGGCTGGTCGCCGCCGGTGACAGCCTGGCCGCGATCCCCGCGTTCGCCCCCGCCACCGGGGAGACCACCGCCGACTTCGGCCGGGCCGTCGCCGACGCCGACACGGCCGCCCGGCACGCCATCGCCCTCGCCCGACAGGCCGAGCAGCCCACCCTGATCGCGGTGCTGCTCCGGGCCGCCCGCGAACTGCCCGACTACGACGAGTCCCTGGTCCGCGACGAGCTGCTCACCCTGATGGTGGCCGGCTACGAGACCACCGCCACCACCCTCGGCTGGCTGTTCCTGCTGCTCGACGCCCACCCCGAGCAGCGGGCCCGGGCCCTCGCCGCCGGCCCGGCCGGCTCCGCCGAACGGGCCGCCGCGATCCGCGCGCTGATCGACGAGACGCTCCGGCTGTACCCCGTCGCCTGGCTGATGCCCCGGCACGCGGCCGAGGACGACACCGTCGGCGGCGTGCCCGTCCCCGCCGGGGCGACGGTGCTGCTCTGCCCCTACCTGACGCACCGTGACCCGGCGCTGTGGCCCGACCCGGAGACCTTCCGCCCGCAGCGCTTCCTGGCCGGCGAGCGGCGCCCCGCGCCCGGCACCTACTTCCCGTTCGGCCTCGGCCCGCGGGCCTGCATCGGCGCGCAGTTCGCGGTCCGCGAGATGACGCTGCTGCTGGAGGAGGTGCTCCCCGCGTTCCGGCCGGAGATCCGGGAGCGGCCCGAGGAGACCGGCTACCGGCTGACCGTCCACCCCGACGGCCCGGTCCGGGCCGTGCTGCACCGGTAGCTCCGCAAACCGCTTGCCGGGCGGGCGACGGCCGGTCAGGATCGGTGCCGATGAAGCCCGATCCGCACACCCCCGCCCGCCCCGTCGCCCTGGTCACCGGAGTCGGCCGCACGGTCGGCATCGGCGCCGCCGTCGCCGAGCGACTCGCCGCCTCCGGCTGGGACGTCGCGCACACCCACTGGACGCCCTACGACACCCGGATGCCCTGGGGCGTGGAGGCGGGCGGCGTGGAGGCCGTCGGCGCGGCGATCCGCGCCCGCGGCGCCCGACAGCTCGCGGTGCCCGCCGACCTGGCCGACCCCGCGACGCCCGCCCGGCTGTTCGACCGGGTGACCGCCCAACTCGGCCCGGTCACCGCGCTGGTGATGAGCCACGCCGAATCCGTCGACTCCGGCCTGCTCGACACCACCGTGGACAGCTTCGACCGGCACTTCGCCGTCAACACCCGGGCGAGCTGGCTGCTGATCCGCGAGTTCGCCCTGCGCTTCCCCGGCCCGTTCGGCACCGGCCGGATCGTCGCCCTGACCAGCGGCCACACCGTCGGCAACCTCCCCTACGGCGCCAGCAAGGGCGCGCTGGACCGGATCGCCCTCGCCGCCGCCCGCGAACTCGCCCACCTCGGCATCACCGCCAACGCCGTCGACCCCGGCCCGACCGACACCGGCTGGATGGACGACGCCGTCCGCGCCGACGTCCTCGCCCACACCCCCCTCGCCCGCCTCGGCACCCCGCAGGACGCCGCCCGCCTGATCGACTTCCTCTGCTCGCCGGACGGCCAGTGGATCAACGGCCAACTCCTGCAGAGCAGCGGCGGGTTCCAGTAGCCGGCCTATCGCGGCGCCTCGGACCGGGCGCGCAACTCCCGAGTGCGGGAGGCGAGTTCGTCCAGGGTGAGGGTCGCGGTGCCGTCCGTGAGGCTGCCCAGGGTGGAGCCGTCCGCCCAGGCGCAGACGGGGAGTTCGCGGTCGCCGGCGGCCATCGTGGCGCAGGCGAGCGCCCCGCCGAGCGGGCCCGGCTCGAAGGTGCGCAGGCCCGTGACGGCGGTGCCGTCGGCGAGCGTGCCGGCCCCGTCCGGGGACCGGCCGCCGAGCATCCGGGTGGCGGCCTGCGCGGCGTCCGGGACGGAGCCGTTCATCGCCACCGCCAGCAGCTCCGCCTCGCCGAGACCGGTCGCCCCCGGCTGCCCGTACGCCGCCACCTCGATGCTGCGCGGAACGTACCGCCTGCCGTTCTGCGTCTCGTACCCGGCCCGGAGCCGGGCCAGCTCCTGGTCCTCCGTCACCCGGGACAGGCCCGCGAACTCGGCGGGCAGGGCGACCTTGCGCTGCTCGACCTCGCCGTCGATCGCCACCAGGCCCAGGACGAGCAGCGCGACGGCCGACAGCGCGCCGACGCCGGCGCCGACCTGCCGCCCCGTCAGCCGCCGGTGCCACGGCACCGGCGGCTGCGGCTGCCCGCCCGCCGCCCAGATCGCCCGCAGGCTGTCCACGCCCGACGTCGGCGGCTGTTCGGCGGCGGTCACGGGCTCCCCCTGGCTGAAACGGAATCAGGACGTCCGATCGGACGGTGGCGAGCACTCTACAAGCCCGCTGAGCAGCGGCGACGCTCAGCCCCGCGCTGACGCCCCGTCACGCAGCAGCAGCCCGAGCAGCAGCGCGGCCACCGTGAGCGCGGCCGCCGCCCGCAGCGGGCCGGTGGGGGAGGGCAGGGTGGTGGCGGCCAGCAGCGGGCCCGCGGCGGCGCCCAGGTTGAGGGCCGCGGTGGCGTACGCGCCGGCCATCGTGGGCGCGCCCGTCGCCACGGCCAGCACGCGGGTGATCAGGGTGCCGCCGACCGCGAAGGACAGCGCACCCAGCAGCGGCACCAGCACGAGCAGCACGGCCGGACGGCCGGCGAACACGGCCAGCGCCGCCCACCCGAGCGGCAGCAACGGGCCCGCCACGGCCAGCAGCCGCCCCGGATGCCGGTCCGCGAGACGCCCGGCGACGGCGACCCCCAGCACGGTGCCCACGCCGAACAGCACCAGCACCGGCGGCACCCAGCCCCGGCCGAGCCCCGCCGGGCCGGTCACCACCGGGGCGAGGAAGGTGAACGCGGCGAACGTCCCCGCGTTCACCAGCGCACCCAGCAGCAGCACCCCCAGCAGCCGGGGCCGGGCCAGTTCGGCGAGCTCCGAGCGCAGCGCCGGACGGCCCTCCGCCGGCCCGCGCCCGCCCGGCACCCCCAGCAGCACCCCGACCGCCGCCGGCGCGCAGAGCACCGCCACCGCCCAGAACGAGGCCCGCCAGCCGAGCAGTTGACCGAGCAGCGCACCTGCCGGGACGCCCGCGACGGTGGCCGCCGTCGTCCCGGACAGCAGCACGCCGACCGCCCGGCCGCGCCGGTCCGGTGCGACCAGCTCGGCCGCGGCCGTCACCGCGAGCGCCAGGAACCCGGCGTTGGCGAACGCCGCCACCACCCGGGAGGCGCACAGCACCGGAAAGGCCGTGGTCGTGGCACCCGCGACGTGGGCCGCCGCGAACAGGACGAGGAAGGCCAGCAGCCCGGACCGGCGCGGCCAGCGGCGGGCCAGCGCCGCCATCGGCGGCGCGCCGGCGACCATGCCGACCGCGAACGCCGAGGTCAGCAGGCCGGCCGTGCCGACCGGCACGTCCAGCTCGGCGGCGAGCTCCGGCAGCAGGCCGGACAGCATGAACTCCGAGGTGCCCATGGCGAACACGGCCAGGGCGAGCAGATACAGGGCAAGGGGCATCGGAAGGAACTCCGGGGTGAGGAGCGGAAACGGACAGCCGTCCCGTCACCCGGAGCCCGCGCGACTCGCGCAGGGCGCACGCCGACACCCCGCACGGCCCCCCAGCGGGGCGGTGCGGCGGACGGCAGGCGGACTCGGGTGTCTCAGGGGCCGACGGCAGGGCCGAAGACCCCCACCTCGTCCGACTCGGGGCTCACCACGCTCCGCACCGTACCCCACGGCGGCCCGCCGGTCAGCCGGATTCCGCCGAGCCACCGGCCCGGCCCTCGGCATGCCGCACCGCGCTCTTGACGGCGCGTCAGAGCTCCTTGCGCAGCGACATGGCCGCCACCCGGTAGCCGTTCGCGCGGTACAGCGCGATGGCGGCCTCGTTGCCGCCGAACACGTTCAGGCCGAGGGCCGTCCGGCCCCCGCGGGCGGTGAGGGCCTCGGCGGCGCGGAGCATCGCCGAGCCGAAGCCCCGGCGGCGTACCGCCGGAGACACGTAGAGGTCGTACAGCCAGGCCGAGTCGCCGCCGCCGAGGGCCTGGCGAGGGTCCGGTCCGATCCACGCCTCGCCGACCACCCGGCCGTCGGCGTCCTCGGCGACCAGCAGGTGGTGGCCTGCCGTGTCGGCCCCGTTCGGCAGGAACTGTGCGGAACCCTGCCGGGCCCGCTCCAGCGCCAGCTCTTCCGGCAGGAACGCGGCCAGTTCGCGCGCCGTCTCCGCCTCCCGGCGTTCGGCCGAGGCCCGGTACTCGGCCGGTGTCATCGGTCGCAGCCGCACCGTCTTCCGGTCGTCCATCCGGTCATCATCGACCGACGACGCCGCTGCGGGCAGCACGCGTCGGCGGGTCGATCAGGAGCGCTCGCGGCGCCATTCGGCGACGGCGGCCTCGACGTCGACCGGCGCGACCCCGAGCGGCGGACCCTCGATCGGGCGGCGCAGCGCGGCGTCGATGCGGGAGTTGACCCCGGCGAGCCGCTTGCGCAGCAGTTCCTCGGTGGGTGCCGAGCGGGCGGCGTCGAGCGCCTCGTGCAGTTCGTTGCGCAGCACGAGCGAGGGCGGCAGGAAGCTCAGTCCCTCGCGTTCGAGCTTCTCCCGGATCCACCACATCTCGTGGTACGGCCGGTTCTCGTGCGCGAGCGGCTTGCCCGCACCCGGCAGGTCGTCGAACGCGCCGCGCTCGGCGGCCTCCCGGATCTGCCGGTCGACCCAGCTCTCGAAGCCGACACCAGGGGGTTTGCGGTCGGTCACGGCGCGCCTCCCGTCTTCCTTCCGTGTCCGGACGGCTGTACCCACGAGCCTACGTCACCGGCCAACTCATGGGCGGCGGCCCCGAAACGGTCCGCTCGGTCTCTTGCCACAACCAGTTTGGAATGCAAACCTGACGGCATGACAGACGCTTCCGTGCCCGCGAACGGCACCCCGCACGAAGTCCTCGCCGGACTGGGCGAGTTGACCCGCAAGGTGCGTGCCGCCCAGCGCGGCACCTGGTTCCCGCTGCTGCTGCTCGGCGCCCTCACGCTCGGCGGGATCCTGGTCAGCCGCCTCACCTACCGGATCCTCACCGTCGCCTGCCCCGACTCCGGCAGCTGCACCCTGGTCAGCCAGGGCTCCCCGCTGTACTGGCCGATCGGGCTCGCGGCCGCCTACCTGGCGACGGCGGTCTTCTACGTCCGCCGCGCCCGGCGCCGGGGCGTCGGCACGACCGTCCGGCCCTACGTCCTCACCGGCATCGCCCTGCTCGCGGTGGTGGCCGCCACCTCGCTGTGGGTCACCCGGCACGGAATCCCGCAGCCCGGCGAACCGCTCGACCTCTGGGGCCTGCGACTCGCCCCCGACTCCCCGGCATCGCGGTTCGTCGGACGGCTGACGGGCGACGCACTCGCCGTCGGACTGCCACTGCTCGTCCTGGCCCGGGTGGAACGCAGCCGCGCGCTGCTGCTGCTCGCCGCGGTGTACCTGGCCGTCGAACTGCTGCCGCCCGGCACCGGCTGGGCCGGGATCCCGATCACCTCGCCGTGGGCGTTCCTGCCGCAGTACGCCGTCCCCGGCACGATCCTGCTGCTCGGCGCCCTCGGCTTCGCCCTGGCCGAACGCACCCGGGGACGCGCCGCGTGACGAACGACCAGCCCGAACAGCGCGACCCGCACCCCGCCACCGCGCTGGACGACGTCGTCCACCAGCGCGTCCGGCTCGGCATCCTCACCGTCGCCCACCAGGCCCGGCGGGTCGAGTTCGGCTTCCTGCGCACGGCCCTCGGCCTCACCGCGGGCAACCTCAGTCAGCACCTCACCGTGCTGGAGAAGGCCGGCCTGATCGCCGTCGAGAAGGGCTACGAGGGCCGCCGCGCCCGCACCTGGCTCACCCTCACCCCCGCCGGCGAGCGCGCGCTCCGCGAGGAGGTCGCCCAACTCAAGCGCCTCATCCACCAGTTCGAGCAGGGCGGGGCACCGGCCCGCTGAGTCCGCCCCGCGCGGGTGGACAGCGGGCTCCTCACCCGAACGGCGGGGGGAGGACGTGTTGTCCCGGGAACGGCCGGCGGTGGCGCATACGGTCGGCAGCATGCGCATTGTCATCGCTGGTGGTCACGGTCAGATCGCGTTGCGGCTCGAACGGCTGCTGAGCGCACGGGGGGACGAGGTCGCGGGGATCGTCCGCAAGCCGGAACAGGCGGACGATCTGCAGGCGGCGGGGGCCGAACCGGTCGTCTGCGACCTGGAGTCGGCGACGGTCGCCGAGGTCGCCAGGCACCTGGAGGGCGCCGACGCGGCCGTGTTCGCGGCCGGCGCGGGACCGGGCAGCGGGGCGGACCGGAAGGACAGCGTCGACCACGCGGCCTGCGTGCTGTTCGCGGACGCGGCCGAGGCCGCGGGCGTGCGGCGCTTCCTCGTGGTCTCCAGCATGGGCGCGGACCGCGAGCCCCCGGAGGGCACGGACCCGGTCTTCGCCCGCTACCTGCGGGCCAAGGGCGCGGCGGACGCCGACGTCCGCTCCCGCCCCGGCCTCGACTGGACGATCCTGCGTCCGGGAGCCCTGACGGACGAACCGGGCACCGGCCTGGTGCGGATCGCCGCGTCCACCGGCCGCGGCGAAGTCCCGCGCGACGACGTGGCGGCCGTCCTCGCCGCACTGCTCGACGAGCCGAGGACGGCCGGGCTGACGCTGGAACTGATCAGCGGCGACACGGAGGCGACCGCAGCCCTCGCGGCGCTCACCGGCTGACCGCACCATCTCGCCGGTGACCGCGTCGAGGTGGCGGAGCGTCAGGCCGGCGCTGCCCGTGCCCGCCGACACAGCACGGCGCTGCGGGGGCGCCGGTTCCGGGGACGGAGGGCGGGGGGAGCGGTGGGGCCGGGGCCGTTGTGCACGAACCTCCCCTGACCGGTCGGTGCCGGACTGCCGAGCCGGCGTCAAAAACCTTCGGCAAGGCGGAAGTCGGTGCCGGTGTCCGGTGCCGGTCCGGTCGCTCGCGGTGGCGTGCGGGTCCTGCGGGCCCGGGTCGGTCCTGCGCGGGTGTGCCAAGGGCTGTGCGCTGTGCGGCCGACCGGGTGGGGTGGGATGCCGTCGCTGTCAGGAGCCGAGTGCGGTCGGGCGGGCGAGGGCGGCGGCGCCGACGAGGCCGGCGTCGGTGGCGAGTTGGGCCGGGGCGAGGGCGAGGTCGCGGGTGAAGGGGAGCGTGGCGTAGGAGGAGAGGTGACGGGCGAGGGGCGTGAAGAGGACGTCGCCCGCGGTGGCGACGCCGCCGCCGATCACGGCGACGTCGAGTTCGACCAGGGTGGCGGTGGCGGCGATGCCCGCCGCCAGGGCGCGTGCGGCGCGGTCGAAGGCGGCGAGGGCCAGCGGGTCGCCGGACTTCGCGGCGCGGGCGACGGCCGCGGCGGTGGTGTCGCCGTCGGGACCGGGGCGCCAGCCGCTCTCGGCGGCGGTGCGGGCGATCGCGGTGCCGGAGGCGAGCCCTTCGACGCAGCCGCGTGAGCCGCACGGGCAGGGGCGGCCCTCGAAGTCGACGCTGATGTGGCCGAGATGGCCGGCGTTGCCGGTGGTGCCGGTGTGCAGGCGACCGTCCAGGACGAGGCCCGCGCCGACGCCGGTGGAGACCACCAGGCAGAGCGCGTTGCGGTAGGGGCGGGCCGCGCCGCGCCAGTGTTCGGCGGCGGTCATGGCGACCGCGTCCCCGCCGAGGACGATCGGCAGGCCGCGGACGGCCGGGTGGGCGGCGGTCTCCGCGCGCAGCGGAAACTCGCGCCAGCCCGGCAGGTTGATCGGGCTGACGGTACCGGCGGCGATGTCGACCGGCCCGGCGCTGCCGATGCCGAGGGCGCGGACCCGGTGCCAGTCGGGCAGTCGGGACAGCTCGTCGAGGACGCGGCCCACGGCCGCCATCAGGACGTGCCGGTCGCCGTCCGCCGGGGTGGGGACCTGGAGGCGGTGCAGCAGCGTGCCCCGGGTGTCGACCAGGCCTCCGGCGATCTTGGTGCCGCCGATGTCCAGGGCGGCGAGGAGCGGTCCGCCGAGGTCTGCCGGGTGCTGGTTCATCGTGACGTCTCCGCAGGTGGGACGGGGAGCGCCGTGGTGCGTGGCAGGGCGCCGTCGGATCGGTCCTGTGATTCTGGCCCGCTTTGACAACGTTGTCCAGCACGGTCCGGCACGAGCCGACCGGCTCAGCTGCGGTTCCGGCCGGAACGCGGCCGACGCGGTGTCAACGCCCCCGGGGCGGGTAGTCGACCGGTCGGCGGGCCACGCCGTCGACCCGGCCCGCCGAACGACCGAACGACCGGCAGACCGGCCGACCGCCGGCCCGCCCGCGAGGAGAGCGCATGCAGTCCGACGCCATCGTCCTGTTCCAGGGCGACAGCATCACCGACGCCGCACGCGACCGTTCCCGCCCCGCCGACCTCGGCCACGGCTACGCCGCCCTCGCCGCCGCCGCCCTGCGCGCCCGGCGGCCCGACCTGACGGTGCTCAACCGAGGCGTCGCCGGCAACCGGATCGGCGACCTGCGCGACCGCTGGGACGCCGACACCCTCGCCCACCGGCCCGCGCTGCTGTCCGTGCTGATCGGCGTGAACGACACCTGGCACCACTGCCAGGGCGGACCGCACAGCCCCGTCGAGGACTGGGAGGAGGAGTACCGGCAGCTGCTCGTCCGCGTGCACGGGCACTGCGCGCCCCGGCTCGTCCTGATCGAGCCGTTCCTGGTGCCCGTCACGCCCGACCAGTGGGCCTGGCGCGTCGACCTCGACCCGCGGATCCACGCCGTTCGGCGCCTCGCGGCCGAGCACGGCGCCCTGCTGCTCGCCGCCGACGGACTGCTCAACCAGGCCGCCCGCGCGGCCGGCCGGCCGGGCCTGGTCGCCGCCGACGGGGTCCACCCCACCGACCTCGGCCACCGCCTGCTGGCCGACGCGTGGCTGCGCCTGGTGCGCGACGCCGTGGGCGGGTGACGGGGCGTCGGACGGACCGGGACTCCGCCCGGGCGGCAGGGGCCGGGAGTACCCGCACTATTCTCCCTTGCCATGACCAGCAGCCTCCGCACCGGTGCCCGACCGACCATGAAGGACGTCGCCGCGGCGGCCGGGGTCGGGCTGAAGACCGTCTCCCGGGTGGTCAACGAGGAGAGCGGGGTGACGCCCGAGACGGCCGGGCGGGTGCGGGCGGCGATCGAGGCGCTCGGATTCCGGCGCAACGACAGCGCGCGGCTGCTGCGGACCGGCCGCACGGCCAGTGTCGCGCTGGTGCTGGAGGACCTCAGTGACCCGTTCTCGTCCGCGGTCTCCCGGGCCGTCGAGCAGGTCGCGGCCCGGGAGGGCTGCCTGCTGTTCACCGGCTCCAGCGGCGAACAGCCGGAACGGGAGCGGGAGTTGGCGCTCGCGTTCTGCGCCCGCCGGGTGGACGGGCTGATCGTGGTGCCGGCCGGCGACGACCACCGGTACCTGCTGCCGGAGATCGCGTCCGGGACGCCCGTGGTGTTCCTGGACCGGCCCGCCGGCGGCATCGACGCGGACGCGGTGCTCAGCGACAACGCGGGCGGCGCCCGCGCGGGCGTCGCGCATCTGATCGCGCACGGCCACCGCCGGATCGGCTTCGTCGGCGACCTGCCGGGCATCCACACCGCCGCCGAGCGCGAACGCGGCTACCGCACCGCGATGGCCGAGGCCGGACTCCCCGTCGACGAACGGTGGGTGGACCGCGGTCCGACCGACCGGACCCGGGTCGGTGAGGCGGTGCGCCGCCTCACCGGCGGGCCGGACGCCGTCACCGCGCTGTTCACCGCCAACAACCGCGTCACGCTGGCCGCCCTGCACCACCTCCCCGCCGACCGCCGCCCGGCGGTGGTCGGCTTCGACGACCTGGAACTCGCCGACCTGCTCACCCCCGCCCTCACCGTGGTCGCCCAGAACCCCGCCGCCCTCGGCGCCCTCGCCGCGGAGCGCCTGTTCGCCCGCCTGGCCGGCGACACCGGAGCGCCCGCGCGGCTGGAGGTCCCCACCGCGCTGATCGCCCGCGGCTCGGGCGAGATCCGTCCCTGAGGCGGCGTCATGTCGCCGCGTCGTGAAGCGCGTTGAGGCATTCGAGGCTCTTCCGCCGGTCCGCGCCGATCCGCTCCGTCGGCAGGGCGAGCAGCCACGCCGTCAGCTCGGACCCGACCTCGAGTTCGCCGTGCAGGCCGAACCTCAGATCGGTGAGGCGGTCGTGGAGCCACCCGTCCACGGCATCGGCGAGGTGCCGGTCGGCGGTCCGGGTCGCGGTGTCCGCCCAGGCGCGAAGCCACGGGGTGATCGTGCCGGTGGCCACCGCGGCCGTCTCCAGGGTCTCCAGCACGCCCGGTGACGGCGCGGGCCGGTCGAGGGTGGCGGCCCACCAGGCGTCCAGGACGTCGCCGATCAGCTCCGCCTCGGGCCAGTCGCGCCACCCGGCGGTGGCCAGCCGGGTGCCCACCACCCAGCCCTCCACGATCGACCGACCGGTCGTCAGCTTGCGCAGCACGACCGGCGTGAGCCGCCGGTACAGGGCGGGGAAGTCGTCCCAGAGGTCGGCGCTCTTCGCCGCCGCCGACTGGAGCAGCCGGTCCGGCAGCAGGGCCGGCGGTCCGGCGAGCAGGGTGAACTCCTCGGCGGTCCAGCAGTGTTCGCAGCCGTGCACCGGTGGGCCGGGGCGGGCGGTGCCGGCGGAGTCCAGGGCGTCCAGGGCGTGGTGGAGGCGCTGCTGAGCGGTCGTCATGGTTCCTGCCAGGGGTACTCCGCCGGTGCGAGCGGCGAAGAGCGCGACGTTACCAGAGGTTCCCGCCGGGCGGCGTGTTGATGATCACACCGGTCGGGGCGCGACGCACGGTGGGTTCAGCACGTCCAGAGACTGCGGGAGAGATTTGCCAGTCCAGCAGATCGGGGAACGCATGGTGTCCGGCGAGCCGAGCAGCGCGGTCGGGGAGGAAGCAGCCGACGGGCCGACGGGGCGTCCGAGGCGGTGGCCCGCCCGGAAGGCCGGGGCGGGACCGCGCCCGGACGGGAAGCGCCCGTGGGCGAAGCTGCGACCGGACTACCCGCGCAGCGGCCGCCACGGGGTGCGCCGCTGGCTCCCGTCGTGGCGCCAACTGGTGCTGCTGGCCGCGGGGGGCTTCGGCGTGCTGGTCGCCGCGGGCCTGGCGATGTACGCGGCGACGGACATCCCCAAGGACCTCAACTCCTTCGCCACCCAGCAGAACAACGTCTTCTACTGGGCCGACGGCACCGAGATGGCCCGCACCGGCCTGGTCAACCGGCAGGACGTGCCGCTGGAGCAGGTGCCCGAGCACGTCCGGTGGGCGGTGCTCGCGGCGGAGAACGCGACCTTCTACTCGGACCCGGGCATCTCGCTGAAGGGCATCGGCCGCGCCGTCTACCAGATGGGCTCGGGCGGCGACACCCAGGGCGGCTCGACCATCACCCAGCAGTACGTGAAGAACGCCTACCTGAACCAGCACCGGAGCTTCGGCCGCAAGATCGACGAGGCGTTCATCGCGCTCAAACTGGACCGGCAGGTCGGCAAGAACGAGATCCTCAGCGGCTACCTGAACATCAGCTGGTTCGGCCGCGGCAGCTACGGCATCGAGCGCGCCGCACAGGCCTACTACGGCAAGGACGTGTCCCAACTCGACCCGAGCGAAGGGGCGTTCCTGGCCGCCGTGCTCAAGGGGGCGTCACTGTACGATCCGGCGCTCGGCGGGGAGAACCGGGCCCGCGCGGTGGAGCGCTGGTCGTGGATCCTGGACCGGATGGTCGAGATCAGGAAGCTGTCCGCCGAGGACCGCGCCCGCTACACCGTCTTCCCGGAGCCGCAGGCCCCGCCGCAGCAGGCCGGCCTGAGCGGGCAGACCGGCTACCTGGTGGACCTGGCGAGGAGCTACGCGCAGAGCCGCGCGGACATCTCGCCGGCCCAGTTCGACCTGGGCGGCTACCAGATCTACACCACCTTCGAGAAGCCCCGGCAGGCCGCGCTGACCCGGGCCGTCCAGGACGCCGCGAAGAACCTCGACCCCGAGCACCGCCCCGCCGACCAGAACGTCCACCTCGGCGCGGCCTCGGTCGCCGTGGACGGCCGCATCCTCGCCGTCTACGGCGGACCCGACTACCTGAAACAGGGCTTCAACAACGCCAACACCGTGAACGTTCCCGCCGGTTCGGCGTTCACCCCGCTGGTGTACGCGGCCGGACTGGACCAGGGCGTGCAGCGCGAACGCCAGGGCAGGCGCACCCCCGTCCAGCCGTCCACCAGCTACAACGGGGACAACGGCGTCGACCTCCAGACCCCCGAGGGGCCGTACTGGGGACGGGACGGGAAGAAGGCCAAGGCCGCCAACGACGGCGGCCGGAGCTGGGGCCCGATCAGCCTGCGCACCGCGATCGAACAGTCCGTCAACGGCCCGATGCAGCAACTCGGCATGGACGTCGGCCTGGACAACGTCCGGCGCGGCGCGCTCGGCTTCGGCCTGCTGCCCGAGAGCATCGGCGACCTGGTCCCCGCCTTCCCGTTGGGCAACTCCACCCCGAGCGCGATCCGGCTGGCCGACGCCTACACCGCGTTCGGGGACGGCAAGGGCATGCGCACCGACCCGTACTCCGTCACCCGGGTCAGCCGCAACGGCGCCGACGTCGTCGTGCAGCGCCCGGCCCCCGTCCGGGCCGCCGGGGAAGCCGCGGCCGGCAGCGTCGACAGCGCGCTGCGCGGAGCCGTCAAGGAGGGCACCGGCAGGGCCGTCGGACAGGCCGTCCCCGACGCGGCCGGGAAGACCGGCGTCAACCAGGCCCGCACCGCCGGCTGGTTCGTCGGCTACCGGGGCCCCGTCACCACCTCCGTCACGGTCTTCCGGATGGACCCGAAGAGCCTGGAGCTGCTCCCGCTGACCGGGGTGGCCGGAGCCGATCCGGCCACCCCCGACTCCACCCTGCCCGCCGCCATCTGGGCCTCCTACACGAAGGCGGTGGGGTGAAGTGCCGCGCGCCGAAGGCTACTTGAGGTAGCTCGGCCAGTCCGGCGCCTGGGCCGGGTCGAGCCGGCGGAGCTGGTCCAGGACCTTCGGGTCCTGGACGTCCAGCCAGTCCGCGAGCTCCTTGAACGAGACGCAGCGCACGCCGTCCTTCTTGCAGACGGTCTTCATCACGTCCTCGATCGCCTGCATGTAGATGCCGCCGTTCCAGGTCTCGAAGTGGTTCCCGATGAACAGCGGCGCCCGGCTGCCGTTGTAGACCCGCTCGAACCCGTCGAGATAGCCCTCGCGGGTCTGCTTCTCCCAGGCGTTGTACTTCCGCGGGTCGCCCTGGGTGCTGTCGCCGGACTGGTTGGCGAGGAAGTTGAAGTCCATCGACAGCACCTGCTTGTCACCGAACGGGAGCAGCTGGAGCGGGAAGTTCCACACCCCGTTGGTCTTCGACGGCCAGACCTGGAACTCGCCCGGGGAGCTCGCGTCGTAGCGCCAGCCGAGGTCCTTCGCCGCCGCGACCAGGTTCTTCTGGCCCTCCAGGCAGGGCGCGCGACCACCCGCGAGATCCTTGCGGAAGTCGAACGGCAGCGGAGCCTCGCCGGCGAAACCGGTGTTGGTCCTCCAGTTGGTGACGAAGGAGTACGCCTGCTCGATCTCGCTGCGCCACTCGTCGACGCTCCAGTCGCCGCCGCCCTTCGGCCCGCAGAAGTGGCCGTTGAAGTGGGTGCCGATCTCGTCGCCGTCCTGCCAGGCCAGCCGCAGCTGCTCCAGCGTCTCCTTCACGTGCCCGTCGGTGGGGAAGGAGATGGCGGCGCTGCCCCGGTCGTGCTGCGGCGGCCGGTAGAGGTCGTGCTTCTCCTGCGGGAGCAGGTAGATCCCGGTGAGGAAGAACGTCATCGTCGCGTTGTTCTGCTTCGCCAGTTTCCGGAACCGGGAGAACAGGTGGTCGTCGTTCTCCAGCGCGCCGTCCCAGGAGAACACCACGAACTGCGGGGGCTTCTCCCCGGGTTTCAGCTTCTCGGCCTTCAGCTGGTTCGGCTGCGGCCCCGTGTCGGACGTCGAGCCGTCGCCGATCACCTTCACCTTGCCGTCCCAGCCGGGTGAGGGCGAAGCGCTGGGCGCCGCAGGGCTGGTCGACCCGGACGGGGTCGGCCCGGCCGCGGAGAGGGACTGCTGCGCCGGAGCGGAACTGCCGCCGGTGGCCAGGCTCACGCCGAGCGCGGTGACCGCGCCGGCCGCGACCACCCCCACCGCGACCCTGACGGCTCTGCTCCGCACCCCGCCCGCGCGCTGTCGGTCCGTCATCGCTCGCCGCTCCCCTCCGCCGTACGGCCACCCGGCTGGCGGACCGTTCGACAGTATGACGAGCTGGATCATCGGATTGGTTACTGCGAGGTGGCCGCCGCCGTCGGAATCCGAGTGGCCGTCAGCAGCTCCTCACGGCTCACAGGCCGCGGATCGCTCCGGCCAGGTCGGGGCCGTACGAGGCCCAGCAGATGACGGACCCGTCCTGGTCCAGGTGCCCCATGAGCCACTCGTCACCGACTCGGGCGAGGCACAGGTCGTGGAAGGCGAGGATGAGGTCGGGCCGCAGGACGTCGTAGTCGGCGGCACCGGGCTGCTCGATGACGACGAGTCGTTCGAGGGGGAGCAGATCCGCTTCGGCGACGCCGGACGCGTCGCGGACCCGCTCGATCGTCCAGCCGTCGGGGAGGTGTTCGTTCACGGTCGCATGGTCGCAGCCGCCGGCTCCGGGGGTGCGGGCGGCCCGGCTTCTCTCCCGGTCGGCGTGGTGAGCAGGGACAGGGCCAGGGTGCGGAGTTCGCGGTCGGTGTGGCCGCCGCCGGTGGGGGCGAGGGGGTGGTCGGGGGCGAGGCGGTGGGGCGAGAAGGCGAGGCCGCGGAGGAGCGGGCGGAGGCTGTCGGGGAGGGGGCCGGCGGCGGCCAGGGAGTGGAGGGCGGACAGGCCGAGCTCGTCGGGGGCGACCAGGGCGGCGAGGACGGGGACGGCCCGGTCGGGGGAGCCGGTGAGGCGGTGGTGGGCGTCGGCGGCGGCGAGGCGCTGGTGCGCGCGGCGGCTGGTGAGGAGGGGTTCGAGCAGCGGGAGGAGGGGTGCGGCCGCCGCGCCCAGGGAGGCCATGTCGGCGGGCTCCCAGGCGGGTTGGGCCGTGGAGGTGAGCAGTTCGCGGAACGCGGCGAGGGCGGGGACGGCGTCGCCGGTGAGGTGATGGTGGGTGACGGCGGCGGCGAGGCGGAGTCCGAGGTCCTCGGCGTCGAGGAGCTCGGGCGTGGCGGTGCCCAGTCGGCGGAGGGTGCGGGCGGCCACGACGGCGGTGTGCCGGTCGCCGGTGCGCAGGCGGGCGAGGAGTTCGGGGACGGCGGCGCGGGCCGGCTCGCCGAGCGTGGGCAGGAGGGCGACCAGGGACGGGTCGGGGTGGTCCGCAGCGGCCAGCCGGCGGCGGACCAGGGGTATCAGCCGGTCGCCGGCGGAAGGCATCAACCGGACGGCTTCGGCGAGGAGTTGCGGATCCGGGTCGGCCGGCAGCAGGTCGAGCGCGCGGGGGTCGCGGGCGCGCAGCAGGCCCAGGAGCGCGGACGGCGAGGCGGCCGCGCGGGCGTGCAGGGTGTCGCGCAGGGCGGCGTGCGGGGCGGGCAGGTGCTCGATCCAGTGGGCGACGGTGCGCAGGCGGGCGGCGCCCCCGTCGCGCTGGTGGGGGAGGGCGGCCACCAGCAGCTCCAGCACTTCGGGTTCGCGGTCGCGCCAGGTCTCGACGATCCGTTCGGCCAGCCAGGAGCCCCGGGTGCCCTCGTCGCCGGCGGCGATCCAGCGGGCGGCGACCGCGAGCGCCGCGTCCGGGTCGAGGGCCAGCAGGTCGGTCAGCCGGGCGTCCAGGTTCCGGCCGTCCGCCCACGGCATGCCCCACGGCGGGCGCGCGCCGTCGGCGGACAGGGCCGAGACGGCCTCCGGCGGGTACGGCGGCCCGTCCCGCTCGGCGATCAGCACCGCCGCGGCCAGGCGCACTTCGGGCCACTCGTGGTCCAGTCCGACCGCCGGGTGCCCGAGTGCGCCGAGGGCCAGTACGGCGTCGGCGCGCACCGGGGGCGCCGGGTCGGACGCGTACCGCGCGGCGACGGGGGAGGCGGCGCCGTCGAGGTCGGGCAGCAGGTCGGCGACGGCCGCGACCACCCGCAGCGCGGCCTGCCGGACCGCCGGGTCGGGGTCGGCCAGGCAGGGGAGCAGGTCGGGCAGGGCGCGGGAGAGTTCGGCGCAGACACCCGCCACCGGGCTGCGCTCCCAGCGGGCCGAGCCGACCTGGTCCGGTTCGTGACCGGCCATCAGGGCCAGGAGCAGCAGCAGGTCCGCCCGGCGGCCGGCGCCGTGCCGGGCGGCGTGGGCCAGGAACGGCACGGCGGGGCCGGAGGCCGGGTAGACGCTGCCCTGGTGGTGGACCGTGCCGAACAGCTCGTGCACCGCCTCGTCGAGCGCCGCCGCGTCCGGCAGGTACAGCGCGCGGATCAGGTCGGGGACGTCCTCGGCCGACCCGTACGCGTGCGACAGGGCGGCCCAGTCGACCTGGTCGAGTGCGTCCGGCGACAGCATGGTGCGTACTCCTCGGGATCGGCTGCCCGCCGACCCTATCCGCAGGCCGGGACGGTGAAAGTTTCAGGGCCGGGCGCCCGCGCGGCCGGCGTGCGGCCGAGGCCGGATGCCTGCCGCCGGCCACGGGGCCTGACGGGCCGCCGGGTCCCGTTGACGGTGCCGGAGGGCGCCCGTACGTTCGGCCCGCCGCTGCCCCGGCCGACCGGCCGGGCCCGTCGGGTCTCGCACCGCCCCGCCGGAGCCGGCGGAGCACCACCCACCCACCCACCCGGGACGAAAGGGAGAAGCGTGCACCACGGACTCCGACTCCGACCCCGACTCCGACTCCGCCCCCGGCGTCGGCGGCGCGTCGACCGCCTGGCGCCGACGGCGTTGCTGCTCGCCGCCGTCCTCGCCGTGACCGGCCTCGCGGTCGGCCGCGCCGGCACCGCGCGGGCCGACCCGGCGGACGCCTTCGCCACCCGGTGCGGCATCCACTTCTGCCTGAACGGCAAGGAGTACTACTTCGCGGGCGCCAACACCTACGACGTGTTCACCTACGGCGGCAGCTACGGCGACACCGAGACGCAGTTCATGGACAAGGCCCGGATCGACGCCCAGTTCGCGCACCTGCAGGCCGACCGGATCGACGTGCTGCGGCTGTGGATGTTCAGCCACGAGGACTGGCACGGCTTCGAGAAGTCCAAGGGCGTCTACGACGAGCAGGAGTTCTCCGAGTTCGACTACATCATCCAGTCCGCGAAGGCCCACCACGTGCGGCTGGTCCCGGTGCTGGAGAACTACTGGGAGGCGTACGGCGGCATCGACACCCGGCTCCGGTGGGAGGGCCTGCCCGGCGGGCAGCCCGGCCGGGCCGCGTTCTTCGACCGGACCCGCTGCCCGGGCTGCTTCACCTCGTACAAGAACTACCTGGACCACGCGCTCAACCGGGTCAACCACTACAGCGGCGTCGCGTACAAGGACGACCCGACCATCTTCGCCTGGGACCTGATGAACGAGCCGCGCTACCAGGACCAGAGCGCCGCCGAGAACGTCAACGGCACCACGCTGCGCGCCTGGGTGGACGAGATGGGCGCGTACGTCAAGTCCATCGACTCCAGGCACCTGCTGGGCGCCGGGCTGGAGGGCCACGGCAGCGGGTACGGCTTCGGCGGCGACGAGGGCAACCCGTTCGTGTACGTGCAGCAGTCGCCGTACCTCGACTACACCTCGGCGCACCCGTACCCGACCGAGTCCTGGGCCGGCCTGGGCGTCGACCGGACCAAGGCGCTGATCCGGTCCTGGATCTCCGACTCGCACGACAAGGTCGGAAAGCCGTTCTTCATGGGCGAGTTCAACGTGAACGGGGTGGACCGGTCGGCCTGGTGGTCGCAGCTCTACCCGGACTTCGAGGCGGCCGGCGGCGACGGCAGCGCGTTCTGGTGGTACGAGGACGCCGCCGTGGACGGCACGTTCGGCGTGCAGTACGGGGCGCCCGAACTGTCCGTGTTCCGCGCCCACTCGGACCGGATGCGCGCCAAGTCCGGCCTGGGCGGCGGCGCTTCCAGCCCGAGTCCGAGCGCCAGCGCCAGTCCCGGCCCCAGCCCGAGCACCAGCGCCGGCAGCCCCTCGCCGGGCGGGAGTTGCGCCGTGCACTACGGCCTCACGGACTGGGGCAGCGGCTTCAACGGGGACGTCACCGTCAAGAACACCGGCAGCACCGCCGTCAACGGCTGGCAGCTGGTGTTCTCCTTCCCCGGCGCGCAGCAGCTGACGAACACGTGGAACGCGGTGGGCGCGCAGTCCGGCCGACAGGTCACTGCCAGCAACCCGAGCGGGTACAACACGGTGATCCCGGCCGGCGGAAGCATCGGCTTCGGCTTCAGCGGCACCTCCACGGCCGGCACCAACGGCGTGCCGACCGCCTTCACGCTGAACGGCGCGGCCTGCAGCACGTACTGACGGCCGGTGGGGTCGCCACCTGCCCCGTTCCGCCCGCCGGGGCGGGCGGGGCGGCGGCCGGACCGGTTCGTGGACACGCCGTTCGGGGCGGGGTTACGGTGCTGCTCGCGCCGCACACCTGCCACCGAGGAGCTGCCGGATGAAGGACACCACCCCGCTCGACCAGGGCTGGAACCTGCACCACGACGGGGAGTCGGTGCCCGCGACGGTGCCGGGCTGCGTCCACACCGACCTGCTGGCCGCCGGCCTGATACCGGACCCGTACCTGAACGCCAACGAACTGGACGTGGCCTGGGTCGGCCGGCAGGACTGGACGTACCGCCTCGACCTGCCGGAGCACCGCAGCGCCCACGAGCGCACCGACCTGGTCTTCGACGGCCTGGACACCGTCGCCACCGTCACCCTCGGCGGCACCGAACTCGGCACCACCCGCAACATGCACCGCCGCCACCGCTTCGACGCCACCGGCCTGGCCGGCGAGTTGACGGTCCGGTTCACCAGCGCCTACACCGAGGCCGAGCGGGTCCGCAGGCTCGTCGGCGACCGGCCGAACGAGTACCCGGAGCCGTTCCAGTACATCCGCAAGATGGCCAGCAGCTTCGGCTGGGACTGGGGCCCGACCCTGCCCACCGCCGGGATCTGGAAGCCCGTCCGGCTCGAACACTGGTCCGTCGCCCGGATCGCCGACGTCCGCCCGCTGGTCACGGTCGACGGCACCACCGGCCGGGTCGAACTGCACCTCACCGTCGAACGCACCGCCACCGGCGCCGGCCGCCCGCTCACCGCCCGCGCCACCGTGGCCGGCGCGCACGCCGAGGCCGAGTTCGACGGCGACCGCGCCGTGCTCGTGCTGACGGCCGACGACGTCGCGCTCTGGTGGCCGCGCGGCCACGGCGCACAGCCGCGCCACGAACTCGCCCTGACGCTGGCCGACGGCGACCGGCAACTCGACGCCTGGCAGCGGCAGATCGGCTTCCGCACGGTCGAACTGCACCGCACCCCCGACGCCACCGGCACCCCCTTCACCCTGGCCGTCAACGGCCGGCCGCTGTTCGTCCGCGGCGCCAACTGGATCCCCGACGACACCCTGATCACCCGCGTCACCCCCGCCCGCTACCGCACCCGGCTGCTCCAGGCCGTCGACGCCAACATCGACCTGATCCGGGTCTGGGGCGGCGGCATCTACGAACAGGACGCGTTCTACGACCTGTGCGACGAACTCGGCCTGATGGTCTGGCAGGACTTTCCGTTCGCCTGCGCCGCCTACCCCGAGGAACAGCCGCTGCGCGGCGAGATCGAGGCCGAGGCCCGCGACAACGTGGTCCGCCTGATGCCGCACCCCTCGCTGGTGCTGTGGAACGGCAACAACGAGAACCTGTGGGGCTTCCGCGACTGGGGCTGGGAGGAGAAGCTCAACGGCGACTCCTGGGGCGAGGGCTACTACCTCGGCCTGCTGCCCCGGATCGTCGCCGAACTCGACCCCACCCGCCCCTACTGCGCCGGCAGCCCCTGGTCCGGCAGTTGGGACCACCACCCCAACGACGTCGACCACGGCACCCACCACTCCTGGGACGTGTGGAACCGTCAGGACCACGCGGAGTACCGCGCCACCGTCCCCCGGTTCGTCGCCGAGTTCGGCTGGCAGGCCCCGCCCACCCACGCCACCCTCCGCCGCGCCCTCCCCGACGAGACCCTCGCGCCCGACTCGCCCGGCATGCTGCACCACCAGAAGGCCGGCGACGGCAACGGCAAACTCCGCCGCGGCCTGGAGCGGCACTTCGACGTGCCCGCCGACTTCGACCGCTGGCACTACCTCACCCAGGTCGTCCAGGCCCGCGCCGTCGCCACCGGCATCGAACACTGGCGCTCCCACTGGCCGCACTGCGCCGGCACCGTCGTCTGGCAGCTCAACGACTGCTGGCCGGTCTCCTCCTGGGCCGCGATCGACGGCGACGGCCGGCCCAAGCCCCTGCACCACGAACTGCGCCGCCTCTACGCCGACCGGCTGCTCACCCTCCAGCCCGCCGACCGCGACGGCCCGCCCCGGGCCGCCCTGGTCAACCAGTCCGCCCGGCCCTGGACCACCGCCCTCCGGCTGCGCCGCCTGGACGCCGACGGGAACCTCCTCGCCGACAGCACCGCCGAGGTGACCGTCGAGCCGGGGACGGTCCGCCGACTGGCGGTGGAGACCGGGTCGGAGAAGGAGTACCTGGTGGCCGACGCGGACGGCCTGCGGGCCGTCCACTTCCCCGTCCCCGACCGGGACTTCCCCTACCCGCGGCCGGAGTTCGACCTCGACCTGACGGACGCCGGGGACGGCGCGGTGGACGTCCGGATCACCGCCCGCACCCTGCTCCGGGACCTGCTGCTCCAGCCCGACCGCCTGCACCCCGACGCCACCGCCGACCGGGGCCTGACCACCCTGCTGCCCGGCGAGCAGGTCACCCTCCGGGTGCGCGGAGCCGGCACGCCGGACGCCGAGCAGGTCAGGGCCGCGCTGTACTGCGTCGAGCCGTCCTGAACC
Source organism: Kitasatospora sp. NPDC059646 (assembly GCF_042734615.1). NCBI lineage: Bacteria > Bacillati > Actinomycetota > Actinomycetes > Kitasatosporales > Streptomycetaceae > Kitasatospora > Kitasatospora sp. NPDC059646. The sequence goes on from NZ_JBHWDS010000055.1 coordinate 25,668, forward strand.
CGCCGGCGCCACGGCGGGCTGACGGCGGCACACGGCGCAGTCAGCCCGTCGCGGCACCGGCTTCCACCAGGACCTGCGCCGGCTGCCGAAGGTCTGACGACCCGTCGGGTACCGACGGCGGCCGCGGAAATCCGGTGTGGCCCCGGGGCGCCGGTGCCAGGATGGCCCGCATGACGACCACCACCACCGCCCGGCAGGCTGCGCGCGACGCCCTGGAGGGGGTGGCGCTCGGCGACGCCTTCGGCGAACGCTGGTTCGGGCGGTTCCGCCCGCCCGCCGAGGCGATCGAGCAGATCAAGGCCCGCCGGGCGCCCGAGGAATCGCCCTGGCACTGGACGGACGACACCGCGATGGCGCTCGCCGTCCACCGCGCCCTGATCGACCAGGACGGCATCAACCGCACCCAGCTGGCCGCGATGTTCGGCGCCACCTTCCTCGCCGACCCGGCCCGCGGCTACGGCTACGGCATGACCCGGCTGCTGCCCGTCCTCGCCGAACGCCCCGAGCGGTGGGTGACCGAGGCCCGCGAACTCTTCGACGGGCAGGGCAGCCTCGGCAACGGCGCGGCCATGCGCGTCGCCCCGCTCGGCGCCTGGTTCGCCGAGGACCTCGACGAGGTCGTCGAACAGGCCGGCCGGTCCGCCGAGGTCACCCACACCCACCCCGAGGGCATCGCCGGGGCCGTCGCCGTCGCGGTCGCCGCCGCCCTCGCCGCCCGCAGCAGGCTGCTCGGCGACGGCCCGGACGGCGCGGACCTGCTGCGCGAGGTCGCCGCCCGCACCCCGGACGGGGCGATCCGCGACGGCGTGCTCGCCGCCGTCGCCCTCTCGCCCGGGACGGCGCCGTGGCGCGCCGCCGACCTGCTCGGCAACGGGCAGCGGATCCGCGCCTCCGACACCGTGCCGTTCGCGCTGTGGTCCGCCGCCCACCACCTGGACAGCCTCACCGACGCGCTGTGGACCACCGCGGAGGGCCTCGGCGACGTCGACACCACCTGTGCCATCACCGGCGGCGTGGTCGCCGCCCGCACCGGCCTGGCCGACGTCCCCGCCGACTGGCTCCGGCGCCGCGAGGCCCTCCCGGCGTGGGTGGCTCAGCCGACCGGGCCGTCCAGCAGCGCCAGCTGAGCGTCCGTCAGGCGCAGCGCCGCGGCGGCCAGGTTCTCGGCCAGGTGGGCGGGGTTCGTGGTGCCCGGGATGGCCAGGACGTGCGGGCCGCGGTGCAGCGTCCAGGCGAGCCGGACCTGCGCCGCGGTGGCGTCCAGTTCGGCGGCCACCGCGGCGACCCGGCGGTCCTGCTCGGCGACCGCCGCGGCCTCCCGGTGCAGGCCGGAGATCGCGAAGAACGGGACGAAGGCGATGCCCAGTTCGGCGCAGAGGCCGAGCACGCCGTTCTCCTCCGCCCGCCGCCAGTCCAGGCCGAAGGAGTTCTGCACGCACACCACCGGCGCGATCTCCCGCGCCTCCCGGATGTGCTCGGCGCGGACGTTGGACAGCCCCAGGTGCCGGACCAGCCCGGCCTCCCGCAGCTCGGCGAGCGCCCCGAAGTGCTCGGACACCGAGTCGCAGCCGGGCCCGTTGCGGCGCAGGTTGACCACGTCCAGGCAGTCCCGGCCGAGCTGGCGCAGGTTCTCCTCGACCTGGCCGCGCAGCTCGTCCGGCCGCGCCATGGTCTGCCACTCGCCGGACGGGGTGCGGCCCGGGCCGACCTTGGTGACCACCGTCACCGGGCTCCCGCGCCAGGAGGCGACCGCCCGGTTGATCAACTCGTTGGCGGAGCGCAGCGGGGAGAAGTAGAAGGACGCCGTGTCGACGTGGTCCACGCCCTGCTCGAACGCGCTGTGCAGCAGCCGGACGGCGTGTCCGCGGTCGATCGGCGGGCCGTCCGAGTTGCCCATCATGCCGTTGCCGGTGAGCCGCATCGCGCCGTAGCCCAGCCGGTTCACCGTCAGGTCACCCAGCCGCCAGGTGCCTGCCGCCGCCGCTGCCGTGGTCATGGTTCCTCCCCGAGGTCGTGCCGTCCGGTGACGGAGTATGGGGTCCGCCCGGGGCCCGGGAACAGGCCCGGCGGGTGCGCCGAACATCACCCTCGGACCGGGAACGAACCGGGCCGGTTCGGGAGTTGGACGCAGTGCGGGTGAGCGGGTGGGGAGCCCGGTGGAAGCGGCCGCCGACGGCCGCCGGGGGAGGCGCTCGGCGTGCGCCCCGGGAGCGGCTAGGCTGGCCCGGCCTCGGCTCTTCACCGGGGTTTTCCCGTGCGCCGCCCGCGTGCCGGCCGCCTGTCCATCGCCCCGACTGCCCTGCCCCGACGGAGGTACTCCGCCTTGCACCTCGACCAGTGGATCGAGAGCGTTCCGCCGACCTCGGTGTACGTGATCATCGGACTGATCATCGGCCTGGAGAGTCTCGGCATCCCGCTGCCCGGAGAGATCGCCCTGGTCTCCTCCGCGCTGCTCGCCGCCAAGGGCATCGTCAGCCCGTGGGGCGTCGCGGGCTGCGCGATCGCCGGTGCGATCATCGGCGACTCGATCGGCTACGCGATCGGCCACAAGGGCGGCCGGCCGCTGTTCGAGAAGCTCGGCCGCCGCTTCCCCAAGCACTTCGGGCCCGACCACCTGGCCACCGCCGAGCGGGCGTTCCACCGCTGGGGCATGTGGGCGGTCTTCTTCGGCCGCTTCGTCGCGCTGCTGCGGATCTTCGCGGGCCCGCTGGCCGGCACCCTGCGGATGCCGTACTGGAAGTTCCTGATCGCCAACGTGCTGGGCGGCGTGGTCTGGGCGGGCGGCACCACGCTGCTGGTCTACCAGGTCGGCAAGGTCGCCGAGGAGTACCTGCAGGGCGCCTCGTACATCGGCCTCGGCGCGGCCGCCGTGTTCGGCGTCGGCTCGGCGCTGGTGCTCAAGTGGCGGGCGAAGAAGTCGCGCGCCGAGCACCCCGAGCAGTCCGGCGGCAAGAGCGGCGAACCGCTCGCCGAGACCCTCACCGACTGACCGCCGACGAGAACCCGATCGAGACCGCCTCGTCCCCGAGGACGCGGCGGTCTCGTCGTGTTCGGGGCCACCGGACGCGGGGCAAGGAGTAGGGTCGCACCGCCAAGCGATCACGGAGGTGGGGAATGACCGTGCAGGAGAACCCGATGCAGCTGTGGACCGCGGTGGACGACTACGTCGCCGCCCGGCTGATCGGCGAGGACGAGGTGCTGGACGCGGCCGTCGAGGCCGCCGACCGGGCCGGGCTGCCGCAGATCGCGGTGGCCGCCAACCAGGGCAAGCTGCTGAACCTGCTGGCCCGCATGCAGGGCGCCCGGCGGATCCTGGAGATCGGCACGCTGGCCGGCTACAGCGCGATCTGGCTGGCCCGCGCGCTGCCCGCCGACGGCACCCTGACCACGCTGGAACTCGACCCGGCGCACGCCGAGGTCGCCGTCGCCAACCTGGAGCGGGCCGGCCTCGGCGACCGCGTCGAGGTCCGGGTCGGCGCCGCCCGCGACACCCTCCAGCAGCTCACCGAGGAGGGCGTCGAACCGTACGACCTGGTGTTCGTGGACGCCGACAAGGCCAACATCCCGCACTACGTGGAGGCGTCGCTGGCCCTCACCCGGCCCGGCTCGGTGTTCGTGGTCGACAACGTGGTGCGCGACGGCGAACTCGCCGACGAGCAGAGCACCGACGCGGCGGTGCGCGGCGTCCAGCAGCTGCACGAGCTGATCGCCGGCGACAAGCGGCTGGACGCCACCACCGTGCAGACCGTCGGCAGCCGCGGCTACGACGGCTTCACCCTGATCCGGGTCGAGGGCTGACGGCCGTGCGGATCGGACTGCTCGGCACCGGCCCCTGGGCGGGCCTGGTGCACGCCCCGGCGCTGGCCGCCCACCCGGACGTCGAGTTCACCGGAATCTGGGGCCGCCGCCCCGAGGCCGCCGCCGAACTCGCCGCCGCGCACGGCGTCCGCGGGTACCCGACCGTGGACGAGCTGCTCGCCTCGGTGGACGCCGTCGCCATCGCGCTGCCGCCGGACGTCCAGGCCGAGTACGCGGTGCGCGCCGCCGCCGCCGGAAAGCACCTGCTGCTGGACAAGCCGGTCGCCGCCACGGTGGACGCCGCCCGCGCCGTCGAGGACGCGGCCGCCGCGTCCGGCGTCGCCTCGGTGGTGTTCTTCACCGTCCGGTTCGGCACCAAGCAGGCCGAGTGGATCGACGAACAGTCCGACCGCGGCGGCTGGTTCACCGCGCACTGCCACTGGATCGGCTCGGTGTTCACCACCGACAGCCCGTACGCCGCCTCCCCCTGGCGGCAGCAGAAGGGCGCGCTCTGGGACGTCGGCCCGCACGCCCTGTCGGTCCTGCTGCCCGTCCTCGGCGACGTCGAGCGGGTCACCGCCGCGCCCGGCCCCGGCGACACCGCGCACCTGATCCTCCGTCACGCGGGCGGCGCCTCCAGCACCGTCACGCTCAGCCTGACCGCCCCCGCCGAGGCCTCCGCGAACGGCGCGGGCGTCGAGCTGCGCGGCACGGCCGGCGTCACCGGCCTGCCCGACCGGGACGGGCCGCCCACCGCCGCGTTCGGACGGGCGGTCGACGCGCTGCTGGCCGCCGCCGCGACCGGCACCCCGCACCCGTGCGACGTCCGCTTCGGGCGGCGGGTGGTGGAGGTGCTGGCGCAGGCCGAGGAGCAGCTGCTGGGCCGGCACCGCTGATCGACGGCCCGTCAGGGCTCGGCGTCCCGCCGGGTCCTGGCGTCCCGGCTCGGCCGGGCCGGGCGTTCCGTCAGGGGTTGGCGGGGCGGCGGTCGGCCGGGCGGCGCGGCGGGATCGGGGTGGCGGGGAAGTCCCGCGGCCCCGTCCACAGCGCCGGCACCGCGTCCGCGCGGCGGGCCAACTCGTAGGCGATCTCCTCGTAGTTGACCCGCCAGCCGCGGAAGTGCGGCCAGGCCTCGCGCACCGGGCGCTCCAACCGCAGCCCGGCGGCCGTCACCCACGCCACCGCCGCGTCGAACTCCTCGAAGGTCAGCCGGATCGGCCCGTCCGGGTCCGGGTCCGCCTCGAACGGGATCCGCAGCGCGGTCGCGATGTCGCGCAGCGCCGTGAACCCGGCGCGCAGCAGCAGCCGCGCCTCCGGCGGGGCCGAACGGGGGTTCAGCGCCAGCTGCATCGCCGCCGCGTCCATCACCGCGATCAGGCCCACCACCCAGCTGCGGTACGGCTGCGGGGAGCGGAACGAGATCAGCACCGGGTAGTTGGAGTGGCCCTCGCCGAGGTCCGCGGCCAGCCGCTCCCAGTCCCGGTACAGCTCCGGCAGCTCGCTCTCCGTCCCCACCAGGGTCTGCCGGGCCAGCAGCTCCGGCCCCCAGGCCGGCTCGCCCGCCCGCGACTGCAGCAGCGTCACCTCCAACTCCCGCCGGTTGTACGCCCCGTACAGGGTCGGCAGGTAGGCGATCAGCAGCGCGATGATCAGCGGCCCGTTGGCCGCCGCCAGGAAGTCGATCACCGACAGGTGCAGGCGGTCGCCGCTGGCGAAGCCCAGCGTGAACAGGCTCGACCCGGCCTCCCGGAACGCCACCCTCCACGGCAGCTCGGACGTCCCCACCAGCAGCATGGTGTACGCCACCAGCGTCGACAGCAGCCAGCACCCCAGCATCCCCAGCAGGATCAGCGGCGCCAGCCAGGTCTGCGCCCGGTCGATCGCCCGGTACCCGCCGAACGGCGCCGCGACCGCCCGGACCACGCGCCGCAGCACCGACCACAGCCGGATCACCAGCGCCGAGTACAGGCCGCGCGGCACCACCAGCGTCCGCAGGATGCTGCCCGCCGTCGCCGCCAGCAGCACGGCCCCGGCCACGGTGAAGATCACTCTCATGTCGGCCATTGTGACGCCCCGCGGCAAGGGGGTGGGCGGAGGCCCCCGGGACATGCGGTAAGCTTCTCAACAGGTCGAACGAAGCGAAACCGCAGAAAGCGACCAACACCCATGCGCGGGTGGCGGAATAGGCAGACGCGCTGGATTCAGGTTCCAGTGCCCGAAAGGGCGTGGGGGTTCAACTCCCCCCTCGCGCACGGCGAAGCCCCGCAGATCTCCGGATCTGCGGGTCTTTCTCGTTCCCCCGCCCGGACGGCCCGCGCCGACGCGACGTCGGACCACGCCGCGGGCGTCGTTCAGGATCCGCCGACGGCCGCGCCGTAGCCGGTCGAGCCGTTCAGCAGCCGGTACCAGGTGCGCGGGTCGTCCTCCGCGATCCGGCGGGCTGCGGCCAGCAGCGGGCCGGCCTGCGGCAGGTGGCGGGGGTGCTCCAGGGGGAAGGCGGTCTGCACGGTCCGCCGCACCTCCGGTTCGTCGCAGGCGGTGAAACATACGGCCGCGGCCAGCCACAGCCGTGGCCACAGGTCGGTCAGCGGGTCGACGTTCGCCCGGGCCCGCCCCACGGCCTCGGCGAGCTGCTCCCGCGCCCGCCCGGGATCGGTCCGCGCCAGCTCCCGCAGGGCGTCGAACGGCACCGGCTCGTGCCGCACCGCGACCCAGTACGCGGCGCTGCAGGCGTTCGCCCTGTGTGCCCAACTCCCCTCGCCGGCCGAGCGCAGCAGGGCGGCGAGGGTGGCCCGGCTGCCGATCGCCGCGATCAGCGGATGCACCAACTGACTGGTTGCGCACCGCTCCAGGACCAGCAGGCGAAGCACCCGGCCGGCGAGCCGCGCGGTCCGCGCCCGGTCCGCCGCCAGGGCCTCGCCGAGGAGGAGGCGGGCGGACTCCACCTGCTCGTGGCTCCCCTGGTCGCGCCGTCCCCCGACATCGGCCAGCAGGGCCGCGAACGCATCGAGCGCGGACGCGAGTTCGGCATCCGGGTCGGTCATCGGCGCCTCCTCGGCGGCAGGTTCGGAGACACGAGGGTAGCCGGGCCGGCCGGGGCGGCTCAGGTGCCGGGCCCTCGGCGCCCCGGCCGACAGTGCCGGACGGCTTGTCGGTCGCCGGCTCGGGCCGGAGTCCGGGCAGGGGCGCTGTCGTGCGTCGGGGATACGCTGCCTGCCGGATCCATGCCGTCCGATTCCTGGCGCCGCGTCAGGAGCTGCCCGAGGGAGTTCGTTCCGATGGTGCGTACCACTCCGCCCCGCCCGCTGGATGTCGAAGGGCGGTTCCCCGAGGTGGGGCCGCTGCGGCGGGAGGCGGTGCGGCTGCACCCCAGGCGCGGGGAGCCGGGGCCGGGGGAGAGTTCGCTCGGCGGCCCGGTGCGGTGGCCGCGCACCGAGCCGTGGCCGCACTGCACGGACGACCACCCGCGGGCCGGGTACGCGCCGCCGCGCGGTGCGGGCCCCGTTCCGCTGGTGCCGGTGCTGCAGCTGCTGGCCGCCGACGTGCCCGAACTGCCGTACCCGGAGGGCACGGACGTGCTGCAGGTGCTGTGGTGCCCGTTCGACCACGAGGAGGGGTACGCGCCGCGGCCGGAGGTGTACTGGTGGGACGGCTCCCGCGCCGACCTCGCCCCGGCCGACCCGCCCCGCCCGGACGGCGCGCACTCCTCGTACCTGCCCGAGCCGTGCGTCCTGCACCCCGAGCGGGTCGCCGACTACCCGTCCTGGGACCTGCCGGAGAGCCTGTCCGAGGAGTTGGCGGACCGGTTCGAGCAGGTCGAGGAGGAGACCGGCTGGTCGTACGAGTACCACCTGTCGGTCGCGGACGGGACGAAGGCCGGCGGCTACCCCACCTGGAGCCAGGACCCGGACTGGCCCGACTGCCCGGAGTGCGGGGCGCGAATGGAGCACCTGCTGTCCGTCGCCAGCGCCGAGTTCGACGGCGAGACCTGGCGCACCTGGCTCCCGGTCGAGGACGCCCCGGCCGTCGGCGAGATCTGGGACCTGCCGTACGAGGAGCGGGCGGCGGTCCAGCGCGCGGCGGACCTGATGATCGGCGACATGGGCGGCCTCCACCTGTTCACCTGCCCGCGCTGCCCCGACCGCCCGTACGCCCACCGCGCCAGCGCCTGACGGGAGCGCGGAAGGAGCACCGTCGGGGCGTCAACCACGGGACGTGTGACGCGAGTTGTGCGGACACGCGGTCTGGTGCGAAGCGCCCCGGTGCGCCAGGCTGGTCCCGAGGGCTCCCCCCTGCACCCCGCACCCCCACAGTCCCCACGGCGCACCGCGGGACGGTCCCCGGACGGTGCGCCGAGCAGAGAGGTGGAGTCACATGACAGCGCTCCCCAGCGGGCGGGCCGGATCGCCGGGCCGTCCTCGAGGGTTGCGGCACCGGGCCGCGGTCGCCTCGGCGGCCGGCGCGCTCGGAGCCCTCACCGCGGTCGTGCCGGTGTCCTCGGCGCACGCGGCCGACGAGGCCCCGGCGCACCGCCTGGTCTGGATCGCCAACTCGCGCGCGAACTCGGTCACGGCCTACGACCCGGCGACCGCCTCGGCCGTCGCCACCGTGCCGGTCGGCGCCTACCCCCAGGCGGTGGCGGTCTCCCCGGACGGCGGCGAGGCGTACGTCGTCAACAACGGCAGCGACACGGTGTCCGTGATCGACACCGCCACCGGCGCGGTCGCCTCGACGATCCCGGTCGGCCGGCTGCCCGGGCCGGTGGCGTTCTCCCCCGACGGGACGCACGCGTACGTCGGGCACTACGTGAGCGCGCGGGCCGGCGGCGTCGACGTCATCGACACGGCGACCCGGACGGTCACCGCCACGGTGACCGTCGGCAGCCAGCCGTTCGGCATCGCCGTCGCTCCCGACGGCGCCCACGCGTACGTCGCGAACCTGATCGGCGGCTCGGTCTCGGTGATCGACACGGCCACCAACAGCCTGAGCGAGACCATCGTCGACAGCCGGGCCCGGATGCCGGCCGCGGTGGCGGTCTCGCCCGACGGCGGCCGGGTCTACGCGGCGAACTACGCCAGCAACAACGTCTCGGTGATCGAGACCGCCACCAACACGGTCAGCGGCGTCGTCCCCGTCGGGGCCGGTCCCGGCGGGGTGTCGGTCACCCCGGACGGCGCGCACGTCTACGTGGCGAACCAGAACGAGGACACGGTGTCGGTGATCGACACGGCGAGCGGACCCGGCGTCACCGACACGGTCGCGGTCGGCGCCACCCCCGTCGGCGTGCTCGTCGACCCGGCGGGCGGCACCGCCTTCGTGGCCAACAGCCGCGCCGGCACGCTGTCGGTGATCGACACCGCCACCCGGACCGTCACCCGTACGGTCGACACCGGCAGTGCCCCGTACGGCCTGGCCGTCGCCACCGTCGCGCCCGCCGTGACCGGGGTGCGGGCCGGCCACGGGCCCCAGGCGGGCGGCAACACCGTCACGATCGTCGGCACCCACCTGGCCGGCGCCCGGCAGGTGCTGTTCGGCACCACACCGGCGACCGGCGTCACCGTGGTCAACGACTCCACCCTCCGGGCGACCGCCCCCGCCCGGCCCGGCGGCGCCGTCGACGTCACGGTGACCACCCCGGCCGGCACCAGCACCCCCGCCGCCGGCGCCCGGTACACCTACGAGTACCCGTTCGGCGGCTTCCGGCCGCCGGTCGCCGACCCGCCCGCCGTCAACCGGATGAACGCCGGCCGGGCGGTCCCGGTGACGTTCGGCCTCGGCGGCGACCGCGGCCCCGACGTCATCGCCCGCGACTACCCGACCGTGACCCGCGTCGACTGCGCCACCGGCACGCCGCTCGACCCGCCCGTGCCCGCCGCCACCGCCGGGGACGGCGCACCGCGGTACGACGCGGCCGCCGGTGCCTACGGCTACCGGTGGAAGACCGACCGGGCCTGGGCCGGCAGCTGCCGGCTGTTCACCCTCGGGTTGAACGACGGCACCCTGCACACCGCGCTGTTCCGGTTCAGCTAGCCACCCGGACGGCGGCGCCCGCCCCGCGGAGCGGGCGCCGCCGATCAACTACCTGCGGAGGCCGTCCCGTTCGGGCTCCTCGGGCGCGGCGAACGCCTCGTCGTAGAGGCGGAACAGGCGCGGAACCGGGGCGGCGGCGCGTTCCGCGGGGAGCGCGCCCAGGGCGGCCCAGCACGCGCGGGCGAGCCGGCGGGCGCGGCGGCCGGGCCAGGGCCGGGGGAGGAGCTCGGGCGGCAGCAGCGGGTCCGGGGTCATGGCCGTGCTGAACGCGGCGGCGAGCTCCAGGGCCGCGGTGATCCGCTCGGCCCCGGACGGGCCCGGCCCGTCGGCCCACCGGGCCGGCCGGCCGGCACCGGCCGCGGCGTGCGCCGCGAGATCCTCGTACCGGGCGGCGATCGCGTCCAACGGCCAGAGCGCGGCCGCCAGTTCGGCCGGATCGGAGACGCCGCCCACCCGCAGGTCGGTGCTGGTGAGGAAGGTGACCGAGCCGAGGGCGTCGAGCTGCCGGGCCCGGGCCTCGACCAGGCCGGCGATCGGATTGGCGGCCACGTACAGCCCGCCCTGGAGGGGCGCCGCGCCCAGGTGCAGCAGGGTCCCGCGCAGCGCGTCGCGGACGGCGCGGCGCTCCTCCGGCACGGCGAACGCGAACAACCGCCAGACGCCGTCCCAGGGTTCGAGCCCGGCGTCCTGCCGGTAGGCGTACCGGACATGGTCGGCGTCCGGGGCGAGGGCGCCGGTCGCGGCATCGGACACGGCCCGCAGGACGGCCCGGCGCCCCCGCCCGTCCTGCCGGAACCGCTCCTCGGCGACCAGGCGTTTGACGCACAGTCGGACCTGCTGGTCCGTCATGCCGAGGAGGCCGGCGACGCGGTAGAGCTCGGCGGCGTCCACCGTCCCGTCCTCGCGGACCAGGGCGTGCACCAGCAGCCGGGTGGGGATCTCCGGCCGCCGGACGCGGTCGGCCCCACGGGCGGTCAGAGGCCGGGACACGGCGCGGCTCCTCCTCGGCCGGCGCCGTCGGGCACGACGGACCGGTGCATGGCGGTGACGGCTCCGAAACCCATCGGGCCCCGCAGGAACGAGGTCCGACGGGTGTGCAGGGCACGGAAGCCGTGCCGGGTGTACAGGGCGCGGGCCCGCGGGTTGGTGTCGACCACGTCCAGCCGGATCCGCGTGCAGCCGTTCTCGGCCGCGACGGCCGCGATCTCGCCCAGGAGCAGGCCGCCGATGCCCGCGCCCCGGTGCGCCGCCGCCACGCAGATGCCGTCCATGAGGAGTTCGGCCCCGGCGGGCTCCCGGTCGAGCAGCGCGAGCAGGGCCAGCCGGGGCAGCCCCGCCGCGAGGCCGTACGCGGACAGCACGTCGCGCGCCGAGCCCCCGGTCAGGCCGCGCCCCGCGAGCCGGTAGCCGGCGACGCCGACCACCCGGCCGGTGCCGTCGAGCGCGACCACGCCCCGGTCGTGGTGCAGGTGCGCGGCCAGGAACGCCCGGCCGCGGTCGGGCGGGCCGAGCGCGGGCCCGAGTTTGCGCCCGAACGCCTCCCAGTACAGGGCGGCGACCTGCTGCTCGGCGCCCACCGGGATCCCCCGGCGCAGCGCGGGCCCGGCCGGGCCGCCCCCGGTCGCGGACTCCTCCGGTGTGCTCATGGCATCCCCTCTCCCGCGCCCGATCCGGTCCCCGGTGGACCGATCGCCCATATTACGATCGAATGGCTGACGATCGTTTGCAGTTCGACGGTTTCATCTGGAGGGGGAGTGCCGACATGACCGACAAGGGCACGGCGATCACGGTCCGGCAGCGGACCACGGACCGCGTGCTGGTGGCGGCCGGGTTCCCGGTCCTCGGGGCCGCGGCCGGATACCTGCTGAAGCTCCTCGCGCACCGGGCGGTGTCCTGGCCGTGGATCCCCTGGCGGGGGCCGGTGGAACTGCTCGACCGGGCACCCGAACCGGCGGCGACCGTGGGCAGCCTGCTGGTCGGGGCGTTGGTCGGCGGCGTCATCGTGCTGATGGCCGAACACGGCTACGTCACCGTCACCGTGGAGAGCGACCGGATCACGACCGCTCGGGGCGGCTCCAGTCGGAGCGCGCCCAGGGCGGCGGTCAGCGGGGTGTTCGCCGACCGCAAGCGGCTGGTGGTGCTCGGCGAGCAGGGCGAGGAACTGATCGCCGAGTACCGGAGCGAGGGCGCGGACCTGCCGCCGGTCGACCGGCTCGCCGAGGGCTTCCGGGCCCACGGCTACCCGTGGCTCCCGGACGGCGACCCCTACCGGGAGGCGTACCGCCGCTGGGTCGAGGACATGCCGGGCCTGCCGGCCGGCGGCGACGCGCTCCTCAAGGCCCGGGCCGCCGCGCTGAAGAAGGACGACGAGAAGGACGCCGCGGAACTGCGCGGGGAACTGGCGAGGCTCGGCGTGGTCGTCGACGACCGGGACGGCCGCCAGTGGTGGCGCGACACCCGGCCGCCGGGGCGGGCCTGACCCGGCGACCCGGCAGGACCGAGGCGGCGACCCGGGCGGCCCTGACGCGGCGCCCCGGGCGGGCCCGTGCGGCGACGGTCCGCCCGGGGCGGCGCCGTCTCAGCTCGCGTACTCGGGCGTCATGGCGGCCGCCAGCGAGAGGTGGACGGCGGCCTCCGCCGTCCGGCCCTGCCGGGTCAGGGTGCGGCCGAGCAGCAGCCGGGCGAAGGAGTCGTCCGGCGATTCGGCGACGATCTCTTCCAACAGGCTCGCCGCCCGGCCGAGTTGGGCCGAGGCGAAGTACGCGCGGGCGGCCAGCAGCCGCACGCCGGGCTCGTCGCCGTGCTCGGCCAGCAGCGGCCGGAGCAGGGTCAGCGCGCCCAGCGGGTCGCGCCTGTCGAGCAGCGCGTCGGCGTACCGGAGCCGCTCGACCTCGGCCGGGAGCCGCCGCTCGGGCTGCCCGGCGGAGTCGCGGAGGAAGGCGGTGACCGTCTCCGGCGACTGGGCGCCGGCCAGGGCCCGGCCGCCCACGACCAGGGTCGGGGAGGTGGCGACGCCCCGGGCCCTGCCGATCAGCAGCAGCTCCTTCACCTCCTGGTCGCCGCCGCCGGCCGCCAGCAGCGCGGCGGCCTCCGGGAACCCGGCTTCGGCGGCGAGCTGCTCCAGGGTCTCGGCGTGGCCGATGTCGCGGCCCTCGGTGAAGTGCGCCTTCATGACGGCTTCGGCCAGGGCGTGCTGCAGGGCGGCGCCGCCGTGCCGGCGGGCGAGGACGAGCAGCCGGTGCGCGTCGTGGCTGCTGGCGCGCCAGGCGGCGCCCCAGCGGGGGCCGAGCCCCTCGGCGGCGGCGATCTCGGCGACCCGGGGCGCCTGCTCCCCGGGGGCGGTCCCCGGCGTGCACGCCTGTCCGTCGCCGTCGCCGTCGCCGTCGCCGCAGTCGCTGTCGCTGTCGCGTTCGGCGGGGATGCCGAGGCCCTTGAGCAGTTGCTCCTTCGTCGACCCGTCGTGCGGGACGGACGGGACGGGTGTCGTCGGATCGATGCGGAACGGTCGCCACACCACCTCGACGGGTTCGCCGTCCCAGCCGGCGAGGGCCCGGTCCAGTCGTCGTTTGCCGATGTAGGCCCAGGGGCAGACCGGGTCCGCCCAGATCTCGATGCGCATGCCGACGACAGTAAGCGACACCCGTCGGTTAAGCAACAAGTGTCGTTTACACGACGGGTGTCGTACATTGAGCCCATGAACCTGGACGACCCCCGCGTACAGCGCACCCGAGCCCGACTCCGGGACGCCTTCCTGGAGTTGGCCGCCGAACAGGACCTGGACGCGATCACCGTCTCCGCAGTGGCCAAGCGCGCCGGCATCAACCGCGCCACCGTCTACCAGCACTACCCGGACGCGGACGCGCTGGTGGTGGACGCGATGGACGGCGAGGTCGCCGAGGTCGCCCGGGCGGTCCGGCTGTGCCCGGCCGACGCGCCGCCCGGCAGCACCCCCGGCGCCCTGGTCGGGCTGTTCGAGCACATCGCGGCCCGGGCGGCCGTCCACCGGCGCGTCCTCGGCGACCAGGGCAGCGCCGGCTTCGCCGGCCGGATGCGCGAGCAGGTGACCGCCGCCCTGACCGAGCGGTTCCGCGAGGGCGCGCGCCCCGCGGGATTCGACGACGTCCCCGCGGACCTGCACGCCGCCTACCTGGCCGGCGCACTGCTCGGCGTCGTCACGCACTGGATCACCGCCGAGCACCCGGCGCCCCCCGCCGACGTGGCCGCTGCGTTCTGGCGGCTCTTCCGCTCCTGACCGGCGCCGCACCGCTCCTGACCGGCGCCGCACCGCTCCTGACCGGCGCTCAAGGGGGAGGGCCCCGAGGGCGCGTGCGAAAACCCGTTGGGGCGGGAGCGTCGGAACGGGTAGAAAGGCCGGGTTTGCCACCGCAGTCGACAGTGGAGGAGGGGGACGTCATGGCACTCCCGGAGGGAATGACCGTGCGGCCGGCAGGACTCGGTGACGCCGAGGCCGTGTGCGCGCTGCTCAACCAGGTGGACGAGATCGAAGTGGGGCGCGCGTTCACGGAGTTGCACGAGGTCGAGGAGGACCTCGGCCATCCGTCGGTGGACCTGGAGCGCGACTCGTGGCTGCTGTACGACGCCGACGGGCAGCTGGTCGGGTACGGCATCGTGCGGGACCGCTCGGCGGGGGAGCGGATCGACCTGGACCAGTACCTGCTGCCGGGGCACACCGGGTCGGGGCTGCACCTGTTCGAGCTGATGGAGGCGCGCGGCGCCGAACTCGCCCGCGGCAACGGCGCCGACCGGGCCGTGCTGCACCTGATGCTGACGGCCGAACCGACCGTCGACACCGGGGCGTTGGCCGGCCGGGGGTGGCGGACGGTGCGCCGGCACCACGTGCTGACCCGCGCGGTGGACCCGATGACCGACCCGTTCCCGGAGGCCCCTGCGGGCCTGCGCCTGCGGGTCTGCGCCACCGAGGAGGACCGGCGAGCCGTGCACCGGCTGCTCCAGGAGACCTTCGCCGAGCACTACGACTTCCGGCCCCGCAGCTACGAGGAGTGGTGCGAGGACATCGGCGCGGGCAGCGCCGACTGGTCGCTGGTGTGGATCGCCGAACTCGACGGGCACGGCGACGTCGCCGTGCTGCGCACCCGGGCGGACCGGGCCGACCAGGCGTGGGCGTCGAACATCGGGGTGCTCGCCGCGCACCGCGGCCGCGGCCTCGGCGCCCACCTGCTGCGGTACTTCTTCGCGTTCTACGCGGAGCGCGGCCACACCCGGGTCGGCCTCGGGGTGGACACCGAGAACGCGACCGGCGCGCCGGCGCTGTACCGGGACAACGGGATGGAGCTCGACTTCGCCGTCGACACCTGGGAGTTGGTGGTCCCGGCGCGCTGAGGCGCGGGGCCGCCCGCGGCCGGAGCGGGGTGGATTCCGGCCGCGGGCGGGAGGACCGACGGGGCGTCAGCCGTTGGCGAGGGCCTGGACGCGGTCCAGGGCGCCGTTGAAGTAGTTCTGGTCGCCGGGCAGCGTGCCGGAGTCGGCGTACTGCCAGATGGTCTGGTAGGACCAGCCGGCCGGCAGGGTGCCGACCGAGGAGGCGTAGCGGGCGATCCAGAGCGGGTTGGTGGTGCCGAAGGAGCTGTTGTTGCCGGTGCAGGTGGTCCACCAGTCGGTGGTGGTGTAGATCACCGGGTAGCGGCCGGTCTTGGTGTGCACGGTGTTGGAGAAGTCCCGGATCCAGCTGACCATGCCGGCCTGGCTCAGGCCGTAGCAGGTGGCGCCGTAGGGGTTGTACTCGATGTCCAGGGCGGGCGGCAGGGTCTTGCCGTCCTTGGACCAGCCGCCGCCGTGCGAGACGAAGTACGCGGCCTGGGTGGCGCCGGAGGAGGCGTTGGGCAGCGCGAAGTGGTACGCGCCGCGGATCATGCCGACGTTGTAGGAGCCGTTGTACTGCTGGGCGAAGTACGGGTTGGTGTAGCCGGTGCCCTCGGTGGCCTTGACGTAGGCGAACCGGCCGCCGTTGGCGTAGGCGGTGCTCCAGGCGACGTTGCCCTGCCAGCCGGAGACGTCCATGCCCTTGGTCTGGGTGACGGCCAGGGCGGCAAGGGAGTTGGCGGTGGAGGCGGAGGTGTCCTTGCCCTCGTGCGCGGCGACGGTGGAGCCCGCGTAGTCGCGCTCGGGGTGGAAGTCGGCGGGGGTGCTCGGCCTGGCGGCCTGGGCGGGGCCGGCGGCGGCGATCGCGCCGGCCAGCAGGGCGGCGGACGCGACCGCGGTGGCGGTCCGGCGGAGCATGCGGCTGGTGCCGGTAGCGGGCATGACGAGTCCTCAGTGGGGTGAAGAGCGGCCGGGTTTCGGCCGCTGCGGAGAAGATATAGTCATGGACCCGTCAGTCAACAGAGTGTTGAATCAACACATCGTCAGAAAGTATGTAGAGCGAACAAACATAGCTGCGCCCACTGAACACCCGGGGTTCCGACGGATGTTGACGGAGCGACAGGAAGCGGTTCCGCTGGCGCCGCCGAGGGGGCCGGAGGTAGCGTGTCAACGCGCGTCCCCCTGCCGGGACGCGCCGGCGGACGGAACAGGTGCACCGGCGGACGGAAGTGGCGCGCCGGCGGAGACGGAACGGGGGGAGCGATGGCGGACGGACGCCTGCTCGCCGTCAGCGACCTCCACGTCGGCGTCACCGAGAACCGCCCGGTGCTCGACGCGCTGAAGCCGACCGGCCCCGACGACTGGCTGATTGTCGCCGGTGACGTCGCCGAACGGGTCGACGCCGTCGAAGCCGCCCTGGGCGTCCTCGCGGAGCGCTTCGCCAAGGTGATCTGGACGCCCGGCAACCACGAACTGTGGACCACCACGCACGACCCGGTCGCGGTCGACGCGCCCGAGCGCTACCGGCTGCTGGTCGAGCGCTGCCGCGCACTCGGCGTCGCCACCCCCGAGGACCCGTTCCCCGTCTGGCAGGGCCCCGACGGCCCGTACGCCGTCGCCCCCGTGTTCACGCTGTACGACTACAGCTTCCGGGTGCCGGGCGTGCACACCAAGGCCGAGTCGCTGGCCCGCGCCCGCGACAACGGCGTGGTCTGCACCGACGAGTTCCGGATCGACCTCGGGCCGTACGCGGGCATCGAGGACTGGTGCCGGGAGCGCGTCGCGGCCACCGAGAAGGCGCTTTCCGCGCACGATCCGGAGCTGCCGCTGGTCCTGGTCGGCCACTGGCCGCTGGACCGCCGGCCCACCGACGTCCTGCACTACCCCGACTTCGCCCAGTGGTGCGGCACCGAGCTCACCGCCGACTGGCACCGCCGCTTCAACGTCGCCGCCGTGGTCTACGGGCACCTGCACATCCCCCGCACCACCTGGTACGAGGGCGTCCGGTTCGAGGAGGTCTCGCTCGGCTACCCCCGCGAGTGGCGCCGCCGCGGCCACCCGCGCGGACTGCTCCGCCAGATCCTGCCCTACCCCGGCCCGCCCGAGCGGCCGGTCCCCGCGCCCTGACCGTCCGCGCGCCGCCCGTCGGGATCGGCGTCGGCGCGCCCGTCCGGTGGGGCGGGCTCCGGAAGGCGGTCGGCGGCTTCCAGGACCGGGACGGCCGGGCCCGGATCGGGCAGCACCCGGTTGGTCACGACGGTCGAATCGGGCTCCACGCCCATCTCGCGCATCGCGGCCGTGGCGTTCAGCCGATCCCGCGTCTCCGGGTCCGCGACCCGGTCGATCCAGCCCCGCAGCTTCTCGATCAGATGGTCCCGCTCGATCTGGGCGTCGAGGCGGTCGTCCTGCTCGGCGAGGTGCCGGCGGCTCCGGTTGGTGTGGACGGCCAGCGCTCCGCCGACGGTCGTGATCAGCGCACCCGCGAGGCTCGTGATCAGGGGCACCGAGACCGGCGCCCCGCTGCTCGCGTGCAGCACAGCGATGACGGCTCCGGTGAGAACCACGCCCGCACCGCTCGCCATCGCCACCACGCTCAGCAGGAACATGATCTCGTTCTGCCGGAGCGCCTGCCGGTAGGCGGCCATGCGCAGCCTCTGGCGCTCGACGGCCAGACTCGAGTGGACGGCCGCCGCCGCCTCGTGGTTCGGGACGTGGTTGAAGACGACGTCCCCGCGGATGTCGCCACCGACGGCGACCGCCCCGTCGGCCGCGTGGATCCCCAGGTCGCGACCGACTGCGAGGCCGGTGGAGTCCGCGTCGGCCTCCACGCGGACGTGGTGGGCCCCGTCGGCGGCCCTTTCCCGGCGCCGGCCGAAGAATCCGGGCATGCCCCTCCTTGGTCGCCTTTCGAACGCCGCCCGGACAGCAGCCCGGCGGCGGGCTCAGCCGGGACATTGCCGGTGACCCGGGGATCGAAACCCCGCTCCGGCCGCCGGCCTTCGTGGAACGGGACCGCTCATCGGACGACTTCTCGGTGGACGCGCGTCCCGGTCGGGCCGGCGCCCCGACGTTCGGGCGCGGCGGGGCCGTTGTGGCACGATGGCCGTTCCAGCACCCGAACCGCCGCGGCCGCCCGGCCCGAAGGAGCGCACCCGATGACCGCCGAGCCGACCGCCGCCCGCACCGCCGCCCCGGCCGCCTCCGCGCCCTCCTTCCGTCCGGCCGGGGCGCGGGACGTGCCGGCGGTCGTCGCGCTCGTGGAGTCGGCGTACCGGGGCGAGGCCAGCCGGGCCGGCTGGACCACCGAGGCCGACCTGCTGGACGGGCAGCGCACCGACGAGGCCGCCGTGGCCGAACTGCTGGGCCGCGCCGAGTCGGTGGTCCTGCTGGCCGAGCAGGACGGCCGGCTGCTGGCCTGCTGCCACGTCGAACGGCGCGGCGCCACCGGCTACTTCGGCATGTTCTCGGTCTCCCCGGCGGCCCAGGGCGGCGGCCTCGGCCGCCGGGTGCTGGCCCGCGCCGAGGAGTGGGCCCGGGACGCCTGGGGCGTGGCGGCGATGGAGATGACCGTCATCGAGCAGCGCGCCGACCTGATCGCCTGGTACGAGCGCCGCGGCTACGCCCGCACCGGCGTGTACGAGCCGTTCCCGTACGGCGACGAGCGGTTCGGCATCCCGCTCCGCCCCGACCTGCGCTTCGAGAAGCTGCTCAAGTCGCTGTAGCCGCCCGGGCGGTGGCGTCAGCCGTGGGCGGGCCGGCCGGGGTGGTGCGGCGTCAGCCGTCCGCGGGCAGTTCGCCGACGGCGCCGCCCTCGCCGCGGCGGGTCCACTCCACGTACCGGCCGGACTCCCGGGTCAGGCCCACCAGGAACCACAGCAGCAGGCCGGTGTCGTCGCTCCAGCCGAGCACCGGGAGGAAGTCCGGGATCGCGTCGATCGGGCTGACCAGGTACACCGCGACGGCGAACGCCAGCACCAGCAGCTTGCCCGGGCCCACCCCGGGGTAGCGGCGCAGCAGCACGTCCCGGCACAGGCGCGGCAGCGCCCCCAGCCGGGCCGCCAGCCCGGGCGCGCCCGGCCGCCGGGTCTCCCGGTACAGGCCCCACGCGGAACGCGACACCGCCAGGCCGTCCAGCCCGCGCACCCGCGCCGCCGCCGTGCCCTTCGACGCCCTGCCCTTGCCCACGCGGTCCTCCCTGCGAGCCGTCCGACTTCCTTCCACGGTACGGGACCGGCCGGGGCGCACCGGGTCCGGTACCGGACCGCTACCCGTCCGTGACGCTCCCGGTGCGCCCGCCGCCGAACGGTGACATCTGCGCCGGCACCGGCGGTGCGGGCGTGCGGGGCGGGGCGGTGGGTCCGAAGCTGGCCGCATGACGACCAGCAGCAACACCAGCACCGGCACCGGCACCGCGGGCGGGGCGGGCGCGGCCGACGAACCCCTGGTGCGGATCGCGGAGTTCCGCACCGACAGCCGCTACCGCCTCGTCCACTTCAAGGACAGCGGATGGATGCCGCTCGCCCCCGAGGAGTTCGAACCGGAGGTGAGACAGCACTTCCCCGACCTCGACCCGCACGATCCGGTCCGGGTGCACTGGGACGACCGCCCCTGGCAGTGGCCGGCCTGGCACCCCGGCGAGGCCTGAGCCGCAGGCCGCGGAACCCGCCCGGGCGGGCGGCGGGACGACCGTCCGCCCGGGCGGGTTCCGGTGCGTCCCGGCCGGTCAGCGGGGGCCGGCCAGCAGGTCGAGGATCTCGTCGGTGGTGCCGGTCTCGCCGAGCCGCGGGAAGATCCGCTCCACGCTGTTGCGGTGCGCCTGCGCGTCCAGGTCGGTCATCGCGTCGACCGCCAGCGTCACGTGGTAGCCGTGCTCGTACGCGGCCCGGGCGGTGGACTCCACGCCGATGCTGGTCGCGATGCCGGTCAGCACGATCTGCGTCACGCCGCGGCGGCGCAGCTGCACGTCCAGGTCGGTGCCGTGGAACGCGCCCCAGTTGTGCTTGGTCACCACCGTGTCGGACGGGTCGTGCAGCTCGGCGGCCAGCGTGTCCCAGCCCTCCGGCGGGGTCGCGCGGGGGCGGCCCGCTTCGGTGCGGCCGGGCACCGCGTCGGCGCCGTCGGGCGCGAACGACACCCGCACCAGCACCACGGGCAGCCCGGCGGTGCGGAACGCCCCGGCGAGGCGGACGCTGCGCGCCAGCACCTCGCCGGTCGGGTGCGGGTCGCCCGCCGTGGCGAGGATGCCCTGCTGGAGGTCGACGACCACCAGGGCGGTGGCCGGGTCGAGCGCGGTGACGGACACGGGAGTGCCTTTCGTCGTGAAGGGGGCAGCCGGAAGGGCCCGGACTGTCCAGTTCCACTGCGCAGGTTACCTGTACAGTTTCGGTCGCCGATCGGCGGCCGCCGGACACCCCGGGCCCCCTCCGTCCCCGTCAGCCGCGCAGCTGCGCCTCGATCGCGCCCACCAGCTCCGCCGACTCCGGCTCGGTCCGCGGCCGGAACCGCCCGACCACCTCGCCGTCCGCACCGATCAGGAACTTCTCGAAGTTCCACTGCACGTCCCCGGCCTCGCCCGCGGCGTCCGCCACCTCGGTCAGCCGGGCGTAGATCGGGTGCCGGCCGGCCCCGTTCACGTCGACCTTCTCGAACAGCGGGAACGACACCCCGTACGTGGTCGAGCAGAACTCCTGGATCTCCTCCGCCGAGCCCGGCTCCTGCCCCGCGAACTGGTTGCACGGGAACCCGAGCACCGTGAACCCGCGCTCCCCGTACGCCTTCTGCAGCCGCTCCAGACCCGAGTACTGCGGCGTCAGACCGCACTTCGACGCCACGTTCACCAGCAGCAGCACCCTGCCCCGGTACTCCGCCAGCGACGACTCCTCGCCCGCCAGCGTCCGGATCGGAAGCTCGAACAGCGACTCCATGCCCCACCTGCCTTCTGTACGCCGGACCCCGGACACCCCGGACCACCGGACGCGAACACCAACCCCCCGAACCTACCCCGCCCGCACCCCGGGCCGGGGGACCCCACCACCCGGGACCGACGGCCCTGGCCGGACCGCCGCGAGCGAGGTGCACTGGAAAGGAAGAGCCGCCGAGCGAGCGCAGGAGACCTCCATGGCACCGCACACCGCACCCAGCGAACAGGGCGGCGCCCGACGGCTGTTGAGCGGCGGAGGGATCGAACCCGTCCTGCTCGGCGTGGTCGCCGCCGCCACCGCCGTCGGACTGGTCGCCTGGGCCGCCGGCGCGCACGGCCTCGCCGACCAGGCCTGGATCGCCGCCACCGCCGCCTCCATCCCGCCCGCCCTGATGTGGGTCGTCCAGGCCCTGCGGCGCGGACAGGCCGGCGTCGACCTGATCGCCGTCCTCGCCCTGGCCGGCACCCTCGCCACCGGCGAATACCTGGCCGGCGCCCTGATCGCCCTGATGCTCGCCAGCGGCCGCTGGCTGGACGCCGCCGCCGAACGCCGCGCCACCCGAGACCTGCGCGCCCTGCTCCGGCACGCCCCCCGCAGCGCCCGCCGCCGCACCGGCGACAGCGTCGAGACCGTCCCGCTCGCCGACGTCCGGATCGGCGACCTGCTGGCCGTCGGCCCCGGCGAGACCGTCCCCGTCGACGGACGGATCACCGGCAGCCGCGCCGTCCTCGACGAATCCGTGCTCACCGGCGAGTCCGCGCACGTCGAACGCGAACCCGGCGACCCCGCCCGC
Organism: Kitasatospora sp. NPDC059646; assembly: GCF_042734615.1. Classification (NCBI taxonomy): domain Bacteria; kingdom Bacillati; phylum Actinomycetota; class Actinomycetes; order Kitasatosporales; family Streptomycetaceae; genus Kitasatospora; species Kitasatospora sp. NPDC059646. The sequence continues at coordinate 47,550 of NZ_JBHWDS010000055.1, forward strand.
AGCGGCGCCGTCAATGCCGGCAGCGCCTTCGACCTGCGCGCCACCGCCACCGAGGAGAACAGCACCTACGCCGAGATCGTCCGCCTCACCCAGCAGGCCGGCGCCGAACGCGCCCCCGTCATCCGCCTCGCCGACCGCTACGCCGCCTGGTTCCTGCCGGTCGCCCTCGGCGCCGCCGGCCTCGCCTGGCTGCTCACCGGCGACGCCGTCCGCGCCGTCGCCGTCCTGGTCGTCGCCACCCCCTGCCCGCTGCTGCTCGCCGCACCCGTCGCCATCGTCTCCGGCATCTCGCGCGCCGCCCGCAAGGGCGTCGTGGTCCGCGACGGCGCCGCCCTGGAGACCCTCGGCCGGGCCCGCACCATCGCCCTCGACAAGACCGGCACCCTCACCTCCGGCCGCCCCCGCGCCTTCGACATCGCCACCGCCCCCGGCCGCACCCCCGCCGAGGTCCTCGCGCTCGCCGCCGCCGTCGACCAGTACTCCCCGCACGTCCTCGCCGAAGCCATCACCGCGGCCGCCGCCGAACGCAACCTGACCCTCCCCCAGGTCCACGACGTCACCGAACGGCCCGGCCACGGCGCGGCCGCCACCCTCGCCGACGGCCGCACCGCCACCGTCGGCCACCACGACGCCACCGACCTGCCCGCCTGGGCCCGCGCCGCCGACAACCGCGCCGCACTCGACGGCGCCGCCATCGCCTGGGTCACCGTCGACGACCGGCCCATCGGCGCCGTCCTGCTGCGCGACCCCGTCCGGCACGACGCCCCGCGCACCGTCCGCCGCCTGCGCGAAGCCGGCGTCACCCGGCTGATCATGCTCACCGGCGACCGGCCCGAACCCGCCCGCGAGATCGCCGCCGTGGTCGGCCTCGACGACGTCCGCGCCCGCCAGACGCCCGCCGACAAGGTCGCCGCCGTCCGCGCCGAGAGCGAACGCGCCGTCACCGTCATGGTCGGCGACGGCGTCAACGACGCACCCGCCCTCGCCGCCGCCGACGTCGGCGTCGCCATGGGCGCCCGCGGCGCCAGCGCCTCCTCCGAAGCCGCCGACATCGTCCTCACCACCGACCGCGTCGACCGCCTCGCCGACGCCGTCCGGATCGCCACCCGCTCCCGCCGGATCGCCGTACAGTCCGCCCTCGGCGGCATGCTGCTCTCCCTCGCCGCGATGGTCCTCGCCGCGGTCGGCCTCCTCCCGCCCGCCGCCGGCGCCCTCCTCCAGCAGCTCATCGACGTCGCCGTCATCCTCAACGCCCTGCGCGCCCTGCGCCCCGGCCGCGGCACCGGCCCGGAGATCGACGCCGGCACCGAGGACCTGGTGCACCGCTTCGCCGCCGAGCACGACGACCTGCGCGACGTCCTGGAAGCCGTCCGCGAAGCCGCGGACCGGCTCACCGAGGCGGACTCCGCCGAAGCGCTCGACGCCGTCCGGCACGTCGACCGGCTGCTCACCACCCGGCTGCTCCCGCACGAGGAGGCCGAGGAACGCGAGCTCTACCCGGCCCTCGCCGACGCCCTCGGCGGCCCCGAGACCACCGCCACCATGAGCCGCGCCCACACCGAGATCCACCGCCTCGCCCGCCGCATCACCACCCACCTCGCCCACGCGGAACCCACCGGCGCCCTCGCCCCCGAACAGCACGAGGACCTGCGGGCCTGCCTGTACGGCCTGCACTCCGTCCTGCAACTGCACTTCGCCCAGGAGGAGGAGAACTACTTCTCGCTGGCCGCGGCCTGACGTCCCGTCATCCTCCTTGCCGCCGCCCCGCCGCCGTCCCGGCGCGCCTCGGCCGCCGCCGGGGCGCGGGCGTGGTGCGATGGAACTCCCCACGTCACGGGCGCACGGAACGGACGGCGATGACCACCTACACCGACCTGCGGGCGGTCTTCCTCAACTGCACGCTCAAGCGCTCACCCGAGCGCAGCCACACCCAGGGGCTGATCGACATCAGCGCCGGCATCCTGCGCCGCCAGGGCGTCCAGGTCGAGGAGATCCGCGCCGTCGACCACGACATCGCGACCGGCGTCTGGCCCGACATGACCGAGCACGGCTGGGACACCGACGAGTGGCCCGTCCTCTACTCCCAGGTCATGAACGCCGACATCCTCACCCTGGCCGGACCGGTCTGGCTCGGCGACAACTCCTCCGTCATGAAGAAGGTCGTCGAACGGCTGTACGCCTGCTCCGCCATCCTCAACGACCGCGGTCAGTACGCCTACTACGGCCGGGTCGGCGGCTGCCTGATCACCGGAAACGAGGACGGCGCCAAGCACTGCGCGATGAACGTCCTCTACAGCCTCCAGCACCTCGGCTTCACCGTTCCGCCCCAGGCCGACGCCGGCTGGGTCGGCCCGGCCGGCCCCGGGCCGTCCTACCTCGACCCCGGATCGGGCGGCCCCGAGAACGACTTCACCAACCGCAACACCACCTTCATGACCTGGAACCAGCTCCACCTCGCCCGCATGCTCAAGGACGCCGGCGGCATCCCGGCCCACGGCAACCAGCGCTCCGAGTGGGACGCGGGCTGCCGCTTCGACTTCGAGAACCCCGAACACCGCTGACGGCGAGGCCGAGCGGGTGGGCGCCCGGCCGGTGCCGGCCGGGCACCGGGTGCGCCGTGTCGGCTGCGTACGAGGCGACCTGGACCGGCCGCCTCACCCTCGCCGCCCGTGAGGACCGCCGCCCGTCCTCGTCGACGACCGGCCGGCCTGTTCGCCGCCGTGCCCGGCGCCGCCCTCCCCCCGGCCCCTGCGCCCGGCCGGCGCCACCCGCTGCCGGGACCGGCTCGCGGCGGCCCGCCGACCGCCCGGGCGGGGCCGGACGGCGTGCGTACAGCGGTCGTCCGTCAGTCGGAGCGCCGACGGTCGGCGGGGGGCGGCCAGGGGCCGTCGGCCTCGCCCGGGGCGAGGCGGTTCACCACTTCGGCGAGGGCGATGCACGCCTGCTCGATGGTGGCGAGGGTGTTCTCGCGTTCGGTGGTGATGGCGGCGAGCAGCAGTCCGGTCAGGGCGGCGACGCCGTTGAGGGCCTGCAGCTGGACCATCACGGCGAGCAGGCTGTGGTCGGCGAACGGGCCGATGCGATCGACGGCGGCGGGGACGGCGAAGACGGACACCACCAGGACGCACGGCGCCGCGCCGAGCAACTGGAAGCGCAGCGCCGCCCACATCACCACCGGCAGGACCAGGAAGAGCAGGGAGAGCGGGCTGCGGGTCGCCGTGAGCACGGTGACGGCGGTGACCGCCAGCAGGGCGAGGGCCTCGGCCCAGCGGCGCAGCGGTACGTCCCGGGGCATCCGGGCGGCGCGCACCGCCAGCAGCAGCGGGGTGACCACCAGCACGCCCATCGCATCACCCGTCCACCACGCCGTCCAGGCGGGCCAGAACTGGTGCGCGGCCAGCGCGCCCTCGGACACCAGGAGCAGGCAGGCGGCGGTCGCACTGATCAGCGTGGAGGCGAGCGCCGCCAGGAAGACCAGCGCCACGCCGTCCCGCAGCCGGTCGAGCTCGACCCGGAAGCCCACCCGGGCCAGCAGCAGGACGGCCACCACCGGGGCGAGCGTGTTGCCCGCCGCGATGCCGAAGGAAGCGGGGGTGATCGCCCCGAATCCCGCGATGACCAGCAGGGCGCCGAGCGCGATCCCGGGCCACACGCGCAGGCCGAGCAGCAGCAGGCCGGCCACGGCGACGCCGGTCGGCGGCCACAGCGGGGTGACGTGGACGCCGCCCACGACGACCTGCGTCAGCAGGCCGAGTCGGCCCCCCGCCCAGTACACGAGCGCGACGCCGAGGATCGACAAGCCGGCCACCGCGGTCTCTCCGGCCTTCGCGTTGCGCAGCACACCAGCCATCTCATCGCACGCCGCCGCCCGGCCCGGCCGTGACACGCCCGGAGGGTCGGCCAGGACGGTCGGATCCGCTGCGGCCACCCACCGCTGCCGCGCGCGCCGTCACGGTCCGTCGTGGCAGAGCACCAGGACGGCGGCGTCGTCCTGGTGCCCGGTGAGGTCGGCGACCTCCAGCACCCGGCCGGCCAGCTCCCCGGGCTCGGCGCCCACCCCCGCCCTCACCCGCCGCAGGACGTGCTCCAGCCCGGTGTCGAGCGGGAACGCGGGCCCTTCCACCACTCCGTCGGTCACCAGGACGACCGCTTCCGTTCCCGACAGGCGCCGCCGCGTCACCGGGTACACCTCGCCGTGTTCGATGCCGAGCGGCAGCCCCACCTCGTCCGCGTTCTCGGTGTCCTCGATCCCGGACCGGCCGTCGGCGGTGGCCCAGATCGCCGGGACGTGGCCGGCCCGGGCGACGGACAGTTCATGGGTGGCGGGGTCGAAGCGCAGGAAGCAGCAGGTGGCGAAGAGGCCGTCGGGCAGGGACAGCAGCAGTTCGTTGGTCCGGGCCAGCACCTCGCCGGGGTCGCTCGCCGCGGTGGCCAGCGCCCGCAGGCCGATCCGGACCTGGCCCATGAACACGGCCGCCTCGACGTCGTGGCCCTGCACGTCGCCGAGGGTCAGCCCGAGCGTCCCGTCCGGCAGCCGGAAGCCGTCGTACCAGTCGCCGCCGATGTCCAGGCCGTGGCGTGCGGGCGCGTACCGGGCGGCGGTCCGCAGCCCGGGCAGGCTCGGCAGCGCGGCCGGGAGCAGCTCGCGCTGCAATGCCATGGCGAGTTCGACCCGGGCCCGCTGCCGCTCGGCGTGGTCCAGCGCCCGGGCGGTGAGCTCGCCGAGCTTGCCCAGCAGTTCGTGCGCATCGGCGGGGTGCGACGGGGGACGGCGACGGCTCACGGGCGGCTCCAGCACGGCCTCGGCTGACGGGCGGCGGGCGGCTGTCCTGCCACCGCGTGCATCCATTGTCCCTTCACCCGATCGGACCCGCCCCCGCGGTCGCCGGCGGGGTGCCGGTGCCTCCGCAGGCAGGACGGGGAGGCGGCGCAGGCCGCCGGGGGCATGACGGGCGTCCGGAGATCCCCGGGCCGCCGACGCGATCGAAACGGCCGCGCTCGGCAGGCCGTGACGCCGTCCTCGTCGCCGGTTTCTCCCGCGCCATCCGCGACCGGCTGCTGCGCGTGCTTGGCCGCCACGACCTGGCCACCCTGGCCCTCCCACCGTCCGCAGGGGCGGCGACAGCGACGCCTTCACCGTCCCGCCCCGGGCCGACGCCGGCCGGGTCGGCCCGGCCGGCCCCGGGCCGTCCTACCTCGACCCCGGGTCGGGCGGCCCCGAGAGCGACTTCACCAATCGCAACACCAGCTCCACGACCTGGAACCGGCTCCACCTCGCCCGCACGCTCCCGACTCCGACTCTGTCTGCGCGACTGAACGGCGGCCGCGGTCCTCGCCCGACAGGGCTGTGGAAGGGGTGGGTCCGCGCGGTGGCGGATTCCGTCGCCCAGGTGGAGGAGCTGGCACTCGAGGGCTGGACACCCCCCAAGGAGCCGATCACGCCGGCCGCCTACCGGCCGTCCCCCGGGATCGGCAGGCAGTTGGCACGCCGTCACGCGGGCTGGCTGTTCGAGGTCGACGAGGGCTACGGGCCGGACGGGCCGGTGCCGCCGGAGGCGGTCGCAGGAGCCTGGCAGGCCGACGAGTACGGCAGCGCGGTGCGGCCTTGGCCGAACCCCCGCCACGGCGTACCCGCCGAGCAGCCGCCCGCCGACGCCAAGGCCGTACCGCTGCCGCCCCTGCACGCCGGCCGGCGGCCGGCCGGGCGGGCGCTGCTCGGATGGCTCGGCGATCCGCAGGCGCCGCGGCTGTGCCGGGTGGCGGGGTCGAGCGGCAGCGGCCGCACGCACCTGCTGCGCTGGCTCGCCGCCGCCTGCCCGCCCGACAACCCCCGCACCGACCGCCGCGTCCACGTCCAGCTGGACGCCGACGGCCTCACCGCCGACAGCTTCGTCTGGACCCTCGCCCGCGAGCTCGGGACGACAGCAGCCGACGCGCACGAGCTCATCGAGACGTTCACCGACGGCACGCCCCGCGTGCTGGTCGTCACCGGCCTCGACCGCGCGGGCGCCGGCCTGGTCCCGGACGCCCCGCAGCGCATCGCCGAGAAGGTGCTGCGGCCGCTGCTCACCGTGCCCTGGCTGCGGATCGTCGTCGAATGCGCCACCGGCACGCCCGCCGCCGAGGCGCTCGACGTCCCCTCGGCCGTCCTCGACCTGGACCAGCCGCAGTGGACCGACCCCGACGCCTACGCCCAGTGGTGGGCATCGCTGGCACACCATCAACTCCCCGCCGCCGCGCTCTACCCGTCACCCGCGCTCGCCCTGCTCGCCGCGCGCACCGCCCCCGGTGCGCCCGTCGACCCCGCCGCCGGACCCGCGCAGAAGGCCGAGACGCTCGCCGAGGCCTGGTGGGCCTCCCTGCCCGAGACGACCCGCGCGCCGATCATCGCGCTGGCTGCCGCGGGCGACGCCGTCGACACCGACCTGTGGAACGCGCTGCCGAACACGGGCGGGCCGTCGGCCGTCGGGGAAGCGGAGGCCTTCGTCCTTCCGTCCGAGGACGGCGGTCGGCTGCGGGTCTGGCCCCACACCTTCGCCGAACGGCTCGCCCACTGGGGCCCCGACCACATGACACTCCGTCAGTCCCTGCTTCCCGCCCGGCCCGGGCCCGGGGACGCGGCCCGGCTCGGACTGGTGCTGCGGCACGCCGTCCGCACCGGCGCCCCGGTCACCGACCTGCTGTCCGACCCGGCCGTCCTGGTCAACGCCGACCCGGCGGCGGTCACGGCCGTGGTCACGAGCTTCACGAAGGCCTTCACCGAGGCCACGGCGGACAACCGGCTCAGCATGGCCGCGATCGACCGCGCCGGCCCGGAACACGCCGGCGATCCCCGCCGACGGCTGATCGAAGCCTGGTGGCTCGCCGGACCCGCGGTGACCGCGACCGACGACCCCCGGGCGCGGGCATCGGCACTGCACACCTGGCTGGCTGGCGCCCAGGGACCCGACCTCGCCGACCTCGCCGAACGCTTCGCGCTGATGGCCGGTCACACCTGGCGGGCACGCTGGTCGTTCGGGCGCCGCATCGACCCGGTGCGCCGGCTGGCGCTAGGAGTCGTCTTCAAAGGTCGGATCCAGAGCAGGATCGAGGCGATGGTGACGGTGGCCTGGTAGGACTCGTGGGTCTTGTCGTAGCGGGTGGCCAGGCCGCGCCACTGCTTGAGCC
>NZ_JBHWDS010000056.1:0-54618 GCF_042734615.1 Kitasatospora sp. NPDC059646
ACACCCCCCCGTGACCCCACCCCCCCCACACCCCGCCGCCGCGGGGGGGGGGGCCCCCCCCCGGCCCCGCCCCTCGGCCCGTTGCCGCGCACCCCGTCCTGCGCGCCGCGACCGGGCCGCGCCCTACACTGCGCGCCATGACCGACGAACGCACCGACCCCGCAGCCGCCGAGCGGGAGGCCGCCGCCGCCTTCGGCGCCGAACTCGCCCGCTCCGCCGCCGGCCTCGGACTGCCGCTGCCCGCGCCCGAGCAGCTCGGCCGGTTCTCCGCCCTGTTCCGCGACGCCGGGACCGCCGACGCGGCGTGGATCCGCACGTTGGTGCCGGACGCGGGTCCGGCCCTCTCGCTGCACCGCGGCGACGTCGCCCTGGTCCACGGCCACGCGCCCGACCTGACGGCGGCGGTGCGCGCCGTGGCGACCTGGCTGGCCGGCGCCGACCTGGCCGCCCTGCGCGCCGCCGCGCCGTTCCTGACCGTCCACGACTGGGCGTTCGCGCACGAGCGCGCGCCGCTGGACGAGGTCGAACTGGCCTGGCGGCAGCAGCTGGGCCACCTGGAGCTGCACGAACCCCACCCGTACCCGCCGGGCTACCGGGCGATGTTCCGGGCGGCGTTCGCCGAGCCCCGGCTGCGCCGGCTGACGCCGGTGACCAGCCACCACACGCTGTGGTTCTCCACCGTCCCCCGGTTCCCGTTCCACCGGGTCGGCCCGGCCGTCTGCCCGCTGAACGACGGCGCGTTCCTGGTCCGTCAGCGGGACGGGGAGCCGGTCGAGGTCGCCACCGCGGAGCAGGCGGTCGCCCTCGCGGTGGCCGGCCTGCCGCCCGGCTGCTGACGGAACGTCAGAGCAGGCCGTCCCAGAGCTGTTCGACCACGACGGCCCACCAGTTCTCCGGGTCGCCGAACACCGTGCCGTCCAGCGCGGCCAGTTCGCGCTGGAAGGCCTCGACGGCGAGGCCGGCGGCCTGCGGGTCGAGGCCGCGCAGCGCGGGGTGGCGGGCGGCGAGCAGGGACAGGCAGCGCAGGTAGGCGGCGAGGCCGGTGTTGAGGTAGCGGCCGGAGCCGGTGTCGGGGTCGACGGCCCAGATCCGGCCGACGCCCGCCCCGGTGCCGGTGCCGCCGTCGCCGCACTGGACGGCGACCAGCGCGCGGCCGTCGTCGCCGAGCACCCGGTAGTCGGCGAGCACGGCGCGGGTCCGTTCGGGGACGCGGGCGCCGCGGCCGGTGGCGGCCAGGTGCTCGGCGACGTCGGGCAGGCCGGGCAGGTGGTGGAAGAACCCGGGGACGTCGGCGGGCAGTCCGGCTTCGGCGAGGGTCGCGGCGGTGGTGGCGGGCAGCGCGGCAGGGGTGTCGTCCTGGACGCGGACGATCCGCTCGGCGCCGAACTGGGCCGCCAGCCGGGTGCCGAGTTCGCGGTCGCTCTCGGGGGCGGCGGCGGGCACGGCGCGCGGGAACGGGATCCGGTTGGGCCGGGGCGGGGCGGGGCGGCCGGCCCGGCGGAAGGTCTCCTCGGTGGCGTCGGTGAGGGCGCGCACGGCGGCCGCCCGGCGGTCGTAGCGCGGACCGTAGTCGTGGCCGTAGTCGAAGGTGGCGGTGGGGAGTTCGGCGAGCAGCACGGGCGCGCAGTAGCCGCCGGGCAGTTCGCAGGGCCGCAGGTCGGTGTAGACGGACAGCACGTCCTCGGGCCGGACGCCCTGCTGCTGGAGGGTGCGCCAGGCGCGGACCTCGGGGTGGCCGAGGCCGGGGCCGGAGAGCTGGAACAGGCTCTGCTGCTCGCCGTCGGCGTCCCGGTAGGTGAGGACGGCGGAGTTGCCGGGGCCGGTCACCGGCGGGCGGGACGGGTCGTGGGTTCCGGCGCCGAGCTTGTCGCGGTAGAGCTGGACGACCTCGTCGACGGGCACGGAGGGCCAGTGGGTGAGTTCGCCGGTCTCCCGGTCGACGACGGCGCAGGCGGTGCCGATCTCGGCGGGCGCGCGGCGTTCGCCGACGGGCCGGTCGGCTTCGGCGTCGGGGATCGGCCACAGCACCCAGCCGAGGTCGAACTCGTGCACGCCGATCCGGTGCCACTGGTCCTCGGGCCGGGCACCGTTGATCCACTGGTGGGCCGCCTCGATGGCCTGCTCACGGGTCGTCACGCGCTCGTTCTCCTTCGGGGCCGGTTGGTCGGTGTTCACAGTAGTCGACGGTCGCCGGTCAGTGGCCGGTCGGCTGCGGGGCCTCGGGCAGCACCGGCTGGAGCGCGGCGATGCCGTGCGCGTCGGCGATCAGCAGCAGGCCGTCGGGGGTGAGGTCGGCGCCGGCCAGCGGTCCGTCGGAGAGGAACGCGGCGATCGGCCCGGTGACGGTGCCGTCGGGGTGGCGCTGCCAGAGCCGGACGTAGTCGCTGCCGGTGCTGAGGCCGAGGGCGCCGGCGGCGCGCTGGCCGTCGTCGGGGCGGGCGAGCTGTTCCGGCGCGGTGTGGTCCGGCTCGCCGGTGCGGGCGTCGTGGGCCGCCAACTCCGGTTCCTGGCCGGGTCGGTGGGCGACCAGCAGGTGGCTGCCGTCGGGGCGGACGGCGGCGGTGACGGCGCCGACGCCGGTGAGCGGCCGGGCCCACAGGGTGCGCCACGGCACATCCAGCCCGGTGGTGTCGATGCCGGGCAGGCCGTCCAGTCGGGCGGCGTGGTCGAGCAGCGCGGCGCGCAGTTCGATGCCGAGTTCCTGCCGGGTGAACAGCGGGGCCAGGCGCAGCCAGGTGCGGCCGAGCGGCGGCAGTTCGGCGCCTTCGGCGGCGAGCCGGTCGACGGCGGCGCGCAGCCGGTCCTGTTCGGCGTGCAGCAGGAAGCCGGGGTCGGTGAGGAGTTGGTCGAGCAGGCCGCCGTGGAGGGCGTGTCCGGCGAGCTGTTCGCGGACGTAGGGCGCGGCGGCGGCCCAGCGGGCGGGCCGGTCGCCGTCGAGGGTGGCGAGCAGGGCGGTGGCGATCCGGCGGTGGACCTCGCGGGCGGTCCGGCCGAGGCGTTCGCGGATCTCGTCGGCGACGGCGGGGTGGACGATGCGGACGCCGGGCGGCCGGTCGTCGTCGGCGACCAGGTCGAAGAACGGCAGCAGCAGGTCGCGGCCGGCGGCGAGGACGGGGCCGAGGTCCTTGCCGGCGACGGCGGAGGCGACGGGGGCCCACAGGTCGAGCGGGAGGGGTTCGCCGGGGCCGGCGAGGGCGAGCGGGGCGAGCAGCCGGCGGAGCGTCAGTTCGTCGCTGCCGCAGCGTTCGGCGTGCAGGTCGAGGGCGTCGCCGGCGCTGCGGGGCAGCGGCAGCAGGCCGGTGGGGCGGGCCTTGAGCGACCAGCCGGCCAGTTGGACGACCAGCGGGGTGCCGGCGACGGCGGCGAGTTGGCGGGCCGCGGTGGGTTCGGCGACGGCGAGTTCGGCCTGCCGGAGCAGGGCGTCGGGGTCGCGCCACGGGTCCTGGTCGAGGTCGAGGACCAGCAGCTGTCCGTCGGGGACGTCCTTGGCGAGCCGTTCGGCTTCGGCCCGGGGCAGGTCGGCGAGCAGCCGCACGCCGGGGTTGAGGGCGAGCGGCAGCAGGACCTCGCCGGTGATCCGGGAGGTCTCGTCGGTGTCGGGGAGCAGCCCGGCCCGGTCGGTGTCGGCGATCACCACGGTCTGCGGCTGCCCGTCGGCGCCGAGTCCGGCGAGCACGGCGGGGAGCCGGTCGGCCCGGTCGGTGCCGGGGGCGAACAGGTCGGCGAGCAGCCAGCGGAGCTGGACGGCCGTGACGCCGGTGGCGTCGAAGACGGGGGGTGCGGGCAGGTCGGCGGGCGGGACGGTGGCCGGGTCGAGGGCGGCGGTGTCGATGGCGGCGCGGTGGCCCGGGTCGCAGAGCATCAGGAAGGCGGTCAGCAGCCGGGTGCGGCCGCTGCCGCTGTCTCCGGTGATCAGCACCGTGCGCGGGACGTCGGCCGTGCCGGCCCGCCAGGCCGCCAGGGTGCGCAGCGCTGCCGCCCGCCCGCCGAGGTGCGGGTGGGGCTGGTGGGCGGCGGTGGTGTCGGTCACGTGGGTCTCTCCGGTCGGGGGCGGGGGCGGCGGGGGTCAGGCCCAGGTGTCGGGTTCGAGGACGTACTGCCAGCTGTCGGTGGCGGCGGCGTCGGGGTCGATCCCGGCGATCCGGGTGCGAAGTTCGGTGAGCAGGTCGTAGCTGTCGGCGGCACCGGTCCAGTAGACCGTCAGGTACTGGGTCAGCACGCCGATCATGGTGAGGAAGCTCTCCAGGCTGCTGCCGATCAGCGGCTCGCTCGGCGGGGTGTCGGCGGGCCAGTTCGCCGGCCGCGCCCGCAGCACCCGGCCGTTGGAGCCGTCGAGCACCAGGTCGGCTCCGACCCAGCCGCCGAGCAGGTGGAACGGCCCGGTGCCGGCCGGTTCGACGCCCTCGGGCCAGGGGCGGGCGGGCAGGCCCTCGTCGGGGGTGAGCCAGTAGCCGGTGCGGCTGTCGACGGCGGGCAGGCCGACGGTGGCGAGCAGTTCGCGGGTCGGCCGGTGCGTGATGCCGTCCGGGACGTTCTCGATCCGCCTCAACTGCCCGGCGCCGAAGGCCTGTTCGAGCAGCTGGCGGAGGTCGGGCGTCTCGGCGGGGTCGTAGCGGCGGGGCAGTTGCCAGCCGAAGCCGCCGACCAGCGGGACCAGGCGGTGCTCGGGGGCGTCGCGGAGCAGTTTGACGTCGGGTCGGACGGCGTAGGCGCCGCGCGGCCCGGCGAGCACCAGCAGGTCGCCGACCGCGCCGGCGGTGTCCGCGTCGGGGTGGTGGAACAGGCCGAGCGGGGCGCCGTCCGGGCCGTCGAGGACGATGGCGTACTCGGTGCGGGCACGGACCGTCAGGGTGGCCGTGCCGGGCTCCAGTTCGTCGTTCGCCTCGCCGAGCAGCTCCCCGGTGGCGGCGTCGCTGACGTAGCCGTTCTCGTCCTCGTCCTCGGTGACGACGACGGGCCTGCCCTGGAGCTCGGCGGGGTACACCCGGTCGATCTCCTCGGTGTGCCAGGGGCCGGTGCGGGGGGTGAACGCGCCGACGGGGCTCCAGCGCGACCACACGGTGCGGAACGTGAGCGGCTCGGGGCAGGCGGCGGCCAGCGTCTCGGCGCGGTCGAACTGGCCGCGGGTGTGGGCGTCGTGGGCGAGCCAGGCGACCCATTCGCCGTGCGGCGCCCCGGTCAGGCCGTAGCCCTCCAGGTAGTGCAGGGCGGCGGCGTGGGTGCCGTGGCGGAACCCGTCGACGTCGCTGTAGGCGGCGTAGAAGCCCTCGGTCAGCACGTCCTGCGGGACGTGTGCGAGGGCCCGGGCGTCGGCGAGCAGCTCGTCGAAGCGCCCGGCCGCGGCGGCGTGCCCGGGCAGCGAGCGGGCCGCCCACGGCTCGGTCAGGTCCGCTGCCAGCAGACGGTCCGTCATCCGGTCGTGGAACGCGGCGGTTTCGGCGGCCGGCCGGCGCAGCTCCTCGACCAGGGCGGGCCGGTCGAAGCCGACCGTGCCGTCCGGCTCGCGCACCAGCGGCTCGGCGGTGACGGCCGCCAGTTCGGCCTCCGTGAGGTCGAGCCCGGCGGCCCGGCACAGCTCGGCCCAGGCGGCGACGGGCACCCGGCGCAGCTGGGCGTCGGCCAGCACCCGCAGCGCGGCGAGCGTCCGCTCGGGGACGGCCGCGGTCAGTGCCGCGAGCTCCTCCGGGCCCTGGCCGGTGGGCAGGTGCAGCACGTCCAGCCCGTACGCGGTGGGCTCGGCGGCGGACCGCTCGGGCGGCTGCGGCTGCTCGACGACCAGTTGCAGCGCGCCCTCCTCCGCGGCGATGCCGATGGCGTCGCCGACGGCCCGGACCCGGTCGGCCCCGCCGCCGCAGGCCAGTGATCCGGCCAGCTGGGTGTTGGCGAGCAGCACCGTGCGGGCGGCCCGGTCGTTGCGCATGGCGCGCCGCAGGTCGTTCAGGGTGCCGTAGCCGCGCTCGCTCAACAGGCCGGTGCGGTCGATCAGTTCCTGCACCACCGACTCGGCGGTGCGCCCGGCGGCGTCGATCAGGATCGCCTCCGGGCGGGCCTCGGCGATGCCGGCGAGCACCGCGCTGCGACCGCTTCCGGCCGGGCCGGTCACGTAGAGCCGACCCCGCCTGCCATCCGCCAGCCGCTCGGTGGCGGCACCGATCGCCGCCGCCACCGCCGCTTCGTCGCGCCCGGTCATCCGGCCACTCCCTCACTCACTCGCTCGTGCTCACTCGCCCGTGTCCATCGCCGTGGCGGCGTCGGCCATGCGCTTCTTCTCCATCGCCAGCCAGACCCGGCCGACCTTGGCGACGTGGTTGCCGAAGTCCCGGTCCATTTCCTGCTTCGGCGTCAGCTGGCCCACGCCCGGCTTCACATCGGACCCGGGGCCCTTGCGGTACCCGGTCGCATAGTAGACCGGCACGCCGGTGTGTTCGCGCGCCAAGTACCCGGAGCAGTCCGCGTGACCTTGGGTTTTCTTGCTGCCGCAGGGCTCGCGCTCGGTGTACAGGCTCAGCACCTCCGGCTGGTCCTTCGGGTCGCGGGTGGCCTTCAGGTGGTCCATCCACGTGCCGAGGTGCGTCTCGGAGTGCAGCGGCGTGATCCCGGCGCGCGGGCCGCTGGGCGGCACCGAGTTGTCCACGACGAAACTGACCTGCTTCGTCTTGGGGTCGTACACCTCGATCACCGCGTAGTTGCGTGCGCTCAGGTCGGGGCGGTGGGCGGCGACCTCCGCCGCGCCCTTGATGCTGCGCTTCTCGAACGCCTCCCTGACCTCCTTGCGGACGTCCTTGAGGTCGGGGGACAGCTTGAGTCCCTCCTCGCCCTTGGACGTGGCGTGGTCGGCGGCGCCGCGGCTGATCGGGTCGGCCTCGCCCTTCCCGGTGCCCGCCACCCGCGGGTCGGCGTTGTACGGGTACGGCATCGACTCGGGGCTGGCGCCCACGCCGTGGTTCTTGTGGAACTCGTCGCTCATCCGGCCCATGGCCGCGACGGCGGCGCCCTGCTCGCCCGGGTTCATGTCCTTGAAGCCGGTCAGCGCGTTCTCCAGGTCCGCCCGGTGGAACGTCTTCGGGTTGCCGGCCTTGCTGCTGTCCAGCACGTGCCCGAGCTCGCCGCTGGCCGCCCACGCGTCCAGCCGCTGGTTGACCCGGTTCATGTCGACGGCGCGGACGGGGTTGGCGTCGCGCAGCGGCTTCTGGTTCTCGTCCTGCGAGATGCCGTAGATCTTGTCGTCCGGAGTCTCCTTCGGGGGGAGGTTCTCGTCCTTGCGCGCGTCCTCGTGGATCGGGTGCTCGGGGTCGTTCGCCCGCCGCTCCTCGATGATCTCCTTGTCGGTCTTCGGCTTGGACTTGTCGTCGCTCGTCGAGGACGGCCCCGCCTCGGCGTTCCCGTCTCCGTCGTCGTGCTTGCTCTTCTTCTTGGCCGCGCCGTCCTCGGGGTCGTCCTCGGCCTTGTGCTTGCCGGCCGGGTCCTCGGGCCGCCGCTCGGAACCGCCGCGGTCCGGGCCCGCGTGGTCGGCACCGCTCGGCCTGTGGTCGGTGCCGGTCGGGCGGCGGTCCGGGTCCAGGGTGATCGCGAAGACGCCGTGGTCACCGTTGTGCAGCGGCTTGTCGCTGCGCCGGCCGGTCTGGTTGTCCAGGTAGGTGATCTTGCCGTCGTGGTTGACGACGTTCCACGCGTGGGCGCGCCCGTTGGCGTCCTGCGTGATGATCACCGCCTGCGAACCGTGCCCGCTGTCCCGCAGCTGGTCCTCGATCCGCTTGAACGCCGGGTCGCCGTTGCCCATGTCCCGGAACGGCGCGCCGAGTTGGTTCTCCGCCCGGTCCCGGCCACCCCGCTCGCCCTCCGGGCCGCCGTCGCTGCGCGGCGCGGCCGCCGTCGGGTTCCCGCTGTACGTGTCCGCGGTCGACAGCGCCACGTCGAGGCAGTTGTTGTCCCGCCCCGGCGCCCGGTGCCCGTCGCCGTTGACCGCCCCCGGCCAGTCCCCGTTCGGGTCCGGATGCCGCTGCGGCGTCCCGTCCGGATTCCGCGGCACCCGGCTCTCCAGGTCCGCCTGGTGCTGCGGATCCGGCCGGTCCAACCCGCCGGGCGTGTCGTACGGCCGACTGTCCGCGAGCCCTCCGGGCGAGGAGTCGCCGTGCCCCGACGGCCCGTCAGCGTGCTTGCCGTCGCCGTGCGTTCCGTCGCCGTCGTTCGAGTCCGCGTGCGAGCCGTCCGTGTCGGGACGCGGCGAGTCGGACGTGTGATCAGCCTCAGGCCGACCCCCGTCGGGACGGCTCCCGTCCGGACGGTGCTCACTGTCGGGACGGTCTCCGTCGGGACGCGCAGCGTCAGGACGCGCAGCGTCAGGACGCGCAGCGTCAGGACGACCACCGTCGGGACGGTTTCCGTCCGGGCGCGCGGTGTCAGGACGACCCGTGTCGGGACGCGCAGCGTCAGGACGACCGCCGTCAGGGCGCGCCGAATCGGGACGGCCGCCGTCCGGGCGCGTGGTGTCAGGACGGTTTCCGTCCGGGCGCGCGGCGTCGGGACGACCCGTCTCAGGACGATTCGTGTCGGGACGCGCAGCGTCAGGACGACCGCCGTCAGGGCGCGCCGAATCGGGACGGCCGCCGTCCGGGCGCGTGGTGTCAGGGCGACCACCGTCGGGACGCGCAGCGTCAGGACGGTTTCCGTCCGGGCGCGCCGAATCCGGTCGGCTGCCCGTGGGGTGGCCGGTGTCCGGCCGGGCCGTGTCCGGGCGTCCGCCGCCGGGGCGGGCGGTGTCGGGGTTCGTGCGCTGACCGAACGCGGCTCGCGGGTCGGGACGGTTCGCGGCCGGCCGCGGGGTGAACGTGGAGTTCCCGTCCGACTGTTGCCCCTGCCGGGACGAGCCGGGGCCCGGCACCGTCGGGGTGGTGGAACTCGGTCCGGACGTCGGACGCCCGCCTCCCGGCGCGGATCCGGTGCCGCCGGTCGGCATCGCGCCGCCGCCCATCGGCATGCCGCCACCGGGGACTCCCGTCCCGCCGACGGGACCGGTGGTGCCGTCCGGACCGGACGTCGGACCCGGCCGCTGATCGGTGCCGGCGTGCGGCGGCGGCGCGGTGGCGGTGCCGCCGAGGCCGGCCACGTCCAGTCGCGGCGGTACCTGGGTGTGCGGCGCGGAGTCGGAGTCCCCGGTCCGCGAGTCGCCCCGGAACGGGGGCGCGCCGCCGGCCGAGACGGGCGCGCCTACCGGCGGCCGCATGTCGGTGCCGGAACTCCCCTGCTGCGAACCGTCCGTACCGGGCTCGTGCCGCGGCCCGGGCGTCCCGCCCGACGGACCCGGCTCACCCGGCGCGACCCCGGCCCGCTCATGGTGCGGCGTCTCACCGTGCCGCTGCCCGGGCACGTCGTTCGAACGCCCCGGATCCGCCCCGTGCGACGGACCCGACGACCCGTCACCACCATGCACGGACCCAGGCGCGGGGCTCCCGCCGTCCACTCGCGGCGGCTGATGCCCCTCCCCGGGCCGAGGCTGGTGCTCAGGCCCACGCGCCGGACCGTCATGTCCGATCGGCCGACCGGCATCCGGCTCCGTCCGATGCGACGAACCATCCTGCCCCGCCGGCCGACCCGCATCCGGCTCGGTCCGGTGCACTTGGCCCTCGTGCCCCGCCGGCCGACCAGCATCCGGCTCCGAACGATGCGACGAACCATCCTGCCCCGCCGGCCGACCCGCATCCGGCTCCGAACGATGCGACGAACCATCCTGCCCAGCCGGACGACCCGCATCCGGCTCCGAACGATGCGACGGACCGTCATGCCCGACAGGACGACCGCCATCCGGCTCCGAACGATGCGACGAACCATCCTGCCCAACGGGACGACCCGCATCCGGCTCCGTCCGGTGCGCTTGGCTCTCGTGCCCCGCCGGCCGACCCGCATCCAGCTCCGAACGATGCGACGGACCGTCATGCCCAACGGGACGACCCGCATCCGGCTCCGTCCGGTGCGCTTGGCCGTCGTGTCCCGCCGGCCGACCGCCATCCGGCTCCGTCCGATGCGACGAACCATCCTGCCCAGCCGGACGACCCGCGTCGGCCCCCGGCGCAGCGGTGCCGTCAGCACCCGTCCGCGTCGGGCCGTCGTGCGACGGTGACGGCGCCACCGAACCCGAACCGCCGTTGTGGCCGGGCGAATTGGTGTTGTCCGCGCCGCTCCGCGTCGGCCCGTCGTTGGACGGGGCGGGGGTGTTGGCGTGGTCGGGGCCGACCCGGGTGCCGAAGGGGTCGAGCGCCGGGCCGGAGGTGCTCTCGGGGCGCGGGCGGGGCGCCGTGGTCGACTGGTTGCCACCGTTCGACGCGTGGTCCGCCCCGCTGCCGGAGGACCCTGATCCGCTGAGGGTCGGGCCTTCGCCGCTCCCGCCGTGCTGCGACGAACCGCCGGTCGAACTCCCGCCGCCGGACGACGAGTTCCCGTGACCGGTCGCCGACGCCGTACCGCCGCCACCGCTCGAACCCGAACCCGAACCCGAGCCACCGGAACCCGAACCCGAACCCGAGCCCGACCCGGATCCGGCCCCCGATCCCGATCCCGATCCCGCCCCGCTCGACGACTCCCCGCCCCCGGAACGGTCGCCCCCGGAGCCGGAGTCACCGGAGCCGTGCTCGCCGGAGGAGGAGTCGCCGCGTCCGGCCGCGTGGTCGATGCCGCTGCGGGCGTGGCCGCCGGCCTTCGCGCCGAGGCCGTCGCGGAGGGACTCGGTGAAGGTCTGGCCGGAGTTCTTCGCGGCGTCGACGAAGTCCTCTGCGCCGCGCTTCGCGGTGCGGCCCAGGTCGTAGCCGTTCTGCGCGCCGAAGCCCTGGTTGACGGTCTGGGCGATCAGGTCGCTGATCATGCCCTGGATCGCCGAGACGGCCGGTTCCTTCAGGGTCTCCATGATCGCTTCCATCAGCGCTTCCCGGAGTTCCTTCAGGAGGCGTCGGACGATCATCTTGGTGGCGGTGGTCGCACCGGCCGCACCGAGTTCGGAGAGTCCGAGGGTGAACGGCGCGGCGGCCTGCGCGGCGATCAGTTCGACGGCCAGTGCGACGAGTTGCGCGATGACGGCGACCTTGCAGGTGACCACGATGACGGCCGCCGCCTCGAACGCGGCGGCGATCAGCCGGGAGGCCATCGCGGCGTCGGCGAGGTAGCCGTCCGAGCCGCCGCCGGAGAACTTCTCCCAGGTCTTGCCGAACGCGTCGATGCTGTCACCGGAGTTGGAGGACAGCACGTTGTTCGCGGCGCTCGCGCCCCGGTAGTGGAGTTCCTCGACCTGGTCGGCGAAGTCCCGCCAGACCTGGGCGGATTCCCGGAGTTTGTCCTCGTCGGCGGTCGGCCAGTCGAAGCCGAGCATCTCCAGGACCCACTCGACACTGTCCGGCAACATCAGCGACACTTCGCCAAAACCCCCTGCGCCTCACGGAAACGACCGGACAGGCCGTCGGAACGAACGAAACGAACGAACTATCGGGACGGACTGGCCGTCATGGATGGGACCGGCGGCGCGGAGATCGACAGCGCCGCCGACCGCGCCTCGCGGCGACCCGGGCCAGTGGCCCGGCGGCCGGTTGCTCAGTAGCCTCGCGGCCGGTACAGCGCCCGGACCTGGCTGCCGACCTCGCCCTCGCGGGCTTCGAGGGTGTGCAGGTCGCCCTCGGTCCGGCTCTCGTTGGACTCGTGGCTGGTGGCCATGCCCTGCAGCTTCTCGCCGATCTCGCCGATGCGGGTGCCGAGGGAGTCCATCGACTCCTTCATGCCGTCGCGCAGGCCTTCGTAGACGATGCCGAACTTCTCGCCGAGGTCGTCGTCGCCCCACGGGGGCGTGTCGCCCTGTTCGAGGCTTTCGAGCCGGCCGGAGAGGGTCTGCAGGGCGGCGAGGAAGTCCTGCCCGACGGCGGACATGTTCCTGCCCTCGGTCCGGAGGCTCTCCGGATCCACCACGATCTGCTGCGACATGCCCGCCCCCGTCTCGGACCGCCGGGGTCGTTCGCACGGCCGGCCCCGTAGTTCCGGACCCCCGGGCCGGTTCCGACAGCCGTGGGTCCATTGTGCTCACTGCATCATAGGACCCGAATTCATTGCCGAGCCACGTCCCCTACCGACTGCGCAAAAACCTGTCACCTCTCCTCCACCGCCGGGCGGTTGCGGCCGACGGCGGACGATCGGCCCGGCCAAGGGCCGGCCAGGGCCCGGCGTCCGCGATCGGAGCCGGCGGTGCGCCGGCGGGTCGCCCTTCCATCCCCTCCCCCGCCGACCCCGAATCACCACCACGCGACCACAAGTCCTTCACGATCGGGCCACGCGTCGTACAGCTGACGGTCCGTCAGGCAGCTGCCCCGCCCGCGTCCACCGGCAGATCGGCCAGTCGCCACTCCAGCATTCCGTCGTCCAACCGGATCGCCCGCCGACCGCGCGCGGTGAGCAGCCGGACGGCGTCGTAGGCGAGGGCGCAGAACGCGCCGCGGCAGTAGACGACCACCTCGGTGTGCTCGGGGAGTTCGCCGATGCGGTCGGCGAGTTCGTCGACGGGGATGGAGAGCGCGCCGGGGATGTGTCCGGCGGCGTACTCCTCCGCGGGGCGGACGTCGAGGGCGACGGCCCGGCCGGCGGCGATCCGGGCGAGCAGGTCCTCGCGACTGACGGCGTGCTCCTCGTCGGGGGCGTGGGGGGCGTCGGATCCGAGGTACGCGGTGCGGGCGGGGGCCACGGCGGCCTGGTGGCGTTCGGCGACCCGCCGCAGCAGGTCGAGCAGGTGGGCGACGTCGTCGCCGGCCAGCCGGTAGTGGATCCGGACGCCGTCGCGCCGAGTGGCGACCAGGCCGGTCTGCTTGAGGGTCTGGAGGTGCGCGGAGGCCGTGGTGAGGTTGAGGCCGGCGGCCTTGGCCAACGCGTCGACGGTGCGTTCGCCCTGGGCCAGCAGGTCGAGCAGTTCGAGCCGTTTCCCGCTGGAGAGGGCCTTGCCGGTGGCGGCGAACGCCTCGTACAGCTCGGTCTTCGCGGCCCGGTCCGCCATGCCTGCGGCACCCCTTTCTCGACAAATCTATGGAATGGAGCCTACTCCGCACCCGCCCCGCTCCGGCGCACGTCTCCAAGGGGCGCCCCGGTCCGGTGCCCCCGCGGGCGGCCGGACCGCCCTCTGCGGTGTGCAGGGCGGTCCGGCCGGGCGGCGACCCGCGCGGCAGCGGCCCGCGTGGCAGCGGCCCGCGCGGCGGCAGCTCACGCGGTGGCGGCTCACGCGGTGGCGGCCAGCACCTCCCGCAGGCTCGACGGCTTGAGGCCGAAGGTGTCGCGGATGTCGCCGTCGTCCACCCGGAACGGGAGGTCGGACATGTAGCTCATCTCGATGAACTCCCGCCACAGCGGCTCGGTGAGCGACAGCAGCGTCAAGTCCCGTTCGGTCAGCGGTTCCAGCCGCGGTTCGGGCGCGCCGTGCAGCTCGGCGAGCACTTCGGCGGCGTGGCGCGGCGTGGTGGTGATGACCGGCGCGTTCCAGGCCCGTCCCCAGGCCCGCTCGTCGCCGCCGGCGACCGCGACCAGGGCGGCCGCGGCGTCCTCGGTGGCGGAGAAGGAGTGCTCCGCGTCGGGGTCGCCGTGGAGGAGGGCGAGTTCGCCCGCCAGGACGCGCGGTGCGACGAGCAGGGTGAACGCCGAGACCGCGCCGGGTCCGAGGTACTGGCCGGCCCGTACCTCGGCGACCCGCAGCCGGCCTTCCCGGTGGGCGGTCTCGGCCTGCCGCCACAGTGCGGCGCGGACGCGGCCCTTGCGCGTGTGCGGGTCGAGCGGGGTGCGTTCGGTGACCGGCTCGGTGGTCTGCCGGTAGGCGTAGTGGTTGCCGAGCATCACGTAGTCGGCGCCGGCCCGTTCGGTGGCGGCGAGGATCGACGCGAACAGCGGCGGCAGGGTCTCCGGCCAGGTGTGATAGGGCGTCATGGCGGCGTTGACGACGGTGCGGGCGCCGGTGAGTGCCGCGGCGAGGTCCTCGGTGCGGCCCGCGTCGAGGGCGACCCGTTCGATGCGGGGGTGCTCGGGTCCGCTGCCGCTGCGCGTGACGAGACGGACGTACTGTCCGCGGTCGGCGAGTTGCCTGGCGGCGGCGACGCCGGTCGCGCCTGCCCCGATGACGACAGATGTGACGACGGTTTCGGCCATGGTGCCGGCTCCGTTCTCCGTGAGAGCTGATCAGGCTGTGCGAGCCGGCCGTTCCGGGCGGGCCGGTCGCGCCGCACGAGCTGATCAAGGCTGGGGTGTGCAGGGTGAGTTGGTGCGCGGGGCCCCACCGCTCGCCCTACTCTGCCTGCCGTCCGCGGGGTAGGGTCAGTGGCCCGATAGCCACGATCCCCAAGGATCCAGCCATGCACCGTGTTGCCGTTCTGGCCGTGCCGCCGGTCAAGCCGTTCGACCTGTCCATGCCGTCGGTGCTGCTCGAAGCGGTCGAGTCGGGTGGCCGTCCGGGCTACCAGGTGACGGTGTGCACGGCCGTGCCCGGGACGCTCGCGGCATCCGGTGGCATCGGGGTGGTGGTGGACCGCGGGCTGGAGGTGGTGGCGGCGGCGGACACGGTGATCGTGCCCTCGACCGCCAGCCGGTACGCTGCGGACCCGGCCGCGCTGGACGCCCTGCGGGCGGCGGCCGCGGCGGGCAAGCGCATCGCGTCGATCTGCAGCGGCGCGTTCGTCCTGGCGCAGGCGGGACTGCTGGACGGCCGGACGGCGACCACGCACTGGGCGCTGGCCGAGGAGTTCCGGCGCGCGTTCCCGGCGGTGCGGGTGGACGCGGACCGGCTGTTCGCGGAGGACGGGCGGATCGTCACGGGCGCGGGTTCGGCGGCGGGCCTGGATCTGTGCCTGTACCTGATCGACTCGGACTACGGGGCGGCGGCGGCCAACGCGGCGGCCCGGGCCGCGGTGGTGACCCCGGTCCGGCACGGCGGGCAGGCGCAGTTCGTGCGGACCCCGCTGCCGGCCCGGACCGGCTCGCCGTTGGACGCGGCCCGCAGTTGGGCCCTGCAGCACCTGGACCGGCCGATCTCGCTGCCCGAGCTGGCCGACCGGGCGCGGGTCAGCGTGCGGACGCTGACCCGCCGTTTCGCGGCCGAGACGGGGGTGACCCCGTTCGAATGGCTGCTCCAGCAGCGGCTGCTGAGGGCCCGTGAGCTACTGGAGACCACGGAGTTGACGGTCGACCAGGTTGCCGACCGCAGCGGCCTGGGCTCGGCCGAGTCGCTGCGCCAGCACCTGAACCGCCGGATCGGGATGAGCCCGGCCGCCTACCGCAGTTCCTTCGCCCGGCGGCGGTGACGGTCGCCGGCCGACCGGGCCGGGACGCTCAGCGGAGCGCTCGGCGAGCCAGTCGCCCGTCCGGGGTGCTCGGCGGCGCGCCCGGCGGGCCGGCCGACCGGGCCGGGGTGCCCGGCGAGCCGGCCGCCCGTCCGGGGTGCTCAGCGGCCCGGTCGGCCGGTCAGGTGGTCGCGGACCCGGTCGACCAGTCCGACGCCCGGGGCGAGGACCTTGCGGGCGGCGGGCGAGGAGGGGGCGCCCGGGTGCGGGCGGGTGGGGGCGGTGGCCTTGGCGCGGCGGATCCGGTCGCCGAGGCGGTCGAGTTCGCCGTCGTCGCAGGAGGCCTGGAGTGCGAGGAACAGCTCGCGCTCCTCCTCCTGGATGTGCGAGGTGACCTCCTCGATCAGGGTGGCGGCGAGGCCCGGCAGTGCGGGGTCGTCGGCGGCGGTGCTCTCGATCGCCTTGAGCAGCCGTTCGACCCGGGCGTGGTCCTCGACCTCCTTGTCCGCGAGCACCTCGCCGGCGGGCACGTGGGCCCGCACCGCCGGGTAGAGGTGGGCCTCCTCCGCGATCGAGTGGCGCACCAGTTCCACGGTCACGTCGTCGAGCAGTTCCTTGCGCTCGGTGCCGGTGGCGGCGGATCGGATCCGGGCGAACAGCTCTTCGATCTCCCGGTGGTCGGTCTTCAGTTCGTGGATGACGTTGCCGCCGTGGCCTGCCATGGCCTGCCTCCCGCTCGCTCCGGGCCCGCGCCGGTCGCGGGCCTCCACGGCCTCGGCTGCCCCGTCGCGCCCGGCGCACACACCGGACCGGCCGGAACGGCCGGTCGCGGGGCGGGCGGTCAGCTCTCCCGGGCGAGGACGAGCTCGTGCTCGACCGACGAGTCGTCGCCGGGGACGGGCACGGACCGGCCGCTGCGGACGAAGCCGATCTTCCGGTAGAAGGCCTCGGCGCGCTCGTTGTCCTGGTGCACGTAGAGGCGGACCCGCGAGATCCGGGGCTCGTCGAGTGCGTCGGCGAAGGCGATCGCGGCGTCGAACAGGGCGCGGGCCAGGCCGGTGCCGCGCTGCTCGGGCCGGACGAACACGCCGACCAGGTGGGCCTGGTCGGTCTCGATCCGCCCGCCGAGGACGTCCTCGGTGCCGGCCCGTTCGATCAGCACCGTGACCGACCCGTCCAGGCCGCCGTCCGGCCGCTCCGCCACGAACTGACGGGCCATCAGCTCTCCGCCGGAGGTGCGGGAGCCGGCCGCGCGCTGCTGCCAGACCTCGTCCGGGCGGGCGGCGGCGGTCTCGTACGTCTCCAGGAAGGCGATGTGCGCGACCGGGTCGCGCAGCGCGTCCAGCCGCAGCTGCTTGGTGCGCGGCCAGTCCTCGGCGGTGGTGGGGCGTATCACGTGGTCCATGCGCCGATCTTGGGCCGGTGCGGAGAACGGCGGCAAGGGGATTTCGCCGGGGGCGGACTCAGACCGGTTCCGGCAGCTCCATGGTGGAGACGTCCTTGCCGAGTTCGAGCATCTTCTCCAGGATCCAGCCCCGGTTGAGCAGGGCGTTGCGCACCCGGAGCCCGGCGGCGGTGCGCGGGGCGAGGAACGGGCCGGTGCGGTCGCCGCCGCGCTGGCAGCGTTCGGCGTACGGGCGGACGGTCCGTTCGTAGCGGGCGAAGGCGGTGCGGTGGTCGCCGTCGGCGCGGGCGAGTTCGGTGGCGAGGACGTACGCGGCGACCAGTGCGGTGCCGGTGCCCATGCCGCCGATGGTGGCGCCGCAGGCGGCGTCGCCGAGCAGGGCGATCCGGCCGTCGGACCAGGCCGGGACGTCGGCGCGGCTGATCGAGTCGAAGTAGAGGTCGTCCGCGTCGCGCAGGGTCTCCAGCAGGTGCGGGACGGGCCGGCCGAGGTCGGCGAAACGTTGCTGCAGCAGGGACTTGAGGGCGTCGGTGTCGTGCCGGTCGTGGTCGAGCTGCGGCGAGGCGAACAGCAGGAAGGCGCCGGCGCGGTCCGGGTCGCGGGGGTCGGCGCCGGCGGCGGCGAGCCGGCCGGGGGTGTTGATGCCGGTGCTGCCGGCGGGCAGGCCGAGCGTGTTGGGGAACTGCCAGGTGGCGGCGTAGTAGCCGAGGTGGCGGACGTGGTCCTGCTCGGGGCCGAAGGCGAGGGCGCGGATCCGGGAGTGCAGTCCGTCGGCGCCGATCACCAGGTCGAAGCGGCGGTCGGGGCCGTGCCGGAAGGCGACCCGGACGCCGCGGTCGTCCTGCCGGAGCGCGGTGACGGTGTTGCCGAACAGGTACTCGGTGGTGGATTCGGTGTGGCGGTGCAGGAGTTGGGCGAGTTCGCCGCGCGGGATCTCGATCTCGCCGCCGGCGAAGTCGGCGGGCAGCCGGAGCAGCGTGCGGCCGTGCCGGTCGGTGAAGGTCATCGGGTTGCCGCCGGTGTCGAGGCTGTGGAGCTCCTCCAGCAGGCCCATCCGGCGGAGGACCGTCAGGTGGGTGGGGCCGCGGAAGTCGACGGCCTGGCCGCCGGCCCGCAGCGCGGGCGCGAGTTCGACCACGGTGGGGCGGTGGCCGTGGCGGGCGAGCCAGTAGGCGAGCGCGGGCCCGCCGATGCCGGCGCCGGAGATCAGGATCTGCATGTTTCCCCCTCGGTGGGCAGGCCGGAGCGGGCCCTCCCCGGGCCCGGGCCAGAAAGTGTGTCCGATGGACACTGTTTCTGCTGTGTACGGTAGACGCAGTTTCAGGCCGGACGCAAGGCAGTTCGGCGCGTACCGGGGAGGGCCCGTGGCGGAGCAGTCGGAACAGCCGGGACAGGACGCGGCGGCGGTGCGGCTGCTGTGGGGGCCCCCGGCCCGGCCGACCCGGGGGCCGAAGCCGGCCCTGAGCCTGGAGGCGATCGCCCGGGCCGGGATCGAGGTCGCGGACGCCGAGGGGCTGGCGGCGGTGTCCATGCAGCGGGTGGCGGGGCTGCTGGACTACACGAAGATGTCGCTGTACCGGTACGTGCCGGGCAAGGCCGAGCTGATCGCCCTGATGATCGAGCACACGGTCGGCGAGCCCCCGCCGCCGAGCGGTGCCCCGTGGCGCGACCAACTCACCGACTGGGCGCACCGGATGGCCGCCCTGCTCGCCGCCCACCCGTGGGTGCTGGACGCGCTGTCCGCCCCGCGGCTCACCGGCCCGCGCGAACTCGCCTGGCTGGAGCGGGTGGTGGCAGCACTGGACGGCCAGGGCCTGAGCGGTGCGGAGCGGATGGACGCCGCCGTGCTGCTGGTCGGCCACGTGCGGGCGATCGCCGAGCAGCAGCGGCAGTCCCGCGAGGGCTCGCCCGAGGCGGAACTGCTGCGCGCCCTGGGCGGGCTGGTCATGGCGCACGCGGAGCGCTACCCGGCGCTCGCCGCCGCCCTGGCGGAGCCGGGCGACGGCCGCGACAACGCCTTCGACTTCGGCATCGAACGGATCCTGGACGGGCTGGCGGCGCTGATCGACCGCCGGGCGGGGCGGCTCTGACGGGCCGTCGGGCGCGGCCGGGCGTCAGGGCTGCGGGCGGCGCGGACCGGCGCGGTGCCGGCCGCGCCGGGCGGGGGTGCGGGCCGTGACGGCGCCGGCCAGCACGAGCGGGGTGAGCAGCAGAACCATGGTCAGGTGCATGCGGTGCCTCCGGGTGGTCCGGTTCCTGCTGGTGCCGTTCCCGTGCCGGGCGCGGACGTGTGGGCCGTTCCGCCGGGATCACCCGCCCGGACCGCCTCGCGGCCCGGATCTCCCCCGGTCGGTCGTCCCCCGGTAGTGGATCTCCCCGGGCCGACGATCCGTCAATCTGCTTCGCGGGGGCGCTCGGGCAGCACGATCGGCGCGCCCCCACGCGGGTGCGCCAGCGCCGCGACGGCGTGCCGGTACCCCCTGCGGGGCTGCTCCGCACCCGGACCGTCCCCGGTGGAGCCGCCCGACGAGGGTGCGGCCCGCAGCGCCCCGGCCGTCGTACCCGGCGGCCGGCGCGGGGTCGTGGGGCCCGGCGATCACGCCGCGCCCCACCTCCGCGCGCTCCCTCGCGATCCGCCGTTCGCCGTGACGCGGGGTCAGGACCGGTCTCGGCCCCGGCCGTCGTCTCTGTCGGCCCGCTCGCCCCGCCCCACTGCTCGGCGGCCCGGGTCCGCCGGAGGAACGAGGGCGGGCGTACCTCGCGGCCCGCTCCAGCGGGGTCGTGCCGGGGATCGGGCGGTCCTCAAGGTCCCGCGCCGTCCTCCAGCAGCAGGTCGACGAGGTCCGGTGCGCGACGGATCCGGCCGTGACGGGCGGACGGTACTCCAGCTGCCGACTCCCGGTCGCCGGTCGCCGCCACGAGCCGCTCCGCGCGCTCCGGTGCGCCGCCCCTTCGGGGCATCAGCGGATCGGGTCGGCCGGTCCGTCCTGGCCTTCGCGTTCCACCGCGAGGACGGCGAGTGCGCGCAGGCGGCTGAAGTACTCGCGCCCCTCGGCGTCGTCGGCGAGTTCCGGGAGGATCCGGTCGACGGTGGCCATGCCGTGCCGGAGGGCTTCTCGGCGCCGCCGGTCGAGCGGCCCGGTCAGCGCGGCGGACACGCAGCCGGCCAGGTGGCTGTCGAGCAGGACCAGGTCCTCGCCCGCGGGGGCCTGACGGTAGCAGCTGCGCGGAAAGGGCAGGGTGAGGAAGTCCTCCCACAGCCGGGCCAGCGGGTCGGAGTGCGTGTCGCTCATGCCGTCGATGATGCCCGAGCCGACACGGCCGCCCTCACCCCGCCCCGGCTTCGCGAACTGACGGGACGTCCGCCCGGTCGGCCCGCACCGGCGCGACACCCCGGTCCGTCGTCCGGTGCCGCGTCGGGACCCGCGCCGCGCCCCGATTCGCTCGCCGGGTCCGCCGCCGGCATGATTCGATGCCCGGCATGGACCGCTCTTTCGACGCACTTCTCGCCGAGGCCGAGGCCGCTCCGGTCGACGGCTGGGACTTCTCCTGGCTCGACGGCCGGGCCACCGAGCAGCGCCCCTCCTGGGGCTACCAGCGGCTGCTGGGCGAGCGGCTGGCCGCCGCCTCCGCCGCGCTCGACGTGCAGACGGGCGGCGGCGAGGTGCTGGCCGGGGCGGCGACCGGAGGCTTTCCGCGCACGATGGCCGCCACCGAGGGCTGGCCGCCGAACGCGGTGAGGGCCACCCGACTGCTGCATCCGCTCGGCGCGGTGCTGGTCGCCTCCCCGGAGGACGCGCCGCTGCCGTTCGCGGACGGCGCGTTCGACCTGGTGACGAGCCGTCACCCGGCCACCGTGCACTGGCCGGAGCTCGCCCGGGTGCTGGTGCCGGGCGGCAGCTACTTCGCGCAGCACGTCGGCGGCCGCACCAACGTCGAGTTGAGCGCGTTCTTCCTCGGCCCGTTCGAGGTGGGCGGGGCGCGCGAGCACGAGGTGGAGGCGGCGCAGGCCCGGGCGGCCGGCCTGGAGGTGGTGCAGTGCCGCAACGAGCGGCTGCGCCTGGAGTTCTTCGACGTCGGCGCGGTGGTGTGGTTCCTGCGCAAGGTGGTCTGGACGGTGCCGGGCTTCTCGGTGGACCGCTACCGCGAGCGCCTGCGCGACCTGCACGAACTGATCGGGCGCGAGGGCGTGTTCGTCTCCACCATGTCCCGCACTCTGATCGAGGCCCGCAGGCCCACCGCCTGATCGGGCCCCGGCGGGGCGCCCGTGGCGGCGCGCGTCCCCCGCCCGGCCCGCCCGAGCGGCTATGCATGGGCCGGGCGGGGTCCGAGGGAGCGCGGGAGGCGGTCGCGGTGGTGCAGGACGAGCAGGAGCAGCGCACGGAGCTGGACCGCAAGGGCGGTCCGGGCCACACGGTGTTGCTGGCGCTGGTGGTGGCCGTCCCGCTGGTGAAGATCGCCTGGACGGTGGGCGGCGGCTCGCACACCCGCGAGGTGGTCGGCGCGATGGGCGTCCGGAACCTCGGCGAGGTGGTGGTCGGCATGGTGACGACCCGTCCGCTGCTGGGCGGTCTGGTGGCGGTGGTGACCTCCCGGGTGGTGTTCGCGCTGTTCGCGGCCCGGGGCGCGGTGCCGGGCGGCCGCTCGCCGGGTTCGACGGCCCGGACGGTGGCGCTGACGCTGGTGAACCCGCTGGCGATGGGCGTGCTGTGCTGGGTGTTCTACGGCCCGTGGTGGGGGCTCGCGGTGACGCTGGTCGCGCTGATGCTGCGTCAGGGCATCGTCTGGGAGTACCGGGCGGGCCGCCGCGGCCACCGCCCGGCCCGTACCGGCCTCGCCCCGTGGCAGGTGCGGTTCGTCGCGGCCGAGCAGTGGGCCGCCGTGCTGCTGACGGTGGTCCTGCTGCCGCTGACGGCGTTCGCCACCGCCCTGGACGGCCTGGCCTGGGACACGGTGCTGCACTGCCAGGTGGCGACCGGCGCGCAGACCGAGGAGTCCCGGCTGATCGAGCTCGACCGCAAGGGCAACGGCGTGGTCGGCTGGGACCTGCACGCCGAGGAGATCGTCAACGGCCTCGGCTGTGTGAAGGAGGATTCGTTGCGGGTCCGCCCGGCCTGGTGGAACTCCTGACCGGCGAAGCGCCCGGGGCGGCGTGGGAGCTCCTGACCGCTCAGCGGGCGAACCGGCGCACGGGGTGGCCGGAGGGGCCGGTGGTGAGCCAGCTGCCGTCGCCGAGCGGCTGGAGGTCGTAGGGGCCCGTGGCGTGGGTGGTGAACTCGCCGAGGATCCGGCCGTCGTGGGCGTCGACGCGGTACGCCTGGAACCACTCCTGCTCGTCCTCGGTCTCGCCGGTGAGGACGAGCAGCAGGGTGTCCGCGTCGAGGTGGCCGCCGCTCCACTCCACCATCGCCTCGTGTTCCTCCGGCGCGTCGCCGAAGTCGGCGAGGGTGACGGTGAGTTGCACCTCGCCGTCGGGGAGGGCGAGCACGGTGGCGTCGTCCTGGCCGTGATCGACCGTCAGCAGGCGGCGGCCGTCGGGCGACAGGCCGATCGGGCACCGGTCGTCCCAGGGCAGGCGTTCCACCTCCAGTCCGTGCTCGCCGAGCCGGCCCCGGTACACGGCGGTGCCGTCCTGGCCCTCGCCGATGTCGAGCAGCATCGCGCCGCCGGTCCGGTCCGCCCAGTGCTCGCCGCCGTGGCCGACGGTGTCCAGGTCGGCCCGGCCGAGCAGTGCGCCGGTGGCGGCGTCCAGCACCTCCCACCGGTCGGTGTCGCCCCGCCCGGCCATCGCGTCCGGCCGGTACACCCACAGGCGCCGCCCGTCGGGGGACAGCGCGCAGTTCGCCGTGTGGCCCCACTCCTCGGTCTTCTCGGGCGTGAACGCCGAGCGCCACAGCTGTTCGCCGTCGGCGGCGACGCACACCACGGCGTCCGGGGTGGCGTAGTACGCGCGGGAGAGGTCGGCCGGCACCGTGCGGCTCACCACGGCGTCCCCGTCCACCGGTCGGAACACGGCGGCGGGCCGGAGTTCGCCCGGCTCGTCGCCGGTCGGGCGGTAGGCGCAGATCGCGCCGTCCACCAGGCGCGTGACGACGGGGCGGTGGGCCGGGGAGTCGGTCATGCGCGCCACGACAGCCCTCGGCGGTGACGGCCCCCGCCGGTGGGCGGGGTGACGGGGCGTCGGCTTCCGTCTCCGGGTGTATCCGCCGGGCCGGGTCTCCTCCTGGCGAGGGATGCCGCGGGGCGGCCGGACGGTGAGGCTGGCGGGCGACGAACCCCTTCTGTCCGAAGTGTGTGTCGAAGGAGAATCGTGTGAAGAAGTACCGA
The DNA here is from genome assembly GCF_042734615.1 of Kitasatospora sp. NPDC059646. Taxonomy (NCBI): domain Bacteria; kingdom Bacillati; phylum Actinomycetota; class Actinomycetes; order Kitasatosporales; family Streptomycetaceae; genus Kitasatospora; species Kitasatospora sp. NPDC059646. The sequence goes on from NZ_JBHWDS010000056.1 coordinate 23,011, forward strand.
TCCGCGCTGCGGCTGGCCGCGTCGCTGGTGGTCGCGGGCGCGTCGGTGTTCGCCCTGGCGCCCTCGGCCGGCGCGGCCGCGCCCGGCGCGCCCGGGTTCGCGCCGGTGCCCCGGCGGGCCGCGCTCCAGCAGGGGCTGGACGCGCTGACCGGCCGGGCGGGCGCGAGCGGCGCGATCGCCGAGCTGCGCGACCACGGGCGCGCGGTCTGGCGCGGCAGCTCGGGCGTGGCGGACCTGACGACGCGGCGGCCGGCCCCGGTGGACGGGGAGTTCCGGGCGGGCAGCGTCACCAAGACCTTCGTGGCGACCGTGGTGCTCCAGCTGGTCGCCGAGCACCGGGTGGGCCTGGACGACCCGGTCGAGCGCCACCTGCCGGGCGTGGTCCCGAACGGCGCGAACGTCACGGTCCGTCAGGTGCTCAACCACACGGCGGGCCTGTACGACTACACCGAGGACCCGCGGTTCGCGTACGACTCGGACGAGGCGATGCGCCGGCTGCTCGCCACGGACCGGTGGAAGTCCTTCGAGGCCCGCGACCTGATCGCCGTCGGCGTCTCGCACGAGCCGTACTTCGCGCCCGGCCGGGGTTGGCACTACTCGAACACCGACTACCTGCTGATGGGCGAGCTGATCCGGCAGGTGACCGGCAACGACTGGCGGGCCGAGGTGCGCGAGCGGGTGCTCCGGCCGCTGGGGCTGCGCCACACCTTCCTGCCGGGCGACGCCACCGCCGTCCCGGGGCCGCACAGCCACGGCTACCTGCCGCTGTCCGACGGGCCGGCCGACATCACCGAGCTGAACCCGTCGGTGGCCGGCCCGGCGGGTGAACTCATCTCCACCACGGACGACCTGGCCCGGTTCGACGCGGCGCTGCTGGGCGGCCGGCTGCTGCCCCCGGCGCAGCTCGCGGCGATGACGGAGACGGTGGCGGCGGACGCGCAGCCGCCGTCCCGCTACGGCCTGGGCCTGATGCAGCTGCGGCTGTCCTGCGGCGAGGTCTGGGGGCACCCGGGCGGCATCTACGGCTACGTCACGTACCTGTTCGGGGACCGCTCCGGCACCCGCCAGTTGGCGATCTCGGCCAACCCGTACGACCAGCGGAAGGGCGCGGAGCTGGTGCCGGCGGTGATCGACCTGATCGACCTCGCCTTCTGCGGCCCGGAGTCCGCTTCCTGATCCGGCGTCACCTCCCGGTCCGCCGGCCGAGTGGCCCCGCCGGACCGGGAGGTGGCCCGCTCACTGCGGCAGGGCGCCGTCCCGGATCACCTGCCGGTACCAGTGCGCGCTGTCCTTCGGGGTGCGGCGCTGGCTGGCGAAGTCGACGTGCACGATGCCGAAGCGCTTGCTGTAGCCGTACGCCCATTCGTAGTTGTCGAGCAGCGACCACAGGAAGTAGCCGCGGACGGGCGCGCCGTCGGCGATGGCGCGGTGCACGGCGGCGAGGTGGGCGTGCAGGTAGGCGATCCGCTCGGGGTCGTGGACGGCGCCGCTGGGGTCGCTGTAGTCCTCGTAGGCGGCGCCGTTCTCGGTGACCAGCAGCGGGACGCCCGGGAGGTCGTCGCGCAGCCGGGTGAGGAGTTCGTACAGGCCGTCGGCGTCGACCGGCCAGTCCATGGCGGTGCGGGTGCCGGGGGCGGGCAGGAAGCGGATGCCCCGGTCGGCCGGCCAGGGGCTGCCGCCCTGGTGCCCGTCGCCGCGCGGGGCGCCCTCGGCGGGCTCGGCGGCCTCGGCCGCGACGACGGTCGGCGTGTAGTAGTTGATGCCCAGCGAGTCGACGGGGCGGGAGATTTCGGCGAGGTCGCCGTCGCGGACGAAGGACCAGTCGGTGATCTGCGCGGTGTCGGCGAGGACGTCCTCGGGGTAGCTGCCGCGGAACACCGGGTCGAGGTAGATCCGGTTGGCGAGGCCGTCGATCCTGCGGGCCGCGTCGAGGTCGGCGGGGCCGGCGGTGAGCGGGCGGACGGCGGCCAGGTTGAGGGTGAGCGACACCTGTGCGCCGGCGGGGAGTTCGGCGCGCAGCGCGGCGGTGCCGAGGCCGTGGGCGAGCAGCAGGTGGTGGTGGGCGGCGAGGGCGGCGGCGTGGTCGGTGCGGCCGGGGGCGTGGACGCCGTTGCCGTAGCCGAGGAAGGCGCTGCACCAGGGCTCGTTGAGGGTGGTCCAGGTGGGGATGCGGTCGCCGAGGCGGCGGGCGGCGATGCTCGCGTACTCGGCGAAGCGGTGGGCGGTGGCGCGGTCGGTCCAGCCGCCCTCGTCCTCGAGTTCCTGCGGCAGGTCCCAGTGGTAGAGGGTGGCGACGGGGGTGATGCCGGCGGCGAGGAGTTCGTCGACCAGGCGGTCGTAGAAGTCGAGTCCGGCCTCGTTGGCGGGGCCCCGGCCGCCGGGCCGCACCCGCGGCCAGGCGAGCGAGAACCGGTAGGCGCGCAGGCCGAGTTCGCACATCAGGGCGACGTCCTCGCGGTAGCGGTGGTAGTGGTCGGCGGCGATGTCGCCGGTGTCGCCGTTGCGGACGGCGCCGGGGCGGCGGGCGAAGGTGTCCCAGATGGACGGGGTGCGGCCGTCCCGGTCGGCGGCGCCCTCGATCTGGTAGGCGGCGGTGGCGGCGCCCCAGACGAAGCCGGCCGGGAACCGGGCGGGTGCGGCCGAGCCGGTCGCGGGAGGAGTGTCGACGGTCATGTGGTCTGCCATCCAAACGGTTCGAGGGTGCGTCGGCGGGGGGGGGGACGGCCGGGTCAGCCCTTGACGGCTCCCTGCATGATGCCGCCGACGATCTGCCGGCCGAGCAGAGCGAACACGGCCAGCACGGGCAGGGTGCCGATCAGGGTGCCGGCCATCACCACGGACTGGTCGGGGACGTAGCCCTGCCCGAGCGACTTCAACGCGACCTGCACGGTGGGGTTCTGGGAGCTGAGGGCGACGATCGGCCAGAAGAAGTCGTTCCAGGTGGCCATGAAGGTGAGCATGCCGAGCACGGCCATGCCGGGGCGGGCGACGGGCAGCACGATGGACCGGAAGATCCGCAGCAGCGAGGCGCCGTCGGTCCGGCCGGCCTCGACCAGTTCGTCGGGCAGCGCCTGTGCCAGGTACTGGCGCATGAAGAACACGCCGAAGGCGGAGGCCAGCGAGGGCAGGATCACCGAGGGCAGCTTGTTCTGCAGGTCGAGCCTGGCGATGACCATGAACAGCGGGATCACGCCCAGCTGCGGCGGGATCATCATGGTGCCGACGGTGACGGCGAGCAGCGCGCCGCGGCCGCGGAACCGCAGCTTGGCGAAGGCGAAGCCGGCGAGCGTGGAGGAGAGCACCACGCCGGCGGTGACGGTGCCGGACACGATCAGCGAGTTGACCAGTGCCTTGCCGATCTCGGCCTGCCGGAGCGCCTCGCCGAAGTTGTGGAACAGCTGGGGCCCCGGGGTCAACGCGGGGGTGGCGGAGCTGAGTTCGGCGTTGGAGCGGCTGGCGGCGACCAGTGTCCAGTAGAACGGGAAGACGGCGAGCAGCGTGGCGCCGATCAGCACGGCGTGGGCGAGCGGTCCGCCGTGCAGCGGCGGTCGCGCCCGGCGGGGCGAGCGGCGGGCCGAACTGCGGGGCGCGGCCGCGGGCTTGTCGAGCACCTGGGTCGGGTGGGTCATCGGGTCACCGGTCCGTGCGGTTGCGGCGGGCGGCGATCGCCGCGTTGAGCAGGGCGAGTACGACGATCAGTAGGAACATCACCCAGGCGACGGCGGCGGCCCGGCCGAGGTGGAAGAAGGTCCAGCCCTGCTCGTACAGGTAGAGGCCGAGGGTCTGGTACTGGTGCGAGATGCCGCCGCCGGAATTGCCCTCGTAGAGCAGGGGCTCCCCGAACAGCTGGGTGGCGCCGATGGTGGAGACGACCACGGTGAACACGATGGTGGGGCGCAGTCCGGGCACGGTGACGTGCCGGAACTGCTGCCACCGGGAGGCCCCGTCGACGGCCGCGGACTCGTACAGCTCGGCGGGGACGGACTGCATGCCGGCCAGGTAGATCAGCGCGTTGTAGCCGGTCCAGCGCCAGGTGACGACGGCCGAGACGCCGAACTGGGAGGCCCAGGTGCCGGCCTGCCAGTCGACCGGGTGGAGGCCGGTGCTGCTCAGCACCCAGTTGATCAATCCGTAGTCGCGGCCGAAGAGTTGGGCGAACACCAGGGTGGCGGCGGCGACCGAGGTGGCGTACGGCATCAGCATCGCCACCCGGTAGAAGGCGCGGCCGCGGAGCCGGTGGTTGAGCAGGTGCGCCAGGCCCAGCGCCATCAGCAGCTGCGGGACGGTGGAGAGCACGCCGATGGTGAAGGTGTTGCGCAGCGCGTTCCAGAAGAACGGGTCGGAGAGCAGTCGGCTGTAGTTCTGCAGGCCGAGCCAGTCCGCCCGGTCGGAGGTCTGGAGTTCGACCCGGTGCAGCGACACCCAGGCGGTGTACAGCAGCGGGAACAGTCCGAACGCGGCGAACAGCACGAAGAACGGGGCGAGGAAGCCGTACGGGGCGAGGCGGCGGCGCGGGCGGCCGGGCCGCTTCGCGGGCCCGGCGGCGGGCAGCCGGGCGGTGGAGCTGAGGGCCATGGGGCGGGGTCCTTCGACGGGGCGGCCGGTCCCGCCGCCGCGTGGGCGGCGGGGCGGGCCGGCGGGGTTCGACTGCCTGGATCCGACGGCCCGTCAGTTGCCGTCGGCCTTCTTGATGTTGTCCAGGGCGTGCTTCCAGGCGGTGTCGGGCGAGGTGCCGGTGCGTTCGACCTCGCCGAGGGCGTCGGTGAACGCCTTGCCGATCACGCCGTCGTCGGTGCCGAGCACCTGGGCGGGCATCGCCTTCGCCGATTCGCTGAAGATCCGGCCGATCGGCGCGTTGTTGAAGTACGGGTCGGTGGCGTCCTTGATGGCGTCCTGCGCGCCGGTGGAGGACGGGAAGGAGCCCTGCTTGGTGAACAGGGCGGCCTGCTGTTCCTTGGCGGTCAGCCACTTGATCAGCTGGGCGGCCTCCTTGGGGTGCTTGGCGGTGCGCGGGACGGTCAGGTAGGAGCCGCCCCAGTTGCCGGTGCGGCCGGGTCCGGGGGCGATGTCCCACGTGCCGGCTCCCGCGTCGCCGGCCTGGCCCTTGATGTAGCCGATCATCCAGGCGGGGCAGGAGAGGGTGGCGAACCTGCCGGTGGAGAACGCCTTGTTCCACTCGGGCGTCCACTGGGCGAGCTTGGCGGACAGGCCGTCGGCGACCAGGGCGGTGGCGTCGGCCCAGGCGGTCTTCACGGCCGGGCTGCTGTCGTACACGGGCTTGCCGGACTCGTCGGCGTAGCGGACCTTCTGCTGGCCGACCTCGGCGGTGAACATGCCCGCGGCGCTGTCGGTCCAGGCGTGGCCGGCCCCGGCCTTGGCGGCGTACTGCCTGCCGAGGTCGAGGTAGCCCTGCCAGGTGGACCACTTGGCGGCGAGTTCGGTGCGGTCGGTGGGCAGCCCGGCGGCCTTGAACAGGTCGGTGCGGTAGCAGATCGCCTCGGGGCCGATGTCGGTGCCCGCGCCGAGCACCTTGCCGTCCGCAGTCCGGATCGCGGCGCCCTTCCACTCCACCAGGCCGTCGTTGACGTCGCCGATGCCGAGCGTCCGCAGGTCGGTGAACCGGTCGGCCTGCTTCTGCACCACGCCGGCCACCCGGCCGACCTCCAGGCCCTGGATGTCGGCGAGGCCGCCGCCGCCCGCGAGCTTGGTCTGCAGCGCCTGCCAGTACTGGCCCTCGTCCTGGGTGTCGGTCTGCTTGACGGTGATGTTCGGGTGGAGCTTCGTGTACTCGTCGTAGAGCCCGGCCTCCTTGAACCCGAAGGTGCCGAACAGGTCCACCGTGAGGGTCACCTTGCCGTCGGCGGAGTCCGCGGCCCCGGTGCCGCCGGAGCCGCAGGCGCTGAGCAGGAGGGCGGTGGCGAGGACGGTACTGCCCAGGGCAGCGGTGGAGCGGCGGACTCTCGGGGTAGCCATGCGAAGGCCTCCAGGGCGGGGCGGGTGCGTGGGTGGGGTACCAGAGCGGAGGCGGCGGGCGCCCGAATTTCTGAGAGCGCTCTCAACCGATGCCGAGAGAGTGCCGGGCCGGAACTCCCCCGTCAAGCCCTCGAAACCTGAACGTGATCTCGCACGGACCGCCACCTGGGCTTTCGACTTCTGAACGCAACAGTCTCCGTCACGGCGGTTGACACCCTTTCGGGCCCGCCCGTACGGTCCGCTGGCTGAGAGCGCTCTCATACTCCGCCCGCCCCCACTCGAAGGTGGACCCGACCATGAAGCTCCGCTCCCTGCGCGGCCCCACCGCGGCCCTGACCACCCTGGCGCTGGCCGCCGCCGCGACCGTCACCGCCGCCCTGGGCACCGGCACCGCCTCCGCCGCCACCGTCCGGGTCGGCCTCGGCGGCTACAGCGACGCCCGCCCCGCCGGCACCGTCGGCCCGAGCAACGCCGACGGCGCGCCCGTCACCCCGAAGACCACCCCGCGGACGGCCGGGCAGGCCGCTCCCACCAACGACTGGTGGTCCTCGCTGATCTACCAGCGCTACGCGGGCAACCCGTACTCGGAGAACCTGTACGCCCACCCGATGACCTTCAAGGCCCGGGCCGCGGGCCTGGAGGTCGGCTACCCGACCGCGCCGACCGTCACCCCCGACGGCCGCCAGTACGACTACACCCACACCCAGGACCTCACCCTGGGCGTGGCCGGCCTGAACTCACCCGACACCAGGGTCGACGGCTGGTCGGACTGGACCGTCACCCCCTTCTGGGCGGACGGCGCGCACACCTTCAGCGCGACGATCGGCCACGGCCTGCCGTACGTCTTCGCGCACGCCGCCGGCGGGGCCGCGCAGGTCACCACCGCCTCGGCGCCGACCGTCTTCAGCAACCAGGGCAGCGTGCTCGGCATCACCGTCGCCGGCCACTCCTACGGCCTGTTCGCGCCCACCGGCAGCAGCTGGAGCGTCAACGGCAGCACCCTGACCGCGAACCTCGGCAGCAAGGACTACTACTCGGTCGCGCTGCTGCCCTCCGCCGCCGACCTCGCGCTGTTCCGCACGTACGCCTACAACTTCGTCACCGACACCAGGGTCGGCTGGGCCTACGACGAGGCCGCGGGCCGGCTCACCACCACCTTCACCGCCACCACCGCCGCCCAGGAGGGCGCCGCCGGCGGCACGCTCCTCGCGCTCTACCCGCAGCAGTGGCAGGCCACCCCGGACACGCTGACCTCCCTCGCCTACACCTCCCCGCGCGGCACCATGAAGGTCCGTCAGGGCTCGTCCTTCTCCACCGTGCAGTCCGTCACCGGCGTCCTGCCCTCGCTGCCGGACGCGGGCGGGTACGACCGGGCGGCGCTCGACGGCTACGTGCACCAGGTCGCCGACGCGAGCGACCCGTTCAACGGCGCCACCGACACCTACTGGGTCGGCAAGGCGCTCGGGCGGCTGGCCCAACTGGTGCCGATCGCCGACCAGTTGGGCGACACCGTGGCCCGCGACAAGCTGCTCGGGCTGATCAAGGGCAAGCTCCAGGCCTGGTTCGCCGGCACCGGTTCACCGGGCTTCGCCTACGACTCCACCTGGAAGACCCTGATCGGCTACCCCGCCTCCTACGGCACCGACGCCGAGCTCAACGACCACCACTTCCACTACGGCTACTTCGTGCAGGCCGCCGCCACCGTCGCCCGCTACGACACCGCCTGGGCGGCCGACTCGCAGTGGGGCGGCATGGTCAAGCTGCTGGCCAAGGACGCGGCCAACACCGACCGCGCCGACGCCCGGTTCCCCTGGCTGCGCAACTTCGACCCGTACGCGGGCCACGGCTGGGCGTCCGGCCACGCCGGCTTCGCCGCCGGCAACAACGAGGAGTCCTCCTCGGAGTCGCTGAACTTCGGCGCCGGCCTGCTGCTGTTCGGCGCCGCGACCGGCGACACCGCGCTGCGCGACCTCGGCGTCTACCTGTACACCACCGAGGCCAACTCCGTTCAGCAGTACTGGTTCGACGCCGACCACCGGGTCTTCCCGGCCGCGTTCCAGCACGCCACGGCCGGCATGGTCTGGGGCTCCGGCGCCGCGTACTCCACCTGGTGGACGGCCGCGCCCGGCATGATCCACGGCATCAACTTCCTCCCCGTCACCTCGGGTTCGCTCTACCTCGCCCGCCGCCGGGACGACCTGGCCGCCAACCTGGCCGAGCTGAAGAGCAACAACGGCGGCGCGTTCACCGACTGGCGCGACCTGCTGTGGGAGGCCGAGGCGCTGACCGACCCGGCCGCCGCGAAGGCCGACTGGGACGCCGGGAACGCCGGCTACACCCCGGAGGAGGGCGAGTCCCGGGCGCACACCTACCACTGGGTCTACGACCTCGCCGCCCTCGGCACGCTCGACCCGGCGGCCACCGCGGACACCCCCACGGCCGCGGTCTTCGTCAACGGCGCCACCCGCACCCACGTGGCGCACAACTACACCGCCACCACCCGCACCGTGCACTTCTCCGACGGCTACAGCCTGACCGTCCCGGCCCGCTCCACCGCCTCCGAACGCGGCAGCAGGCCCGACGGCGGCAGCGGCGGCGCCACCGGCTCGCCGTCCCCGTCCGCCCCCTCATCGCCCTCGCCCTCCCCGACCGTCCCGCAGACCCGCGCGAACACCCTCTACCTGTGGCCCGACGGCACCCTCTCCCCCGCCTTCGGCACCGGCGCGACCGGCAGCACCGTCCCGGCCGGCGACGGCGCCAACCACGACGGCACGCCCTACCGGCCGGTGACGTTCACCCTCGGCCACCTCACCGGTGCCGCCCGGACCGGCGGCAGCACCGACTTCGACCTGTACGTCGACGCGGGCACCACCGTCGCGCTGGCCCAACAGGCCCGCGTCTCCTACGACTTCGACGGCAACGGCACCGTCGACCGGACCGAGACGTACCGCTACTTCGCCACCGACCCGGTCCCCGGCTGGGAGCGCTACAGCGCCACGGCCGCCGGGCTGCGGTCCACCACCGGCGGGCCGCTCGCCGACCTGCGCGACGGCACCGTCACGATCGAGGTCTGGCCCGCCCTCGGCAGCGCCCCGGCCCAACTCCGCACCGGCGCCACCTCGTCCCAGGGCAGCGCCTCCGTCCTGCGGATCCCGTTCGACTGACCGGGCCGGCACCGCGAGCGCCTCCCGGGCCGGCGCGGCCCCCGACGGGTCCGCACCGGCCCGGGAGGCGGCCCGTCAGGCCGACCCGCGCACCACCAGCCGGGTCGGGATGATCACCGAGGACGGTGCCGAGGCCTTCGGGTCGTTGAGCCTGCGCAGGAGCTGACGCGCCATCAGCCGGCCCATCTCCTCGATCTCCTGGTGGACGGTGGTCAGCGGCGGATCCGTCCAGGCCGCGATCGACTCCACGTCGTCGAAGCCGACCACCGCGACGTCCTCGGGGATGCGCCGCCCGGCCGCCCGCAGGACCCGGATCGCCCCGGAGGCCATCGAGTCGGAGGCCGCGAACACCGCGTCCAGGTCCGGGCGGCGGTCGAGCAGTTCGGTCATCGCGCGGATGCCGCCGTCGGCGGTGAAGTCGCCGACGGCGATCAGGTCCTCGTCGCCGTCGGGGAGCAGGTCGCGGTAGCCGTCGAGGCGGTCGATCGAGGAGGTCTGGTCGAGCGGCCCGGTGATGGTGGCGATCCGCTCGCGGCCGAGGGAGCGCAGGTGCTGGACGGCGAGCCGGGCGCCGCCGCGGTTGTCGTTGTCGATGTAGACCACGTCGCGGTCGGACTCGGCGCCGGACCAGCCGGGGCGTCCGCCGACCACGAAGGGCAGCCCGAGGCGCTGGGCGGTCTCGGGGGTGGGGTCGGAGCGGTGCAGCGAGAACAGCAGGACGCCGTCGACGTGGCCGCCGGCCAGGTAGCGGCCGATCCGCTCGTGGTCCCGCTCGTCCTCGGCCAGCAGCAGCACCATCTGGTTGTCGGCGGCGGCCAGTTCGCGGCTGATGCCGCGCAGGTGCTGGGCGAAGAACGGGTCGGAGAAGAACCGGGCCTCGGGTTCGGCGACGACCACGCCGATCGCCCGGTTGCGCCGCGTGACCAGGGTGCGCGCGGCCGGGTTGGGCACGTAGCCGAGCTCGGCGACGGCCCGTTCGACCTTCTCCCGCAGCGGGGCGCGCACGCCCGCACCGCCGTTGACCACCCGGGAGGCGGTGGCCCGGGACACGCCGGCCAGCTCGGCCACCGACTCCAGGGTGGGGCGCCCGCCCGTTCCCGCCTCGGCCTCGCCCACCCTGCACTCCTCTTCGCCGCCGTACGCCCACGCACCAGGCCGTGATCGCGCTCCTGCTGCCAGCAGCCTAGCGCCCGCCGCCCGTGTCGAGAGCGCTCTCAGAACTCGGCCGCCGGCAGGGTCACGGTGAACACCGAGCCCGCGCCCGGGGTGCTGGCCACCTGCACGGTGCCGCCGTGGAGTTCGGCGATCTTGCGGACGATGGCGAGGCCGAGGCCGCTGCCGCCGGTCTGCCGGTTGCGGGACCGGTCGGCCCGCCAGAAGCGTTCGAACACCAGCGGCAGGTCGGCCGCGGCGATGCCGCGGCCGGTGTCGGCGACCTCGACCAGCACGGCGCCGTCGGCGGCGCGGGCCCGCAGGGTGACGGTGCCGCCGGGCGGGGTGTGGCGGACGGCGTTGGAGACGAGGTTGCCGAGGGCCTGCCGCAGTCGCACCGGGTCGGCGAGGACCTCGGGGGCCGCGGCGGGGGACGGTTCGACGGCCAGGGCGACGCCGGAGGTCTTCGCCTGCGCCCCGTGCGCGTTGGCGACCTGCGCCAACAGGTCGTCGAGGTCCACGGGTTCGGGGTGCAGGACGAGTTCGCCGGCGTCGGCGGCGGCGAGGTCCCGCAGGTCGTCGATGAGGTGCTGGAGCTGCATGGCCTCTTCGAGCAGCGAGCTCGTCAGGGCGCGGTCGGCGGTGGCGACGCCGTCCTCGACGGCCTCCAGCCAGCCGCGGATGTTGCTGAGCGGGGTGCGCAGTTCGTGGGCGACGTCGCCGACCATGGCCTTGCGCAGTTCCTCGAGTTGTCCGCGCCGCTCGGCCATGGCGTTGAAGGCGGCGGCGAGTCGGGAGATCTCGTTCCGGCCGGTCACCCGGACCCGGGCCGAGAGGTCGCCGTCGGCCATCCGCCGGGCGGCGTGGGTGAGCGCGTGCAGCGGCCGGGAGAGCCGCAGCCCGACCGCCACCGTGACGGCCACGGTCACCGCCAGCACCAGCGCGGCGACTTCGGCGACCCGCCCCGGGTGGGCGGCGGTCAGCCCGGGGGCCTGGCCGGCGGGGGCGGCCGGGGTGCCGACGAACAGCAGCACGGGCGGCGCCACGTACGGGACGAGTTGCTGGCGGCGGGCGTTGGTGAGGCACTCGGTGGCCGCCCGGTCCTGGCGCGGCTCGCCGGTGGGGACGCCGTCGGGTCCCAGCGAGAGGGTGACGGCCCGGACCTGCTGGCGGGCCAGGCAGGCGTTGACCAGCGCGCCGAGGTCGGCGAGGGCGACCGCCGCGGTGCTGTCGGGGGCGCTGGCCACCATCGGGGTCTCGCAGCGCCGGCCGGTCGGGCGGCCGTCGGCGGTGCGCAGCTGAGGTCGTCCGGCGAGGTCGTCGGTGACGGTCGCCTCGATGCCGAGCGTCGTCCGGAGGCACTCGGCCTGCTGCGTGAGTTCGTTGGCGCGGGCCCGGTGTTCCTCCGGGGTCGGCCGGAACGGGCCCGCCGCGCGGGCGTCGATCCGGTCGGCGGGTGCGTCGGGCAGCAGGGCGAGGTCGACCGAGAGCGGGTCGACGATGGCGGTGGGCGTCCGGGCGAGGGGCGGCCGGTCGGCGGCGGGGTCCGGCGGCGGGACCGTGGCCGGGGCGGCGGAGTCGACGACGGGTTCGGAGCGGGGGGTGGTGAGGACGATGCGCTGGCCGGTGGCGGCGGCGAGCTGCCGCACGGTGTCCTGGGCGCCGCTCCAGTCGGGGTGGGTGGCGGCGTAGCCGAGCAGTTGGTGGTAGATCCGGGTGTGGTCCGCGACGGCCTGGGTCTGTTCCTGTCGGATGGCGCCGGTGGTGGTGCGGGCGGCCAGCCAGGCCGTCGCGGCGATGGAGCAGAGCGAGACCAGGGCGGAGAGCGCGAGCAGACGGGCCGTCAGGCTGCGGCGCAGCGGGGTGTCACGGGGCAACGCGCGGTTCCTCCGCGAGCTTGTAGCCGATGCCGTAGACCGTCAGGAGGGTGGCGGGGCGGCGCGGGTGGGGTTCGATCTTGCGGCGGAGGTTCATCACGTGGGTGTCGACGGTGCGGGCGGTGGTGTACCGGTCGATGCCGTGCAGGTGTTCCAGCAGTTGGGCCCGGGTGAAGACCCGGCCGGGCTGGGCGGCGAGCACTTCCAGCAGGGTGAATTCGGCGGGGGTGCAGCTGACGGGCCGTCCGTGGGCGGTGACTTCGTGGCGCAGCGGGTCGACGGTCAGGGGTCCGGCGGTGAGGGCGGCCGGCGGTGCGGCGGTGTCCCGGGGGCGGGCGGGCGGGGTGCCGCGGCGGAGCAGGGCGCGGACCCGGGCGACGAGTTCCCTGGGGCTGTAGGGCTTGGTGAGGTAGTCGTCGGCGCCGAGGTCGAGGCCGAGCAGCAGGTCCTCCTCGGCGGTGCGGGCGGTGAGCATCAGCACGGGCAGGGCGGATTCGGCGCGCAGGGCGCGGCAGACGCCGAGGCCGTCCAGTTCGGGCATCATCACGTCCAGGACGAGGAGTTGCGCCGGTTCGCGGCGGGCTTCGCGCAGGGCGGCGCGGCCGTCGTGGACGACGACCACGTGGTGTCCTTCGCGTTCCAGGTACCGGCGGACGAGGTCGGCCTGCTTGGGGTCGTCCTCGGCGACGACGACGTGTGCGCACATGCCGATGATCGTAGAACGCCCGAGCGGGCCGCTGACCTGTCGGTCTGTCGGTTCCGGGCGATCGGGGACCACTTCCCCACCGGTTCCTGACAACTTCCTGACACCGGGCGGCGAGGGTGGCGGGGTCCGCCGGGCCGCGGTCCGGTTCCGCTCCGAAAGGTCTCCGCGTGAAGTCCTCCCTCCGTCAACTGCCGTTCGCCGCCCGGGTCCTCGGGGTGGCCCTGGTCCTGTCCACGCTCCCGGCCGCCGGCTCGGCCGCGGCCGCGCCGGCCGGGGGCGTGCCCCCGACCGTCGCGGAGCAGGACGTGATGCCGCACCTGGCCGCCCTGCAGCGGATCGCCGACCGCAACGGCGGCAACCGCGCGCACGGCACCTCCGGGTACGCGGAGTCGGTGGCGTACGTGCGGCACGCGCTGGACCGGGCCGGGTTCCGCACCGAGCTGCACCGCTTCGAGCACGACGGCAGGGCGGGGTACAGCCTGGTCGCCGACTGGCCGGGCGGCGACCCGAACCACGTGCTGCTGACCGGTGCCCACCTGGACAGCGTGGTGGAGGGGCCGGGCATCAACGACAACGGGTCGGGTTCGGCGGCGGTGCTGACCACCGCCCTCAAGGTGGCCGAGGCCCGGCTCAAGCCCGCACGGCACCTGCGGTTCGCCTGGTGGGGTGCGGAGGAGGTCGGGCTGGTCGGTTCCGCCGACTACGTCAAGGGCCTGTCCGCCGCCGACCGCGGGGCGATCGACCTCTACCTCAACTTCGACCAGGCGGGCAGCAGGAACAAGCGGCAGTGGCTCGTGGTGAAGGACGGGCCGCAGGTCGACGCCACGGCCGCGCGGGCCTTCGAGTCGTGGTTCACCGACCGGGGGTTCGACACCTTCGACATCGGCGTGGGCGGCTCGGACAACGAGTCCTTCGGCAATGCCGGCATCCCGTCGTCCGGTTTCAGCACCGGCATGTCGGACTGCATCCACGAGGCGTGCGACGACCTCGCCAACGTCGATCCGGCGACGGAGACCACCAGCACCAACGCCCTGATCGGCGTGCTGTGGCAGCTCGCGGCCGCCCGTTCCTGACCGTACGTCACCCCGAGGAGATCCCGGAGATGCGCACCCGACGCACCGCCACCACGCTCGCGCTCGCGACCGCCGTCGGCGTCGCCCTGACCGCCCTGCCCGCCTCGGCGGCGACCGGGGTGGGCGACCCGTACTTCCCCGACGACGGCAACTGCGGCTACGACGTGGCGCACTACGACGTCCGGATCGCCTACGACCCGGCCCGCACCGACCACTTGGACGGCGACACCACCGTCACCGCGCGGGCCACCCGGGCGCTGGACCGGTTCAGCCTGGACCTGAAGGGCTTCACGGTCGCCTCGGTCGTCGTGGACGGCGTGCCGGCGCGGTCCTTCTCGCGGTCCGGCGCGCACAAGCTGGACGTGGTGCCGGCCCGGAAGCTCGCCCGGGGCGCGGTGTTCACCGTCCGGGTGGCGTACGCGGGGACGCCCGACGCCGAGGGCTGGCACACCCTGGCCGACGGCGGCGCGAACGTGGCGGGGGAGCCGCACTCCGCGACCTCGTGGTACCCGTCCAACGACCACCCCTCCGACAAGGCCACGTTCGCCCTCACCGCGACCGTCCCGGACGGCTGGACCGCCATCGGCAACGGCCGCCCGGGGCCGACCACCGCCGGCAACGGCAGGACGACCTTCCGGTGGAACGAGGACCGCCCGATGGCGACGTACCTCAGCACGGTCGCCGTCGACAGGTTCACCGTCCACCGGGCGCAGCTGCCCGACGGCACGCCGGTCATCACGGCGTACAGCCCGGACGCGGTGATCGACCCGGCCGCGGAGGCCGAGCAGCAGGACGTCCTGGCCTTCCTGGCGTCGAAGTTCGGCCCCTACCCGTTCTCCTCGGCGGGCGCGATCGTGGTGGGCGCCCAGAAGGATCCCGGCCTCGGTCCGATCGCCCTGGAGACGCAGAGCCGGCCGACCTACAGCGGCGGCATCTTCGACGCGCCGGTGGTGCACGAGAACGCCCACCAGTGGTTCGGCGACAGCGTCTCGTTCACCGACTGGCGCGACGGCTGCCTCGCCGAGTGCTTCGCCCAGTACGCCAACCAGTTGTGGGAGGAGCACAAGGGCGCCGACCTCGACACCGGTTTCTACGCCGCCGAGGTCGCCGCCAACCGGGACGACCCGTCGTACTGGTCGACGCGGCTCTACGACCCGGGCGCGGGCCGGGAGCTCGACGCCGCCCTGTACTTCAAGGGCTCGCTGATGCTGCACGCCCTGCGGCGCACCGTCGGTGACGAGGCGTTCTTCGCCACGCTGCGCCGGTGGACCGCCGAGCACGCCTGCGGCAACGCCTCCTTCCCGCAGTTCGAGGCGCTGGCGGCGCGGGTCTCGGGCCGGGACCTGACGGGGTTCTTCGACGCCTGGGCGCACGGGACGACGGTCCCCGCGAAGGAGTTCCTGTACCCGGGCCCGCTGGCGCCCCTGGCCGGGCGGTAGCCGGCCGCCGGGTCGGTGGTCCGGCTCAGTCGGGCTGCGGCCAGGCCCACACGGCGCCCTCGTCGGGGGTCAGGACGGCGAGGGTGTCGGTGGTGCGGGCGGTGGACAGCAGGCGGTCCCAGGACGGCCGTCGGGCGAGCAGGCCGCCGATCGGGACGGGGCGGTCGGTGAGGTTGAGCGTGACCAGCAGGTCGGGTCCGGCGCCGGCCGAACGGGTGTAGGCGAGCACGCCGTCCGGGGCGTCGAGGAGGGTGAGGGTTCCGGTGCGCAGGGCCGGGGTGGCGCGGCGCAGGGCGAGCAGGTCGCGGGTGAAGGACAGCGGGGAGCCGGGGTCGGCCTCCTGCTGCTGCACGGTCCCGGCGGGCGGGACGGTGATCGGGAGCCAGGGTTCGACTTCCGGGGCGGTGAAGCCCGCTGACGGTGCGTCGGAGGTCCACGGCATGGGCGAGCGGGCGTGGTCGCGGCTGAGGGCGGGGGTGCGCAGGCCCCAGGGGTCGCGGATCCGGTCGGGGGCGATCTCGGCGTCGGGCATGGCGAGTTCGTCGCCGTTGTAGAGGATCGCGGTGCCGGGCAGGGTGAGCAGCAGCAGCATCGCGTTGGCGGCCTGGGCGGCGCCGACCCGGGAGGCGACCCGCGGGTCGTCGTGGCTGCCCGTCACCCAGGTCGCGGCCGCGCCGGGCGGGACGGCGTCGAGG
Organism: Kitasatospora sp. NPDC059646; assembly: GCF_042734615.1. Classification (NCBI taxonomy): domain Bacteria; kingdom Bacillati; phylum Actinomycetota; class Actinomycetes; order Kitasatosporales; family Streptomycetaceae; genus Kitasatospora; species Kitasatospora sp. NPDC059646. Next base: position 39,090 of record NZ_JBHWDS010000056.1, read on the forward strand.
ACGGCGCGCACCGTGCGGGCGACCGGTTCGGGCCGCCAGTCGACGCCGAGCAGGCCGAAGCAGATCGGCAGGTGGAGTTCGTCGAGGTCCTGGCCGAAGTAGCGGCTCCAGGCGGGCCAGTCGTACTCGTGGACCTCGCCGAGGGCGACGGCGCCGTAGGTGTCGAGCAGGGCGCGGAAGTCGCGGTAGCGGGGGTGCAGGTCGGGGTGGCCCTGGTCGTGCAGGTGGATCTGGTCGTCGAAGCCGCCCATCTCCCGGTGGTGGGCCGAACTGCCGCCGGGGGCGGGCGGGTTGTCCCGCAGCTGCGGGTCCTTGGCGATGAGCGGGGCGCAGTCGACCCGGAAGCCGTCGACGCCGCGGTCGAGCCAGAACCGGGCGACGTCGAACATGGCGTCCTGGACGGCGGGGTTGCGCCAGTCGAGGTCGGGCATGGACGGCAGGAAGGAGTGCAGGTAGTACTGGCCGCTGGCGGGGTCGAGGGTCCAGGCGCGGTCGCCGAACAGGGTGATCCAGTTGTTCGGCGGTCCGCCGTCGGGGGCGGGGTCGCGCCAGACGTACCAGTCGCGCCGGGGGCCGTGCGGGTCGGCGAGGGCGTCCCGGAACCAGCGGTGCCGGTCGGAGGTGTGGTTGGGGACGTAGTCGACGAGGACGCGCAGGCCGTGCCGGTGGGCGGCGTCGAGGAGTTCGTCGAAGTCGTCGAGGGTGCCGAACAGCGGGTCGACGGCGGTGTGGTCGCTGACGTCGTAGCCGAAGTCGGCCATCGGCGAGGCGAAGAACGGCGACAGCCACAGCGCGTCGACGCCGAGCCGGGCGAGGTGCGGCAGCCGTCGGCGGACGCCGGGCAGGTCGCCGACGCCGTCGCCGTCCGTGTCGAGGAAGCTTCGCGGGTAGACGTGGTAGATGACGGCGTCGTGCCACCAGGGTCGTTCCATCACCGGTCCGTCGGTCGGGGGCCAGTACGGCGCGGTACGGGGGTCAGTAGGACTGGGTCTCGCAGAGCCGCACCCAGTGCGTCGCGGCCAGGCCGTACACGGGGTCGGGGCTGAGGGCGTCCTCGCGCCGGCAGGCCTCCACGTACTTGATGGCGTGCGGGTCCTCCGAGGCCAGGGCGCGTTCGGCGAGCGTGGCGTAGTCCCGGACGGGCTCGAACGGCCGGTGCTCCTTGCGGCCGGTGCCGTAGGCGCAGCGGATGGCGGCGCTGAACCGGACGGCGGCGGCGACGCTGGGCCAGTGCAGTTCGGCGGGCAGGTGCGGCAGGACCAGGCGGACGGCGGCGGGGGTGGTGAGCGCGTGGACGAAGGCCATCGGCCGGTCGTGGTCGTCCGTCAGGTAGCTGGTGGCGGTGGTGCGGGTCAGCCGGCTGAGCATCTGCCCGGGGTCGCCGTCGAGGCGCAGGGAGTCGACGGCGGGGGCGAAGTCCGGTTCCAGCCAGAGGGATTCGAGCCGGATCCGGAAGATCATTCCGTCGCCCTGGCCGCTGCGCAGCTTGGGGACGGCGGCCCAGGCCTGGTCGAGGTCGCGGTCGTGGGAGGCGGTGCCCTCCGGCAGTTCCTGGAATCGGGCGGCCCAGTAGCCGAGGCCGCGGGCGAGTTCCTCGATCCGCCACGGGGTGTGCGCCTCGTCGAGCATCCGGACGGCGTGGCCGGTGCGGATCACGCCGTGGCCGCCGCCGGCGGAGAAGCCGGGCAGCAGGCGGGGCCACCACTTGGCGAGGACCTCGGTCCACGGGGCGCCGTCGAGTTCGCGGCGGAAGAACTCCACCCAGTCGCCCATCAGCCGCATGTTGCCGAGGGCCTGGCGCCAGTTCTCCTCGGTGAGGGTGTCGAAGTGGCTGTAGGTGTCCTGGTAGAGCAGTTTGCGGTAGGAGCTGACCCAGGACGCGATGGCGTCGGCGTGCCCGAGCCGGGCGAGGGCCTCGGCGGCCATCGGGCCGTGGTTGCTGACTCCGGGTCCGAACTCGGGGCCCGAGTCGTCGAGGAACTCCAGTGCGCCGTCCAGTTCGTTCACTGCGCCTCCTTGGTCGATTCCCTTTCATCGAATGCGTTCTGACGTTGTTTCAGCAACCCGGCCTCGGCGGTTTGGCTCGATCGGTGCCCTGTCCCGGGTGGTCGGGGGGTGTTCCGGGTGCGGACGGGACTGCTCCGGAATCCGCCGGTCATGGCGGGGATCGGAGCGGTCCGGCCGGGGTGCGCGTTCATGCCGGCGTCGGCCGGCCGTCACCCGGGAGGGTGGGCGAGCGGTCGGGATCAAGACATGTCCGCCGCATTGTTGACGGGGACATGCACGCGAACTAGCGTCCTTCCTTGGCCCCGTCGTGGGCCGTTTCCGTCGGCCTGCGATCCGGCGATCCTCACCGGCCCAGCGGCCGGCGTTTCCTGTGTCGACCGCCGGTCGGCACCGGGCCCCCGTCACCGGGATGCCCGGCGCGACCGGCCGTTCCACCGCACCAGGCTGATCCCGCGTCACCAGGTCGGATCCCACCGCGCCTTGCGCCGAGGCGCCTCGTCACGCCCACTCCACGGACCGCGCCCGGTCGCGGCCACGCTCCAACGAGCCCAAGGAGACCCTTGTGATCAAGCACTCCTCGCCGATCAGCGGCATCGACGCGCACGGCGGTCTCGTGGTGACCGCCGGATACGACAACCGCGTCGTCCTGTGGGACGCCGCCACCCGCACGGCCGTCGCCGAGGCCCGCCACGACCACCTCGCCAACCAGTGCCGCTTCTCCGCCTCCGGCCGCATCGTGGTCACCTCCAGCAGCGACTACTCCGCCCGCCTGTGGTCGGTGCCGGACCTGCGTCTCATCACCGTCCTGACCGACCACAAGGACGACGTCGAGATGACCGTCGTCTCCCCCGACGAGACCCGTGTCGCCACCGCCTCCCGCGACCACGTCGCCCGCGTCTACGACCTCGACGGCCGGCTCCTGCACCGCCTGGAGGGCCACGAGGCGGACGTGCTGTCGGTCGAATGGGTGCGCGGCGGCGCCGAGTTGGTGACCACCAGCGACGACGGCACGGTCCGCCGCTGGAACCCGGAGACCGGCGCCCTGCTGAGCACCGTGGACCTCGGCGACATCGAGACCGACACCGTCGCCGTCCTCGGCCCGGACAGCTTCGCGCTCGGCAACGACGAGGGCGAGCTCATCCTGATCGACCCCCGGGGCACCCGCCGCCACCAGGTCCACGACGCCGGCATCAAGCGCCTCGCCTGGGACGCCGACCACGGCATCCTGCTCAGCTCCAGCTACGACCGCACCGTGCGGCTGTGGCAGCTGGACCCGGGCGCCGACCCGGTCCACCTGCTGACCAGCGAGGTGCCGGCCGACGTGTGGCTGCGCTCCTGCGCCAAGCTCGACGACACCCGCTGGGTGTTCGGCACCTTCGGCTCCGGCTACGCCGTCTTCGACCGCGAGGACGGCAGCTGGGACCTCACGGGCGTCGAACCGACCCCCGGCCTGAACGCGGTCGCGCTGACCGCCGAGGGCCGCTACACCGTCGGCGACAGCGGCACGGTGAAGCGCGACGGCCGGGTCGTCGCCGAACTCGGCAGCTGCTGCAACTTCGTCACCCAGGTCGGCGACGCCGTGGTCAGCGGCGGCCAGCTCGGCACCGTCTTCGACGCCGCCGCCGGCACCGCCCTGCACCAGCACCGCTCCCCGCTCAACTGCGCCGCCGTGCACAGCTCCAGGACCGGCGACGCGCTGATCGTCGGCACCTACACCGGCGAGGTGCTGGTCCTGCGCGACGACACCGGCGCCGGCCTGCGGCTGGCCGCCACCCACCGCATCCACGACAACGCCATCAAGGGCATCGCCGTCCGGGGCGACGTCCTGTTCAGCGTCTGCGCCACCGGCGCCGCCGCCTGGCACGCGCTGCCGTCCATGGAGCCGATCGCCGTCGACGAGCACGCCCACGCCCGGATCGCCAACGGCGCCGCCGCGCTGCCCGACGGCCGGTTCGCCAGCGTCGGACGGGACCTGACGCTGCGGATCTGGAGCGCCTCCGGCGAGCAGCTGGCCGCGGTGCCCACCCCGCACCGCAACAGCATCAAGTGCGTCGCCGTCGACCCGCTCACCGGCGTCGTCGCCACCGGCGGCTACCACGGCCGGGTCGCCGTCTACGACCCGGAGACCGCCTCCTGGGTGGCCGACCTGCGGCCCACCGTGGCCGGCATCTCCTCGCTCGCCCCGGCCGGCGCGCCCGGCCGCTTCCTCGCCTCCTCCTACGACGGGCGGGTCTACGAGATCGACGCCGACACCACCCCGCACTCGAAGCGATAGGGGACACCATGACGACGACTCAGGAAACCGCGGACACCCTGCTCCGGCTGGCCAGCGCCCCCGTGCCGGTCGGCTCCACCCTGATGCAGCTGACCGTCTTCGGCCGGCCCGGCACGGCCGGGAGGGAGGACACCGAGGAGGTCGTGACGCTGCGCACGATCGCCCCGCACAGCGAGTCCGACGAGCCGCCCATCGTGCGGATCCACAGCGCCTGCTTCACCGGGGACGTCCTCGGCTCGGAGAAGTGCGACTGCGGACCGCAGTTGGCCGCCGCGGTGGACGCCATCATCGCCTCCCGCAACGGCGTCCTCGTCTACATGCTGCGCCAGGAGGGCCGGGGCATCGGCCTGGCGAACAAGATCCGCGCCTACGCCCTCCAGGCGGCCGGGCACGACACCATCAGCGCCAACCTCGCGCTGGGGCTGCCCGCCGAGGGGCGGGACTTCACCTCGGCCGCCGACTGCCTGCGCCAACTCGGCGTCTCCTGGGTGCGGTTGATGACCAACAACCCGGAGAAGGTGGAACAGCTCACCGCCCAGGGCATCGTGGTCAAGGACCGGGTCCCGATCGGCGGCTTCCGCACCCCGTTCAACGAGGGCTACCTGGAGGTCAAGGACCGCCGGATGGGCCACCTCGGCGCCCTCGGCCTGCCCCTGCACACCGCCGACCGGGGCGCCCGGTGACCCCGGCCGGGGCGCGCCCGCCCGGTGCCGGCCCGCGCCCCGCACCGGAGCCACACCCGACCGCCAAGGAGGGCCCGTGACGTCCCACATCGCGCACCGCAACCTGGTCGACGCCGACATCAACGCCCTGACCGACCGGGCCGCCATGGGCCTGCCCGAGGGCTACGTCGAACCGCGGGCCGAGCGGCTGGAGTTCACCGGCCTGCTCGGCGGGCCGGACACCGGCAAGCTGGCCGCCGCCGCCGAGGACCCGTCGCTCGCCCTGGAGGACCGCCTGGCGGCGGCCACCGTGCTCGCCCTGGCCGGCGACCCGCGGATCCGCTGGGACGACCCCGCCATGGTGGACGTGCCCGCCGGCCGGGCCCTGATCGGCACCCCGGACGACGAGGTCGACGAACTGCACCGGGACGCCGAGCAGTTCGGCGTGCAGCGGTCCTGGGTGCAGAAGGAGTGCCCGCGCCACCCGGTGGACGTCGCCGCGTTCCGGCTCGCCGTGTACCCGGTGACCAACGCCGAGTACGCCGTCTTCCTCAAGGACACCGGCCACCACGAGCTGCCCAGCGGCTGGAGCTACGGCCGCTTCGCGCCGTCCGCCGCCAACCACCCGGTGCACACCGTCACCGCCGACAGCGCCGACGCCTACGCGGCCTGGCTGAGCCGGCGCACCGGCCGCCGGTTCCGGCTGCCCACCGAGCAGGAGTGGGAGTACGCGGCCGGCGGACCGGAGGGCCCGCGCTACCCGTGGGGCGGCGACTGGAACGCCGAGGCCGCCAACACCCTGGAGTCGGGCCTGCTGATGACCAGTCCGGTGGGCGTCTTCCCGCGGGGCCGCGCCTGGTGCGGCGCGCTGGACCTGGCCGGCAACGTCGAGGAGTACACCAGCAGCACCTACCGCCCCTACCCCGGCGGCGCGCTGGTGGAGGACGACCTGTACCTGCGGATGGGCGCGTACCGGATCGCGCGCGGCGGCGCGTTCAACCGGTTCCGCGACCTCGCCCGCTGCCAGCGCCGGCACGGCCCCTACCCGCGCTCGCTGTACGCGATGGGCTTCCGGCTCGCCGAGGACGTCCCCCCGCACGGGGAGGGCTGAGCCCGGTGCGCATCGTCCACCTGCACTGGACCGGCCTGCCGGTCACCGGCGGCGTCGAGACCCACCTGAACGCGCTGGTCGGCCAACTCGCCGCGCTGCCCTGCGAGGTGACGGCGGTCGTCGGCACGCCGGACTCGCCGGGCTGCGCGCACCACCCGGCCCTGGACATCGCCCGGCCGTCGTCCCCGGAGCTGAACGCCGACCTCGCGGACCGCCTGCGGGGCGCCGACCTGGTGCACTGGCACAACCCGCAGTGGCACAAGCCCGAGGTGGTCACCGCCGTCGTCGACCTGCTGCGCGGCCGCGGCTGGCGGGGCCGGTTCGTCTTCGACCTGCACAACATCGACGACGACCCCGGCCAGTGGGCGTTCCTCGCCGGCCTGCCCGGGACGGTCGCGGCGCACTCCGCGTTCGTGGCCGGCGAGGTCCGCCGCCGGCTCCCCGCCGCCGGCGCCGTCACCCTGCCGCTGGCGCTGCCGCTGGCGGAGGAGCCGTTCGCGCTGCCGGGCGGCGGCGCCCCGACCGTGCTCCAGCCGAGCCGGCTGACCCGCTGGAAGGGCTCCCACCTGAGCCTGGAGGCCGCGCTGACCCTGCTGGACGAGGGCGCCGACCTGCACTTCGTCCACGCCGGCACCCGCCACCTGATCTGGCCGCCGGGCATCCCCGACGCCCTGATGCAGCGGGCCGAGACCTGGCGCGACAAGGGCCGGGTGCACTTCACGCACTACCGTCCCGAGCAGAGCTGGGCCGCCGTCCGGGCCGCCGACGTGATCCTCCATCCGACCGTCGACCGCGGCGCGCACGGCGAGCCGTTCTCGCTCTCCGTCGCCCAGGCCGTCATCTGCCACCGCCGCATCGTGGCCAGCGACTCCGGCAACCTGCCGGCGCTGCTGGCCGGTTACTCGGCGGCGGAGGTCGTCCCGGCCGGCGACGCGCGGGCCGTCACCGAGGCGCTGCGCCGCGCCCTGGACGCGCCTCCGGTCGAGCCGACCCCGGCCGACCTGGCCCTGGCCGGGCGTCTGCGGGAGTCGTTCGCCACCGCCGGCCGGCAGCACCTGTCCTTCTACCGCACCGTCACCGCCACCACCTGATCCGGAGGTTCCCGTGCCCACGCCCATCATCCTGGACTGCGATCCCGGCCACGACGACGCCATGGCCATCCTGCTGGCCGTCGGCGACCCGCGCGTCGAGCTGAAGGCCGTCACCACCAGCGCCGGCAACCAGACCGTCGAGAAGACCGCGTTGAACGCCCGCCGGATGTGCTCGCTCGCCGGTGCGCTGGACGTCCCGGTGGCCGCCGGCTACCCGAAGCCGCTCACCGGCACGCTGCTGATCGGCGACGACGTGCACGGCGAAACCGGCCTGGACGGCTGGGAGTTCCCGGAGCCGGAGGTCCCGCTGCAGTCGGCCCACGCCGTCGACCTCATCCACGACCTGCTGGTGGACAGCCCCGAGCCGATCACCCTCGTGGTCACCGGCCCGCAGACCAACATCGCCGGCCTCTTCGCCCGCCACCCCGACGACCGGGCGCGGATCAAGGAGATCGTCTGCATGGGCGGCGCGACCCACCGCGGCAACACCACGCCGTACGCCGAGTACAACATCCTGGTCGACCCGGAGGCCGCCCACGAGGTGCTCAGCAGCGGCGTCCCGATCACCTACTGCGGCCTGAACGTCACTCACCAGGCGCCGGTGACCGCCGAGGTGATGAAGCGCATCCTCGACGTCGGCACGCACATCAGCAAGGTCTCGGCCTCCCTGCTGGGCTTCCGCTCCAGCACCTACGACCAGATCTGGGACCTGCCCGACGCGCCGCTGCACGACCCGGTCGCCATCGCCCGCGTCCTCGACCCGACGCTGGTCGACTGCGTGGAGGCGCCGGTCTCCATCGAACTGCGCGGAGAGTTCACCCGGGGCGCGACCGTGGTCGACCTGTACGGTGTCACCGGACGGACCCCCAACGCCAAGGTGGCGACGCACCTGGACACGGAGCGGTTCTGGGACGTCTTCATGAAGGCACTCACCGCTCTGGGCTGACCCGACGACTCTCCCTGGAGGCTGACCCGCAGTGCACGCTTCTCCCGGACCGATCCCGGGCCCCCGCCTGCTGACCGCGCTCGCCGGCGCGCAGCTGCTGGTGGCACTGGACTTCTCCATCATCTACGTCGCGCTCCCCGACATCGGGGGAAGCCTGCACTTCTCCACCGTCGCCCTGCAGTGGATCGTCAGCGCCTACGCCATCTTCTTCGCCGGGTGCCTGCTGCTGGGCGGCCAGCTCTCCGACGCCTTCGGCGCCGGCCGGGTCTTCCTCGCCGCCCAACTCCTGTTCGCGGCCTCCTCGGTGGGCGCCGCGCTGGCCGGTTCCGCGGCGCCGCTGATCGCCGCCCGGGTGGGGCAGGGCGTCGCCGCGGCGCTGCTCGTCCCGTCCACCCTCGGGCTGCTCAGCGCCGCCTATCCGGCCGGTCCCGCCCGGGACCGCGCGGTCAGCGTGTGGGGCACCACCGGGGCGGTGGGTCTCGCGCTCGGCGTCACCGCGGGCGGCGGGATCCTCTCCGTCGCCTCCTGGCCGTGGATCTTCTGGATCAACCTGCCGATCGTCGCGGTCTGCCTGCTGGCCGCCGGCCCCGCCCTGGGCGCGGCCGCGGACCGCGCCCGCACGCCGATCGCCGCCTCGGCGACCTTCGCGGCCTGCACCGCCGTGGTCGCGGTGGTGCTGGCGTTCACCGAACTCTCCCGCGCCGAGCCGTCGGTGCCGGTGATGGCGGTCTCGGTGGTGACGGCGCTGGCCGCCGGCGCCTTCCTGGCCGCCGGCCGCAGCCGCCGGCGGCCGCTGGTGCCCGGCTCGCTGCTGCGCGTGCGCACCCTCCAGGTCGCGTGCGTGGTCGCCGCGTTGTACATGGCCAGCTTCGGCGCGGAGTTCTACCTGGTCACCCTCTACCTGCAGGACGTGCGCGACTGGAGCGCGCTCGCCGCCGGCATCGCCTTCCTGCCGCTGGCCGGCACCATCGTGGTCGGCAACACCCTGGCCGGGCGGCTGGCCGGCCGCCTGCCGCTGGGGCGGCTGCTGGCGTCGGCCTTCGTCCTCGGCGCCGCCGGACTGGCCGTCCTCGCCGTGGCGGTCGGCGTGCACGGCGGCTACGCCTCCGGCGTCCTGCCCGGCCTGCTGCTCAGCGGCCTCGGCCAGGGCATGGCGTTCACCGGCATGTTCATCACCGGCACCCGCGACCTGCCGCCGCAGAGCAACAGCACCGGCAGCGCCCTGGTGACCACCGCGCAGTACACCGGCGGCTCCGTCGGCCTGGCGGTGCTGGTCCTGCTGCACGGCGAACACCCCGGCACCGCCGACTTCACCCGCACCTTCCTCGTCACCGCCGCGGTCGCCACCGCGGCCGCACCGCTGGCGCTCGCCCTGCTCGCCCGCGACGGGAGCGCCACCACCACGGAATCCCACCCCGCGATCCCCGCGGAAACCCGGTCCGGAGGACAGCAGTGAACCGCTCCCACCTGATCGACCGCTCCGAACTCCCCGCCGACGTCCAGCAGTCGGTCGCCGGGTTCGAGAAGCACTACAACACGTACTTCGGCAGCCTGGTGCACTTCGGCGGCCCCGCCCTGGCGGAGCTGCACCGGCCCGGGCCGCTGCCCGCCAACGTCAGGGTGGCCTCCGCCGAGCGGCCGGCCGTCCTCGACCGGATGGCGGCCATCGCCGAGATCGCCAACCTGACGGACCAGCAGGAGGCGGACCGGACCCGCTACTTACGGGCACTGCTCGACATCTACGCGCTGCTGCCGGTGCAGGCCGCCGAGCGGGCCGCCGAACCCGGCACCGCCGTGATCGCCCCCGAACGCGAGGGCCGCATCCTCGCCGAGCACCTCGGCGTCACCGACCGGCACGGCTACTGGACCCCGCAGGCCAAGCGCATCCCGATGGCCGACGGGCTGATCGTCGGCGTCGACGAGTGGCTGCCCTCGCGGGCCGAACGGGTCGTCGTCATCGACGGCGTGGTGGCCAGCGGCGTCACCCTGATGGCCATGATGCAGCTCGCCCTGCAACCCGGCGCCGCCGTCGACGTGTTCACCTGCCACTCCACCCACCAGGGCGCCCTGGCCCTGGCCCGGCACGCCGAGCAGCTCGGCCTGCGGCTGACCCTCCACATCGGCCACGTCTCGGGGGTGCTGAACCGCAAGTTCTACGCGGTCAGCCCCGACGACGACGGCACGCTGGTCCTCGGCGACGTCGGCGACACCATCGCGCCGGTGGCCGCGGCCTTCCCGCCCCCGGGCGCCCGGCCGTGACCACCACCGGGGCCGACCGGGCGGGCAGACGCCCCGTCACCGGCCCGGCCGCCGTCCTCGACCGCCACTTCGGACTCACCGCCCGCGGCACCACCTGGCGCCGCGAGGCGCTGGCCGGCGCCTCCACCTTCCTGGCGCTGTCCTACATCGTCATCGTCAACCCGGCCGTCCTCGCCCAGGCGGGCATCCCGCGCACCGCCGCGTTCCTCGCCACCGCCGCGGTCGGCGGCCTCGCCACCGTGGCGATGGGCCTGTGGGCCCGCCTGCCGTTCGCCGTCGCGCCCGGCATGGAGATGAACTCCGTCATCGCCTTCTCCGTGGTCGGCACCCTCGCCTACAGCTGGCAGCAGGCGCTCGGCATGGTGTTCTGGTCGGGCGTCGCCATGCTGGTGGTCTCCCTGCTGCGGGTGCGCGAGGCCGTCATCGACGCCATTCCCGCCGAGCTGCGGTCGGCGCTGGCCGGCGCCGTGGCGGTGTTCATCGCCCTGATCGGCCTTCAGATCGGCCACCTGCTGCGCACCTCGGACGGGCACCTGGCCGGGGTCGGCGACTGGACGGGCGCGCCCGCGCTCGCCCTCGGCGCGGGTCTGGCCGCGTCGCTGCTGGTGGACCGGTTCGGCGGCCGGGCCCGGGCGGTGGCCGTCCCGGCCGGCATCCTCGTCTCGGCCGTGGTCTGCACGGTCGGCGGCGTCCGCGCCGCCGACCCGGGCCACGGCCTCGACGGCGGCGCCGCCGCGCTGTTCCGCCTCGACCTGGCGGTGGTCGCCGACCCGCGGGCCTGGGGCGTGATCCTGGTGCTGTTCGCGCTGGACTTCTTCGGCAGCATCGCCAAGGTCGTCGGCCTGACCGCGCACACCCCGCTGCAGGACGGCGCGGGGAAGGTCCCGGGCATGCGGCAGGCCCTGCTGATCGACGCGGGGGCGACGGTCGCCGGCTCGGCCGTCGGCTCGTCCAGTTTCGTCGCGTTCGTGGAGAGCGCGGTCGGGATCCGGGCCGGGGCCCGCAGCGGCCTGTCGTCCGTCACCACCGGGCTGCTGCTGCTCCTGTGCCTGTTCTTCGCCCCGTTCCTCGCCCACCTGCCGGTCGAGGCGACCGCCGGCGCGCTGGTGTTCGTCGCGGTCCGGATGCTCGCCGCGCTGCGTCCCGCCCGCGGCGACCGGCTGACCCTGGCCGCGGTCGCGGTGGCGGCCGCCGTCACCGTCGCCACCCTGGCCATCGACCAGGCGATGGCCGCCGCGTTCGCGACCAGCGCGGTGCTGCGCGCGGCGGGCCGGCGGCCGGTCCACCCGGCCCTGTGGATCACCACCCTGGTGCTCGCCGCGAGCGTCCTGCTCCAGTACCTCCAGTTCTGACACCCCATCAGCACCTGCCCGAGGGAGCGCCCGATGCCCCGTGACGACCGGACCCCGGCGTTCGCCGGGTCCGTGGAACAGCCCGGCTCCACCCCCGAACGGCTGCGCCGCCGGATCGAGTTCGTCATCGAGGCCGACCAGCTGAAGAACGTCTTCCGGCGGAGCCCGCTGCTGGCCGCCGACCGGCGCGAGAACGACGCCGAGCACTCCCGGCACCTCGCCCTGATGGTCCTGGTCCTCGCCGAGTACGCGGACCGGCCGGTCGATCCGCTCAAGGCGCTCGCCATGGTCGTCCTGCACGACCTGGTGGAGATCCACGCCGGGGACGCCTTCCTGTACGACGCCGCGGCCGCCGCCGACCAGCCGCAGCGCGAACGCGCGGCCGCCGACCGGCTGTTCGCGGTCCTCCCCGACGACCAGCGGGACCGGCTCCGGGCGGTCTGGGACGAGTTCGAGGCGCAGGCCGGCCCGGAGGCGCGGTTCGCCAAGGCGATGGACCGCCTCCAGCCCCTGCTGCTCGACTACGGCAACCGCGGCGGCACCTGGCGCACCCCGGGGGTGACCGAGGCGGACGTGCCGGCCCGCAAGTCCGTCATCGGCGAGTCCTCCACCGCCCTGTGGGAGTACGCCGAGACGCTGATCCGCACCGGCGCCGACAACGGCTGGGTGCCCCGGGCCGGCACGCCCGCCCGGTCATGACCGGGCTGGTCCTGTTCGACCTCGACGGCACCCTGCTGGACACCGCGTCCACCGTCGTCGGCACCAGCACGGCCGTCCTGGCCTCGCTCGGCGTCACCGGCATCGACCCCGAGGCGGTCCGCGCCACCATCGGCCGCCCGCTGGCCGAGTCCTACGCGGCCCTCCTCGGCGCGCCGGCCGACTCGGCGGACGTGGCCGCCGCGGTCCGCGCCTACCTGGCGCTCTACCGCGAACGGACCGTGCCCCGGGCCCGCGAACTGCTCTTCCCGGGCGTCGCGGACGGCCTGGCCCGGCTGCGCTCGGCCGGCCTCACCCTCACGGTGGCCACCAACATGCTCACGGCCAGCGCCGAGGCCCTGCTCACCGCGGCCGGACTGCGCGGCCGGTTCGCCATGGTGGTCGGCGCCGACGCCGTCGCCCGCCCCAAACCCGCCCCGGACGTCGGCCTGTTGATCACCACCGAACTGTGCCACCCGCCCGCCCGGGCGGTGATGGTCGGCGACACCGTCCACGACGTCCTGATGGCGAACGCCGCCGGCCTCTCCTCCATCGCCGTCACCTACGGCCTGCACTCCGAGGCCCGCCTGCGCACCGCCGCCCCGACCTGGCTGGCCGACGACTTCCCGGCGGTGGTCGCCCGGCTCCTCGCCCCGGCCTGACGCCCCGCCGAACCCGTGGGGCCTCCGGCAGGTCTCCGCGTCGGAGGATCTGCCGGAGGCCCGAGCCGTCCCGCCGGGCGTCCGGTCAGGCGGGCCGGATGCCGGGGTTGCCGGCCTCCGAGACGAACGACGCCGCCGTGAGCACGGTGCCGCCGGGCCGGGTGATGTGGCTGACGACCCGGTAGTCGGCGCGGGCGTGCCGGCGGTCGAGGGTGACCAGGGTGTAGCCGCGCCGCCCGTCGTAGAACTTCATGTGCGGGTTGGCGGCGGTCAGCGTGGCCCAGTTCGACGGGTGGGCCTCGCCGTCGCCGTCGCTGCTGATCGAGGTGCCGACGAACTCGACGCCCACGGTGCGGGAGTTCGGGTCGTCGAAGTTCCGCTTGACGTCGAGTGCGTACGCCACGTGCACGTCGCCGGTGAGCAGCACCAGGTTCTTCACGCCGGCCTGCTCGACGGCGGTCAGGAAGCGCTCGCGGGCGGCCGGGTAGCCGTCCCAGGCGTCCATGGAGAGCTTGGAGGCGGCGGCGGTGGTGTTCTTGCGGCGGGAGAACACCACCTGCTGCGGCACCACGTTCCACAGCGCCTTGGAGCGGCGCAGCCCGTCGGCGAACCAGCGTTCCTGGGCGGCGCCCATCAGGGTGCGCTTCGGGTCCTCGGAGGCGGGGGTGGGGTACTGCCAGCCGTCGCCGTTGGCCTGGTCGTCGCGGTACTGGCGGGTGTCGAGGATGTCGAACTGCGCCAACTGCCCGTACTGGAACCGGCGGTAGAGGGTCAGCTCGGTGCCGTTCGGCTTGGGCATGCGCAGCGGCTGGTTCTCCCAGTACGCGCGGTAGGCGGCGGCGCGGCGGGCGACGAACGGCGCCGGGTCCTGGTTCTTCTCGGGGATGCCGGCGGCGTAGTTGTTCTCCACCTCGTGGTCGTCCCAGGTGACGTACCAGGGGTGGGCGGCGTGCGCGGCCTGCAGGTCGGCGTCGGTCTTGTAGAGCGAGTACCGCAGCCGGTAGTCCTCCAGCGTGGCGGTCTCGTGGCCGAGGGCGGCGGGCAGCACGCGGTCGGTGTACTTGCGGTCGCCGCCCGCCGGGTCGATCCCGTACTCGTAGATGTAGTCGCCGACGTGGAACACCGCGTCCAGGTCCTCCTGGGCGAGGTGGCGGTAGGCGGTGAAGTAGCCGTCCTCGTACGCCTGGCAGGAGACCAGTCCGATCCGGGTGCGGTCCAGCTTGCGGCCGTGGCCGGGGGCGGTGCGGGTGCGCCCGACGGGGCTGCTCCACTGGCCGACGGTGAACCGGTACCAGTACTCGCGGCCGGCGTCCAGGCCGTCGACGTCCACGTGCACCGACCAGTTGAACTCGGCGTGCGCCCGGGCGGTGCCGCGCCGCTCGGTGCGCCGGAACCGCTCGTCCCGGGCGATCTCCCAGCCGACCCGGACGCTGCCCGCGGGCGGCATCCCGGCGCCGGGCTCCAGCGGGCGGGGGGCGAGCCGGGTCCACAGCACCACGGCGTCGGGCAGCGGGTCGCCGGAGGCGACGCCCAGGGTGAACGGGTTCTCGCCGAGGGTGCGGGGCGCGAGTTCGTTCTCCTCGGCGTGCGCACCGGGCAGGTTGACGCCGAAGGCGAGCGCGGCGGCGGCCGAGGTCACGGTGAGGAACCGGCGGCGGTCGAGCCGGGACGCGGCGGCGCGCAACTGCTCGTCGGGGGTGGGGCGGTCGGCAGGGCTGCTCATCGGAGTGGCGCCTTTCGCTGAATGGGCGGGTGTGCGAAGGAAATTCGATCCGTTCAGGTGGTCCGCCCGTGGTCCTCACTCCGGCAAACGAATGATCATTTGATGGCAAAGTCGTGAAGTCACTGGTCGACGGTGAAGACCACGGCGTGCCCCTGCTCGGCCGCCCGCCGGTAGAACTCCCGCAGGTCCGGCAGGAAGCACACGGTGTACACGAGGTCGTCCTCGCCGCGGACGCCCTGGTAGTCCTCGAACTCCAGCTCCGCGTACCGCGTGCGCAGCCACGGCTCGTCGACCCGGGCCAGCGCGTCCGCGACCGCGCGCACCTCGGCCGGGTCCAGGTGGCAGACCAGGCGGTCGTCGCCGTCCAGCAGCGGCCGGCGCCGAGGACGGCCTGCGACAGCGGGAACTCCCCGTCGCCGCACTGCAGTCGACCGTCCGTCAGGCACCGGTGCAGCGCGTCCCACGCCTTGTCCGGCTCGCACACCCGGGGCTCGTCCCAGGCCTCCTCGACCTCCTCGACCAGGGCCATCACCTGCTCGTCCCCGTCGCAGCCCAGCAGCCGCGCGCCTTCGTCGGCCGTCAGCGCGAACAGCACTCCCCGGCACCCCGTCGCGGCGCCTCCTTCCGTGTTCCGGCCGCTCCGAGCGGACGGCACTGACATTGATGCTGATACTCAGGTTCCGGTGGTCGTGGCTCGGGCACTGACTGACGCCCTGCTGGGTTGTCCTCAAGCTGTTCTGTCCGA
>NZ_JBHWDS010000057.1:0-52254 GCF_042734615.1 Kitasatospora sp. NPDC059646
GGCCGACACGGCGGCGAGGGCGGTCAGGGTGGTGAGCGCGGTGCTGATTCGGCGCATGGAGTGGCTCCGTTCGTGAGACAGTCCCCTGCGCTTCTGATCGGATTCGTGCACGACCTATGTGAGTGCCTTCGCTCGCACGAGTGACACCATCGGCGTCCCCGTCCCAGCCGTCAGCCAGGCTCCTTCCCCCCACCGCCAGCAGTTCGTGCGGTTGTGGCCGACCGCACGCGTGCGATCCCCTCCTCGCGGTGTTCTCTCCTTCGCAGGTAGATGGCAGTGCGGCCCTGCCCTGCACTGATCGGCGGCGAACACCTCGCAGGCGCGGGCGCGGTCGGCTGGCCCTTACCCCAGGGCAGGGCTTCCCGTGGCGGCACCAGGACGCAGCGGGGCCGGCCCGCTGCGTCCTGTCCGGGCCGGCGGGCCGGTGCACCGGCCGTGATGCCCCCGCGACCGGAGACACCGCGGACGCAGTGAATACCCGGCCCCGGCGTTGCGCGAGGCGGAAGCTCCGTGATCAACAACAGCGGCCGCACCGCGGATCTATCAGAAGGACAACTGCTCCGGCCGCCACGTCTGCGCGGGACGCAACGGGGGTTCCATCGGCGGCCTGCGCTCGTACCAGGTCAACGACTCCACCCACTATCCGAGAGTCGACGACACGGCCTGCGGAGCCTGAGCACCGGGCCACGCCCGTGGCCGCCCGCGACGGAAGTCCGGTGCGGGGGCGGCCGCACGGCGGTCGCCGGGCCGCGGCCGCGTGAGCTTGCCGGCGTGGAGTTCGGCGGAGCGGTGCCGTTGCTTGATACCGGCTATCCTGCCGCGGTCCCTCATGGGATCAGCGAGATCGACCAAGCAGGCAGCTTGGCAGGGAGGGCCACTGGTGGTGCTTCAAGTGCGCGGCGTCGTATTGCCCGAGCGAGAGGAACGATCCTTCTGGATCGACGGTGACCAGCTGAGGGCCGGGGCTGCCCGGGATGCCGACCTCGTCATTGACGGTGGCTGGCTGCTGCCCGGCCTGGTCGACGCCCATACACATCCCGGTAGCGAAAGCATCGACGCCCCGTTCAGCGACGCGACACTTCGGCGGCACCTGACCGATCACCGCGACGCCGGAGTGCTGCTGGTACGCACGCCCGGTTCCGCAGCCCGCATCCCCGACTGGGTGGACGAAGACTCAGACATGCCTCGGGTCCACTCGGCCGGACGCTGGCTGGCCACCCCCGGTCGATTCTTCCCGGGGGTCGGGAGAGACGTGAGCGAGGCCGACCTGGTCCGCGCCGCGCTGGAGGAGGCCACTGCGTCGTCGGGCTGGTGCAAGGTCATCGGGGACTGGAGGCCTGACGAACCCGCCCTTCCGCTCGACACCCTCACTGCTGTCGTCCAGGCCGTCCACGCGATCGGCGGCCGAGTGGCCGCGCACTGCCAGACCAGCGAGGGCAGTCGCAACGCCGTACTGGCCGGCGTCGACAGCCTGGAGCACGGCATGCACCTGGACCCGAGCCTGATCGATCGGATGGCGAGCCGAGGCACCGCGTTCGTCCCCACGCTCAGCGTTTTCGGGTCCGAAGCCGACCGGCGGCGGGCCGCCGAACCAAGCGCCCGCCGAGACTGGTGGCTGGCCGGATGGGACGCGATGCTGCCCAACGTGCGAGCCGCACACGAGGCCGGTGTCACGATCCTTGCCGGCACCGACAGCTTCCCGTGCGGCACCGTCAGCTCAGAGATCGAATGGCTGATCCGTGCGGGCCTACCGCCCGAAGCGGCGCTGGGCGCAGCCTCCTGGTCGGCCCGCTCCTACCTTGGCCTACCCGGCCTGGTTGACGGAGCCCCCGCCGATCTCGTCGCCTACGACACCGACCCCACACTCGATCCTTCCGCTCTGGCCCACCCCAGCCGCATCATCCTTCGCGGCCGGGTCATAGCCTGAAGGTCACACGTCGATCCCGAGCGGCTCTCGCCCGATGCCGGTTCGGCGTTCCGCACCACCGTCCTGCGCACTCCCGGGTCCGCTCGGGTGCTGGGCCTGGTCGGGGAGTTGGACTGGGAGGGTGCTCCGCGTCTGCGCGGGGCTCTGGACGCGGAGATCGGGGACCGGCCGCCGGTGGTGGTGCTGGACCTGTCCGCGTTGGGGTTCTGCGATTCGAGCGGGCTGAACGAGCTGCTGCGTGCCCGTTGCAACCGGTGCGACGTCCCGCTGGTGCTGGCCGCGTCGGGCCGGCAGTTGCGTCGGTTGCTCGAAGTCACCTGGACCGACCGGGTCTTCGTCGTGGCCGAGCGTGTCCCCGGCCGCGCTGGCCTACCGCGGACCGACCGACAACTGGGCCGGTGGCACCACCGTCCTGCACCTGACCGATCTCAAGCTCTGCCCCCGCGTTCCGGTGCCCCCGGGGTGTCATGACGGCCTGTCATTGTTCGTGGCATGCGGAAGCACACGGGGATGAACACCTGCCAGCGCCTGGCCGAGCGGCTGCACCAATTCGGCCTCACCACCCGGGAGTCGGCAGACCGGGCGATCGCGAGCGCCGCTGACTGGCCGGAGCTGCCGCCGAAGCGGCTGGCCCGGGACCTGATCTCGGTGACGGTCCTGTGCGAGGCGGTCGTCCAGGCCCACAGCGAGGACGTCGACTTCGCGGAGTACGGCTACCGCGGCATCTTCCGGGAGGCCCAGCGACTTGCCGGCGGGGCGGTCACCGTCACCGAGGTGGACCTGGTCGGTGAGCCCGAGGAGGGGCGGGACCTGCGCTTCAAGGTCAACGGGGTGGCGAAGTGCTGGGACATCCAGCAGGAGTCGGACGACTACCTCGACCTGGGCGCCATCGAGACGAGCATCCAGGACCTGGCCCCGGGCGGCGACGACCCGCGGGTCTTCCACCGCCTGGTGAGCCCGCACCGCTACGACGACGACCACTACCTGCTGGCCACCACGGAGCAGGCCGCCGCCCTGCGCTCGGAGTTCGACCTGCGCATCGAGGTCTGCGGCCCGGACGGGCTGCTCCTGCCCGGCTCCCGGATCGAGGACTAGGCAATGTCTGGCGACCATGAGCGGAGCCGGATGACGAGTGCGGCTGCCGTGACGGCGCCGAGGACGACGTAGCCGCGGTCGTCATACAGGTCCGCCCCACCTGGCAGGCCGGCGTCCAGCACCGCGTGCGCCGCCAGACCGAACAGCAGGGCTTCACCCTCCACGTCCAGGCCCGACACGGCTGCACCTCCGCAGCCGGCCCCACCCACCACCCACGCTCGCGCCACAGCACCGAGTACCTGCCCGGCGACGTCGCCCGCCGCCTCTACGCCACCCGCGGCGCCGGCGAGAGCGAGCAGAAGCGCACCCTCGCCGGCGCCCTCCAGGAGCACTACTTCAAGGACCACGGCCACCGCGCCGCCGGCCTCACCACCGAGTTGACCGGCATCGCCCGGGCGGACATCGAACCCCGCTGACCCGAGAAGACACCGACATGGACATCAACGAGCCCGGACCCGGTGGGCAGCGCCGCGAACTTCCGCTCCACCACGACACGGAGACCTCGTCATCCCCGCCGCCGAGGTCTCGTTCAGCGGCGATACCGGCAGGTGCCGTGCAGAGGGCTGGTCGAACTCGCTGAGACGCCGTCAAACTTCCTTGAGACGGGTCAGCCGCCCCGGAGACAGACCGCCGAGGAGACGGAGACAGGTGTGACAGCGGCCGCCAGGAATTCCCGGGACGGCCAGTTGCGATTGAGGCTGTGAGCGACGGCGGGCTGGTGTCGCAGCGCACACGGGACCCGGATCGATGGCTTCGGCGCTGTGTCGCCGCTGACGGGGCCGCCGAACATCGGGTCGGCTGACTCGAGCCGGTGACGGGGCGCTGTTCCCGACGTCACGCGGCCGGCGGAGAGTGGAGTGGGCTGCCGGCAGTTGTCACAGGTGCGGGACCAGCGTCCCGTTGAGGTGGTCGTAGGCGGTGTGGGCGTGCAGGCGGACGCCGGTGACGAGGGTGTCGTCGTCGGCGTAGAAGCGGGGGCTGTGGTTGAAAGCGAGGCCGCGTCCGCCAGGGGTGGGGCGTACCTCGCCGTCGGGGCCGAACTCGGCGTCCTGGACGCCGAGCAGGACGTAGAGGCCGCCGTACCTGTTGACCAGTTCGGAGACGTCGTCGTAGCCGAGGGTGGGCGGGGTCCCGATGACGTGGTCGCCGCCGACGACCCGGCGGAAGACGGGCAGGCCGGCGTCGACCCATTCGGGGCGGTTGTGCACGGCGGGGACGTCCTGGAGGTAGTCGACGGTGGCGGTGCAGTTGTAGGCGTGGGCGGTGCCCTCGGCCAGGGTCCGCAGCCGCTTCTGCACGTCCGCCATGTCGGTCTCCACCGAGCAGCGGATGGTGCCCCACAGGGTGACGCTCTGACCGATGATGTTGAACCGGCCGACGTCCTCGATGTGCCCGATGGTCACCGTGACGGGGTCGAAGGCGGGGAGCTGGCGGTAGAGCTGGCCGATGCCGGTCATCACGGCGCCGGCGGCGGGCATCGGGTCGACGCCCTGCCAGGGAGTGGAGCCGTGGACCTGCTTACCGGTGATCATGATCTTGACCAGGCAGGAAGCGGCGAACTGGTTGCCGACCCGGTAGCCGACGTAGCCCTTGGGCAGCGGGGCGACGTGCATGCCGAACACCATGGTGGGGGCCGGGTCGGTGAACGCCCCCGCGTCGATCATCGCCCGCGCTCCGCCCTGCTCGTCGACGGGCGGCCCCTCCTCGGCGGGCTGGAAGGCGAACAGCACGGTGCCGGCAAGCTGCTCGCGCACTCCCGCCATGACGGTGGCGGCACCCATGAGCATCGCGGTGTGGCAGTCGTGGCCGCAGGCGTGGGCAACGGGGAAGGGGCCGCCGGGGTAATCCGGGTCGACCGCCGTGGACGCGAACGGCACCCCGGACAGGTCTTCGACCGGCAGCGCGTCAATGTCCCCGCGCAGTGCGACGACCCGCTCGCCGGGCCTGCCGCCGCGCAGCACACCGACGATGCCGTGGCCGGCGATCCCGGTGCGCACCTCGTCCAGGTCCAGCGACCTCAGGTGGTCCTCGATGTACGCGGCGGTGGCCGTCTCGCGGTTCGACAGCTCGGGGTGCTGGTGCAGGTGGTGGCGCCAGGCAATCACCTGGTCGGCGACACCATCGCAGAGGCGGTCGAGGTCGGCGTAGCCAGGGACCGTCATGGGGCCTCCCGGAGACTCGGGGCGCTTTGACCGGAGGCTAACAGCGCGCTTGGGAGTAGGCGACGCGGCCAGTTCGCCCGGACGAACACGCATGGCCCGGATCCGCCCATCGCACCCGGCCCGTTCCCGGCCCGTTCGGAGAGCAGATGATGAACACGATCAGAGCTGCACGGGGATCTTGCGACCGAGACCACCGTTGACTACGAACTGTCATATTCGCCGCCAGCTGCCCCCGTCAACCGGCCGCGACCGGGGAATTCTGCACCGGCCGCTGGCACACGTGGAGGCAGATCACCACCTCCCTGCGCCCGGTCACCCCATCTGACCCGATACATCTGTGCTGTCTGTGTCATCGACACCCCGTCTCCTCTGGTGGGAGCGCATACTGACCCGTCCGTCCCACCTGTCTCTGCCCGTCTCCATCGTTCTCCGGGCATGATGCCCGGCCGACGGCCACCGCGGCGTCCGTCGTGGCGGCCAGCGCCGGCAGCTCGCGCTCCAAGTCGTTCAGCACCGCCGCGGCCAGCGCGCAGACCGCCACCAGCCCGATCCGCCCGCCCATCGACAGCTCGGGCGGGGCCTCGACGAACATGCCGCCCATGACGCCGGCCGACAGGCCGTAGGCCAGCTCCTCCTCCAGCCGTCCCCGCCCGGCACCACCTCCCGGCCCGAGGCCCGTTCGACGGCGGCGCCGGCCCGCTCGACTCCGGCGTCCACGGCCCGGTCGAGTTCGGCCAGTGAGCAGATCACCGCCGCCGCGGCCCGCGCCGTGCCGGTCTCGACGCAGCCGGGGCCACCCGTCGTACGGCTGGTGCAGGGTGCGTGTCTTCGCACGCGGGATCTCGGCCAGCCAAGATCTGGAGTTCCTGTCGCTTTGAAGGCCCCGCGCTGCTGCACGGGGCCGGCGGTGGCCTACCGGCGTCGGCCCCGCTGTCCGCTGTCCACTGTCGGGTTGACGCCCGTGTCGGCACCGGCCGCTGCCGTCACGACCCAGGTGATCCGTCGGTTCGGCGGCTGTGCCGTGTCAGACACTTATGGCTTCAGTGGGCTCCGGAATTCCAAATACTGCAATCGCCTTGACCCGGCCTGGCCATTCCCGAGTGTTATCGGTGTCGTCGCGAAGTTGCGCATAGCAGCGCCCTCCGACAAAGTCCCTCAGCTCCTCAAGGTCTACTTCGATGAGGCCGGCATCGACGAAATGACGGTGGTTGGTGTACTCAAAGTGAAACGCTCGCAGGAATATCACTCCGAGCACCTGCCGCCTCCTCCCCATTGAACTTCGGCGGTCCGGGAGGTTTGCGTGGAGGGCGGAAAATTGACCGTCACGATCTTGGTCTCCACTGTCTCGCCTTTCGTGGAGGTTGGTGACTGCAGCATCGTCCGACGGGACATTGACTCAAGAGCTCTGATGCTGGTGCCAAATTCGTGGCATCTCGTCTGCCTACGATTTCCGCCGTCCGTCAAAGGCGCACAAGTTTGCGCCCACGGCATGCTCAGGTCGGGTGGCCCGGACAGGGTATTCACCCGCTGCCGCGGCAGCACTGTCATGAGCATGTTGACCAGATGAAGACGGCTGCGATGTGAAGTGCGGCGAGGTGACTGGTGGCGGTCTTTTGTAGCGGGTAACAAGGTTCCGCCCCTGCTGGGCTGCACCGGGCCGGAAGGCGGAGTCGTCGGCGGCTCCGGTGCGGCTGACGGGGCCGTCGAGGGTACCGCGGCCTCCAGGTAGGCGAGCAGGCGGCGGCACGAGCAGTTCCACTCGTGCTCCAGCCGCCACGGCTCTCGCCCCGATAGCGAGGTGGCCGTGCTGGTGGTGGAACGCCGCGAGCGGCGGCGGGCCGCAGCCGCGCCGCCCACAGCGTGCGCCTCGTCGGCCGCGTCCGGCAGTCCATGAGGTCATCGATCGTGCAGGCCGTGCTCATGAACCATCAGAAGCGGCGGCAGCGGTCACGCCTGAGCGGAGTCGGGGCCGGGTGTTTCGCTGTCTGCGTCTTCCGAGGCGATTCCGAGTTCCACCACCTGGGCGCGGAGCTGGTCGAAGGTGTTGATGAGGGGGCGGATCTTGTCGTAGGTGGTGGTTCCGTTCCGCAGTTCGTCCCGGGCGTCGAGCAGGTCGCCGTAGACGGGGCCCATCTGCCGGCTGAGCTGGATGAGGAGGCTCTGGCGCTCGCGGATGCCGAGAGCGGTCGGCACGGCGCCGAGTACGGCCGCGAGGAACGTGAAGACGCTCGTCACGACCTGTGCCCAGAGTTCGGAGCTGTGGGCGATGAGGGGCCAGACGCTGACGCTGGTGACGGCGCTGACGAGGACGGCTGCGACGTTGTAGCGACGCATCGTCACGGTGGTCCCGTAGATCTCCTCGGGCAGGCGGTGCGTCCACTTCCGGGCCGATCGGATGCATGCCGAGAGGTTCTCGGGAACCGGAGGGGGGAGTGTGTTCACGGGTGGCTCCGTTGGGGGCGTGGCTCTTCTTCGGGCTCGTCAGCCGCAGCGAACGACCGTGACGGGGCCGCGGACGTGGCTCCGGGCCGGGCCTGGGCGACGGTTGCCGCTCATGGCCGTCAGGGCCCGTCGTTCGGCTTCGGACACTGTCACGCCTCCGCGCGCTCGGCCGCCCACCGGGTCGCCGCCGACTGGCGGGCGCTCCGCGCCTACGCAGGGCTTTGGCCGCCCAGATCGGCGACCGGTCGGCCGCGGTGGTGCCGGACCCGCCCGGCTGCGGTTCTGCGACTCCGGCGGACTGAACGAGCTGCCTCGTGCCGGGCGTTCGCGAGCGGACCTGCGGTGGGTGAGACTGGCGGTTGTGACATCCGCTGCGCAGCCCACCGGACGACATGGCACGGTCCGGGTCCTCGTCGCCCAGGCCGGCGTCCACGGTTCCACCCGCAGTATCGCCGAGCGCATCGCCACCCGCCTGCGGGAGCACGGCTGCGAGACCGACGCGCTCGACGTCGAGGCGGTGTCCGAACCGGCCGGGTACGACGGGTACGTGGTCGGCAGCGCCATCCACAACATGGCCTGGCTGCCACCCGCCAGGCGGTTCGTCCGGACGAACGCGGACGTGCTGGCACACCGGAAGGTGTGGCTGTTCTCGGTGGGGATGCCTGCTGCCCTGCGGGGCCCGTGGAAGGCGCTGGTCGGCAAGGAGGAGGGCCACGTGATCGGCGACCTGATCGCCGAGATCGACCCCCTGGGGCACCGGCTCTTCTCCGGCGTCATCGGACCAGAACACCTGTCGCGGGCAGGGCGCGCGAAGTTCCGGGCGATGGGTCTGCGCTACGGGGACTACCGCGACTGGGGAGCGGTCGACCACTGGGCGCGCGAGATCGCCGCCCGCCTGCACGAACCCGGGTTGGTCTGAACGGCGTGTTGGACCCGCCCTTCGGTGCGCAACGCCTCGAACGGCGCGAGAAAGTCGGCGATCCGCGGACGCCTTCCGCGAATTCCTGGACACCGCCGGCCTGCGGCAGCGGGTCGGGGAGCAACTCGGTCGGCTGGAGGAGTACGGCACGCTGCTGCCGGAGGTGGGAGCGGCCATCAGGGCCGCCCTCCTGGCGGCTCCGCTGCCGTTGCAACTCGAAGCTGAACTCGCCGAGGCCTACCGCAGGCTGGCGCAATCCACCGGCCGAAGCGACCCGGACGTCGCGGTGCGCTCCAGCGCCACCGCCGAGGACCTCCCCGAGGCCAGCTTCGCCGGGCAGCAGGAGACCTTCCTGAACGTGCGGGGGATCCCCGCCCTGCTGGATGCCTGCCGGCGCTGCTACGCCTCCCCGTTCACCGACCGGGCCATCGACTACCGGCGGCGGCTGGGCTACGACCAGCTCGCGGTGGCCCTCTCCGTCGGCGTGCAGCTGATGGTGCGCTCCGACCTCGGCAGCGCCCGCGTCGCCTTCACCCTCGACACCGAGACCGGCTACCCGGACGTGGTGCTGATCAGCGCGGCCTGGGGGCTCGGCGAGACCGTGGTCGGCGGACAGGTCGACCCCGACGAGTACCTCCTGTACAAGCCCCTGCTCGACGCCGGCGCCGCGCGCGTTCCGTTGCTACGGGCCAGCGTCGGCGCCAAGCGCCGCAAGGCCGTCGATGACGAGCGCGGCTCCACCCGGATCGTCGACGCCACCGCCGACGAACGCGCCGCCCGGGTCCTCGACGAAACCGACCTCGATGCGCTCGGCCGGTGGGCCGTCGCCGTCGAACGCCACTACGGCTGCCCGATCGACCTCGAATGGGCCAAGGACGGCCGGACCGGCGCACTGTTCCTGGTCCAGGCCCGGCCGGAGACCGTGCAGTCCCGGCGGTCCGGCGCGGTGCTGCGCCACTACCGGGTGACCGGCACCGGCGAGCGGCTGGTGGACGGCCTCGCCGTCGGCCAGGCGGTCGGGCGCGGCCCGGTGTGCGCACTGTCGGCCCCGGACGAGATCGCCCGCTTCCCCGAAGGAGCCGTCCTGGTCACCACCATCACCGACCCCGACTGGGAACCCCTGATGAAGCGCGCCTCGGCGATCGTCACCGATCACGGCGGACGCACCTCGCACGCCGCGATCGTCAGCCGCGAACTCGGCGCCCCCGCAGTGATCGGCACCGGCCGGGCCACCCGCGTCCTGACGAACGGCCAGGAAGCCACCGTCTCCTGCGCCGAGGGCGAGCAGGGCCACGTCTACGCCGGCCGGGTCGACTGGGAGGAGACGCAGACCGACCTCGGCGCGCTCCTGCGGACCCGCACCCGCGTCATTCTGAACCTCGCCGACCCGGCCGCCGCGTTCCGCTGGTGGCAGCTGCCCGCCGACGGCGTCGGCCTGGCGAGGACGGAGTTCGTGGTCGCCCACCAGGTGCGGATCCACCCGATGGCACTGGTCCATCCGGAGCGCCTGTCCCCGAGGACCGGCGGGCCGTCGACGCCCTCACCGACGGCCGGCCCGACCGCACCGAGTACTTCGTCGACCGGCTCGCCCAGGGAATTGCCCCGCTCGTCGCCTCCCGCCGCCCCGACCCGGTGATCGTCCGCACCAGCGACTTCAAGACCAACGAGTACGCCCGCCTGCTCGGCGGCCAACCCTTCGAACCCGTCGAAACCAACCCGATGATCGGCTGGCGCGGCGCGAGCCGCTCCTACGACGACCGCTACCGCGAAGGCTTCGCGCTGGAATGCCGGGCGCTGCGCCGCGTCCGTGACGAGATCGGCCTGACCAACCTCGTGGTGATGATCCCGTTCTGCCGCACCCCGGAGGAGGCCGACCGGGTGCTCGCCGAAATGGCCGCCAACGGACTGGAGCGCGGGCGGGGCGGCTTGAAGGTGTACGTGATGGCCGAGGTCCCCTCCAACATCGTGCTCGCTGAAGAGTTCGCCGAACGCTTCGACGGCTTCTCCATCGGCAGCAACGACCTCACCCAGCTCACGCTGGGTGTCGACCGGGACTCCGATCTGCTCTCCCACCTCTTCGACGAGACCGACCCCGCCGTCACCCGCTCCATCGAGCACCTGGTCGCTGCTGCCCACAGTGTTGGCCGCCCCGTTGGCCTGTGCGGTCAACGACCCAGCAACGACCCGCAGTTCACGCGCTTCCTGGTGCATTGCGGCATCGACTCGGTCTCCGTCGCGCCGGACAGCTTCGCCGCCGTCAAGCAGTGCGTGGCCGACGCGGAGGGCAGCAGTTGACGCATTGTTGCCCTTGAACGTTCGAACGTTCAGCTGCCGCCGGTCCGGTAGGCGTGGGGGTGCTCGAACGCGGTCCGGGTGTCGTCCTCGGTCCAGTCCAGGGACTGGTGGACGGCCACCACGCCGTCGACTCCGCGGCACAGGCGCTCGATGAGTGGAATCAGACTGCGGCGGGGGAGACGGCCGGCAAGGGTGACCACGCCGTCCTGGACGGCGACGCCGACGGTGTCCGGGGCCAGCCACAAGGCGCGGCCGAGGACCTCGTGGACGATCTCCTCGCGGATCGCGCCGTCATGCCGCAGGAACACCTGCAGCAGGTCGGCCCGGCTGACGATGCCGATCAGTCGGCCCGCCTCGTCCACCACCGGCAGGCGCTTGACCCGGTGGCGGTCCATCTGCCGGGCCGCCTCGCCGACGTTCCACGACGCCCGCGCGGTCACCACCGGGCTGGTCATCAGCCCGCCGGCGGTCTCCGCCTCCGCGCGGGCCTGCTCCTCCGGCCGCAGCCAGCGGCCCGGGTGGCGGTCCTCCGGATCGGGTAGGACAGCCTCCTTGCGGAGCAGGTCCGCCTCGGAGACCATCCCGACCGGCCGGTCCTGGCCGTCGACCACCGGCACGGCGGTGATGTCGTTGCGGTGGAACAGGGCGGCGACTTCCTTGAACGAGGTGTCTGCCCGGACCGTCACCACCTCACGGGTCATCAGCTCGGCGACACTGCGGTGCTGCATGGTCTTCACTCCTCCGCCGGTCGGTCCCCCACCTCCACCATCGGCCCGACCACCGGCACCGGGACAGGGCCGACCGGTCCCCACGGCCGGTCCCGGCGGCCCACACGGATGCCCGGTGGATGCCGCCGGGGAGACCGAGACCGTCACGGACAGGCGTGCCCCGGGAAAAGGAGAGCCCCGATCGGAGGCCGCGTCATCGTCCAGGGCGCCCGCCCCCGGAACGGCCCGCCGCGACGCCGATGCCGTCGCCCTGCACCATGCCAGGGGCAGGACCACTTGGTGGTCCGGTTCCCGGCGCCGTGGGCAAGGAGAGGGAGCAAGGGAGAGCCGCAGGGGGCGGGCCGACAGGCCGCCGTTTCCGGGCGGCTGCTCGTTGTTGCGAGGCTGGGATTCGGCGACGCCACGGGCGCCGCCGGGAAATCACGCGTGCGGGGGCCCGACGTTCACGCCGACCTGCCGTTCTCATCGCCGGTCGGCAGGGCACTGCCGTTGCCGGAACGGCGCGTCGAAACGCCGACGGCCCCGTGGAGCTTCTGGTTCAGGCGGCGGAGCGCTTCGAGGGCTCCGCCGTGGTAGTTCGGGCCGGGCATGATGTCATCGCTGGGAATCTCCCAGAAGTCCAGGTTCAGGTACGTCGGGTAGCGGCCCGTGGCAGTACGGCAGGCTTCGAAGTGGAGTTCGAGGCGGTCCACCGTGTTCTGGACCTGGGACTCCTCGGGGAGGGCGAAGCTCGCGAAGTGATTCAGCGCGCACAGCGCTTTCTGGTTCAGCGGGCCGGACTCTGGCCGCGGAGTGAGCCAGGTGTGCGGATCGACGCTGGCGTTGCCCCAGACGTTCTCCGACATGCACCGCCACTGGTAAGCGAAGTGCGGTGACGAACCGGAGGAGGTGAACACGACCAACGGTGTGCCCCGGCTGAACAGTTCGGCCAGCGTCGGCCAGTGGCCGTTCACGAGGTCACGGTCCGGATTGAAGACCATGCTCCAGGTCTTGCTGGTCTCGAAGGCACGCTTGATGAGGTCGTGTCGGCCATCGGTCCGGTCCTCGAAGACGAGGGTGACGGGGTCACGGGACTGGAGCTGCAAGAAGCGACGGACCACGGCCAGCGCATCCGACAGCAGCACGTGGTCGAAGAACCACGGCGGGCCCCAGTTCTCGTGCTTGAGGCAGACGTCGTCGACGTCGTCGTCGTACCACAGGTCAAGAAGCAGCGTGGTGGCCCCCTTCGCCAGCTGCACCTCCAACGAGCTGGCCTGTTGCGAGTAGTACCGGAAACCGTTCGACATGGTGCAGAACGCGTTGTGGCTGCCCAGGAACGCGTTCTCGTCGTACGGGCGGTGCGGGTCCCGGCCGGCGGAGGGAGCGTACTTCTTCTTGGCCGTCATCGTGTCGGAGCAGCCGCCCGACGGCAGGTCGAGCGTGAAGCGGTCCGGGGAGACGGCGAACTGCATCATCGCCTTGGCGTCCTTGTCCCGCAGCATGCATTCCTTCGAAGCCGCAGAGTTCTCGCACCAGTCGCCGTTGACGAAGTACAGCTGGACGTGCCACCAGTCGAGCCCCGGATGGGTGGCGCCGGTGAAGTACTCGACGGCCATCGGTGAGGTGGTGCCTCCGGGCGGAACGAGGGCCCTGGTCTGGTGCCAGACCGTGTCGCCGTCGTACTGGTGGGAGAGTCTCAGCGTCGACAACGCCTCGGTGAAGTCGTTCCGTACCGTGAGGAAGGCCAGCTTGTTGTATCCGTTCCAGGTCTCCCACTCGTCGATGAACGTGCCGGCACCGACACTGAACGTCAGTCCCCGACCGTCGACCGCGAACGTGCGCGTCTGCCCGTTGTCGGAGTTGCCCAGCCCGCACGCGTACTCGGACGTCGCGTTGCGGAACTCGCCGTACCCCTGTTCAGGAGCGTCGTCGTAAGGCGGGATGTCCAACGTGATCGACAGCGTCCAGTAGTCGGCGCTGCTGAAGAAACCGGGGCTGAAATGGACGATGAGCGGCTCGGTGGTGGTCGCCCCCGGTGGCAGGACGGGGAACCGGGCCCGCTGGGTCGCCGTCTCACACGTGTGCTCCAGGACGGCACGCGCAGCGACCGGAAAGTCGTTCCTCAACTGGACGGCGGACCAGGCGCTGTAGTCGTAGCCGTTGTGCCGCCAGATCATCTGCTGGCTGCCGCCTGAGAAGTCGGTCAGCACGGAACTCCGCACCGTGAACCGCTGCGTCTTTCCACTGTCCCCCGCGTGCAGGGTCACGTCCCGGTCGTCCAACCTCCACACCGAGCCGTCCGGGAGGGTGTACTTCAAGCACCAATGGTCGCTGCCGAATTCCCCGAACCCGGTGCGGTACGACACGGTCAGTGGTGGGGAGGCTGCGCCACCGGGGGGCACCGTATCCCACGTGTGCGTCTCCCGGATCTCCTCGTAATTGTGCTCCAAGGTGACGTTGCTGAGCGCTACCGGGGAGTCGTTGAACACGGTTGCACAGGCCTGTTGGTCCATGAGACATCAGCTACCGGCGGTCGTCGCGGATTGCCGCAGCTCGCTGAGCTGCCGGGCGGTGGGCCGGGGAGCTCGTCGTCGGCTGGTGGTCGGACTGCCCGGCTGCCGACGGGACGCCTCTGCGGCTCACCCTCCTCTCTACCCTAGGACCGGACAGGAGACGCCGCAGTGCGCGGCTGCCCCGGTCCTTCCGCCGACACCGACACGGGTCCGAAACGCCGAAACGGCCGCTGGGACAAGCCTGTTGTGACCGGCCCGTGGCGCAGCCGTCCCGCCACGCGCACTGCCGCCACCCGCTCCGTGGCCTGTTCGGCCTGGCGGGAAGGTACTGCGGGCAGATGCCGGACGGGGGCAGACCGGCAGAGGGGATCGGGCAGGTCGTCGGCCCGGACGCCCGCAGGAGACCCGCGCGGCTAAGTGGGCCGGTGCCGGCCTGCGACGTCCTTCGCGCCCGGGCGCGGTCGTGCACTTCGCCACCGGTTGCGAACCGGAGCACCGCCGCCTCCTGGAACCCGGGGACACCGTGGACTCGAGGTGTCCGGCCTCGGCGTCCTGAGCAACCGGTTGCTGTCGTGAACCGCGAAGTGTTCCCACCTGCACGGTCCTTGACGGTTACTCATGGAGAACACGCCTCCGCCCCCAGGTAGGCACTGGGGTGGTCGAGGCCGCTCTCCGCGTCGTCCTCGGCACAGACGCTCGGTCGCCGGGGGCGTCAGTGCGTCACCGTTCCTCCTCGGCAACCGGTCGGCGGCGCAGGCGGCGCAGGTACGGGTCGAACGGGCGGCGAGGTTCGACGCGGATCCGGGCACCGGTGCAGAGCACGCCGTCCGACCGGACGACGACCGGGTCGAGCCGGGCCTCGGTGAGTTGGGGCAGGTCAGCGGCCATTCGGGACGCACTCACCAGTACCCGGTACAGGGCCGTGAGGTCGGCGACGTCGGCGAGCAGTGGCGCGGCGGGCGAGTCGGCGACCATCGCGTGCGGGTCTGCCTCGGTCAGGGGAGCCAGCCTGGCGACCAGGCCGTCCCGCAGTTCGTCAGCCGGGCCGAGCACCACCAAGGGGCCGAACACCTCGTCCTGCCGGATCTCGACACGCAGGTCGACGCCGGGTGCTGCTGCCGGTCGGACCACCGCGCCGGCCGTCCGCCCGTCGGGGGCCGCGGTGAGTTCCCGGAAGGCGTCGCGCGCCTCGCGATCCGTCCGGACCGTCCGGCACACGTCCTCGGAGGGCTTTCCCGGACGGTGGGCCGCCACGACGGCCCGGCCGTCGGAACGGAGCAGGCGCACCGACCGGGCAGCCAGGACGGCGGTGTGCTCGTCCGGGGCCCAGATCGTGGTGGTCACCGGCAGGCGGTAGTACTCCAGCAGGTCGACGGTACGCGCCGGATCCAGGAGGCCGCCTTCCGGTCGCTCGGCGAGGAACCCGTCCACCAGCCGCTGCGCGGCCGCCGGATCGCATCCCGGCAGCTCGGCCTCGGCGGCCGCGGGACGGGCCAACGCGCGGGCCCGGGCGCGGGCGGCGGCGAGGGCGGATGCGGCCGAGCGGGAGTCGGCGTAGGCGGGGAGCAGGGCGCCGTCCACAGCCGTCAGATAGCTGACCGGCGCCTGCTGGTCGATCCGTACGACGGCGACCGGCTGACGGCGCCGCCCCTTGCCGTCGAGTAGGGCCCGCAACGGGTCCCGGCCGGAGTCGGTGGTCAGCGCAGTGGGCACGAGACAGACCACCAGGGCGTCTACGACGTCGCTGCGCTCCAGCAGGTCGAGGCAGCGAAGCAGGTGGTCAGGCCCGGCGGCGGGGGTGATGTCGACGGGGTTGCCGGTGCCCGCGCCGTCGGGCAATGCCCGGCGCAGCCGGGCGGCGAGGTCGGCCGGGAGGCTGGGCAGGGACAGACCGGCCTCGGCGCAGGCGTCGGCGGTGAGGACGCCGATCCCCGCAGCATTGGAGACCACCACGACCGCGCCGCGCTCTGCGGGCAGCGGCTGGGCGTGGAGCAGCGCCGCGATCTCCACCAGCTCGGCGATGGAGCGGGTGGCGGTGATGCCGGCCTGATCGAACAGGGCGGCCCGGGTGACGGCCGGGACGCCGACGGCGGCGGTGTGCGCGGCGGCCCCGCGCCGGCCGGCCGAAGAGCGTCCGGCGTCGACCGTGAGCACCGGGAAGCGACGGGTGACCCGGCGGGCGGTTCGGGCGAATGCCCGTGGGTTGCCGAACGATTCGAGGTGCAACAGGGCCAGGTCGGTGCGGCCGTCGCTCTCCCACCACTGCAGCAGGTCGTTGGCGCTGACGTCGTACTTGTCGCCGAGCGAGACGAACGTCGACACGCCGATGCCCAGCCAGGCCAGCCGCTCCAGCAGTGCGATGCCGACGCCGCCGGACTGCACGGCGACCCCGGCCGTGCCCGGCTTCGGGAAAGCGCCGCCGAACTCGGCGTCCAGCCGCACTCCCGGGTCGGTCTGGGCGATGCCCAGGCTGTTCGGGCCGACCAGTCGCATCGAGTGCGCCCGGCAGCAATGCAGCAACTGCCGCGCCTGATCGGCGTCGAGGCCGGACGTCAGCACCACCAGGGCGCGTACGCCGACCCGGCCGCATTCCTCGGCCGCGGCTGGGACGGCGGCAGCCGGGACCGCGAGCACCGCCAGCTCCGGAATCCGGGGCAGCGCTTCCAGCGAAGGACAGGAGGGCATGTCGGCGACCCGCTCGGCGTGCGGGTTGACCGCCCAGAGCTCGCCGCGGAACCCGCCGTCGCGGATCTTGCGCAGCACGCTCTGCCCGACCGACCCCGACCGCCGGGAGGCCCCCAGGACGGCGACCGAGCGCGGTCGCAGCAGGGCGGTGAGGCTGGCGAGGTCGGCGGTGCGGCCACGTTCCTCCACCGCCCGCAAGTAGTGCTCGTCCGCGTTCGCGCCGGCCAGTGGGACCACGACCCGGACCTCGCCCTCCCGGTAGCGGCGGTGCACCGGCAGCCCGAGGTCGGAGAACAGACGGTGCACGGCACCGTTGCCCGCCAGGGCATCCGCCTCGAAGGCGGTGACGCCGTGCTCCCGGGCGGCGTGCACCAGGTACTCCAGCAGCAGGCTGCCGACGCCCCGGTGGTGCCAGGCGTCGGCCACCGCGACGGCCAGCTCCGCGGTCTCGGGCCGTTCGGCGGAGGTCTCGAAGTCGGCCTCTCCCACGAGCACGCCCGCCGACCACGCTCCGAGCGCGTACAGCTCGGAACGGGGCGGCCCGCACAGCCGGTCGGCCGCCAGCAACGGGGCGCGGCGGCTGGTGCCGAGGAAGCGGAGCCGCCGACTCGCTTCCGACATGCGGTCCGCGTGAAGCGCGAGTACTTGCGGACGGTCGGCCGGAACCAGGGGCCGGATCCGCACGGTGCTGCCGTCGACGAGCAGAGCCTCCTCGCCGGGTCCCCGGCCCAGGCGCGCGCCCGGCACCGGGTTGGTCATCGCGGACTGCTCGGTCATGGCGGCGCTCCTCCGTCCGGCGGGGGCCCGGACAGCCCCTCAGACCCCTGCTGCACACGGTGCGCCTCCCCGACCGGGTGCGGCGAGGGCCTGCGGGGTCCTTCCCGGGCGCACCGGGCCCCCGCCAGCGGGGCCATCCGGCCCTCCCGGGGGTCGGCCGGGGCGCGTAGCGTGCCAGGAGGGGGCGGAACGGAGGCGAACGCGGCGATGACCACCGCCGGACGATCGGTCCCGACCACGCAGGACGACCCTCCCGACCCACGCGAGCCCGTCCGCCTGCTGCTGCGGCAACTGCACAGCTCCCCGTCCGGGCTGAGCGGGCGGGAGGCGGGCCGCCGACTGACCGTGTACGGGCCCAACGCCCTGGTCCGCCGCGGCGGTCGGCGCTGGCCGCGCGAGCTGGCCCGGCAGTTCACCCACCCGCTGGCGCTGCTGCTAGGAGTCGTCTTCAAAGGTCAGATCCAGAGCAGGATCGAGGCGATGGTGACGGTGGCATGGTAGGACTCGTGGGTCTTGTCGTAGCGGGTGGCCAGGCCGCGCCCCTGCTTGAGCCGGTTGAAGCAGCGTTCGACGACGTTGCGCAGGCGGTAGGCCGTCCGGTCGAACACGGGCGGGCGGCCGCCGCGTCTGCGCAGGTAGGCGCGGATCCGGCGGGAGCTGTAGCCCTTGTCGGCGATCACGTGGTCGGGTCGGGCGCCCGGGACCGATTCGCGGGACGCGGATCGACTCCAGGACCGCCTCGAAGCGGGTGCAGTCGTTGGTGTTGCCGCCGCCAGCTTCCACACGATCCCGTTCAACACCACCCGGTCGTCCGACCGGGGACGCTCTGCGGTTCCCGAACTCGGCAGGAACCGCGAGAGCACGGCCCACTCGGCATCGGACAACTCATGACGACGTATCACGCCGCCACGATCTCACCGCTTGATCATCTTTAAAGACGGACCCTAGCGCTGGCCGCCGTGCTGGCCGCGGTCAGCGGGGCCCCCGCCCTGGCCGTCGCGATCGTCGCGGTGATCCTGCTCAACGCCGGCTTGGCGTTCGGCCAGGAACAGCAGGCCGAACGCGCGGTGGAGGCGCTGGCCGCGTTCCTGCCCGACCTCGCCACAGTGCTCCGCGAAGGCGCCCGCCGCGAGGTACCGGCCTCCGAACTGGTTCCCGGCGACGTACTGGCCGTCGAGGAGGGCGACCGCGTCCCGGCCGATGCCCGACTGCTGACCGGAACGGTCGAGGTCGACCTCTCCGCGTTGACCGGCGAATCGGTGCCGGTGGTCCGCAGCGCCGAGGCGGCGGAGCCCGGCGCCGCCTTGGTGGACGCCCCGGAGCTGGTGTTCTCCGGGACCTCCTGCACCGGCGGCCAGGCCCTCGCCCAGGTCACCGCGACCGGCATGCACACCGAACTGGGCCGGATCGCTGCTCTCAGCCAGCGCAGACCACCCGAGCAGAGCCCGCTGGAACGGCAGGTGAAACACGCCGCCCGGCTGATCGCCCTGGTGGCCGTCGGCGCCGGCCTGGCCTTCCTGCCGCTCGGCCTGGCTGCCGGGCTGCCGCTCGCCGCCGCACTGAGCTTCGCGATCGGCCTCCTTGTCGCCAACGTTCCCGAAGGGCTGCTGCCGACCATCACCCTGGCCCTCGCCGCCGGCGTGCGCGAACTGGCCAGGGCGGGTGCCGTCGTCAAACGCCTCTCCGCCGTAAAGACGCTCGGCTCGACCACGGTGATCTGCACGGACAAGACCGGCACCCTGACGGAGAACCGGATGCGGGCGGCGGCGGCCTGGACCCCGCGCGCCGGCAGCATCGCGGCCGACGGCCCGCACCCGCCAGCGGTCATTGCCCCGCTGGCCCTTGCCACTGCCCGCTGCACCACCGCCGACCCCGCCACTGGCCGCGGCGATCCGACCGAACTCGCCCTGCTCGACCTCGCCGACCGGGTCGGCCGTCCGCTCACGGCGGCCGAGCGCGACACACAGCGCATGGCGCTGTTCCGCTTCGACCCCCGCCGTCGGCCGATGACCACCGCCGACCGGCCGGGCGGCGCCCTCGTCCTGCACACCAAAGGCGCCCCGGAGGAGGTTCTGCACCGGTCCGACCGCCTCCTCGACGGCGATGCCGAGCACCCCCTCATCGAAGCCACCCGCACCGAAGTCGTCCACGCCGTCACCGAGCTCGCGGCCCGCGGCCTGCGCGTACTGGCCGTCGCCCGCACAGGGCCTCCCCCCGGCCGGCCACCGCCCGAGCGCCGCGAGGACGCCGAGGAACACCTCTGCCTGATGGGCCTGGTCGCCCTGGCGGACCCACCCAGACCCGAAGTTCCGGAGGCTATCCGACGGGCGCACGCCGACGGCATCACCGTCCACGTCGTCACCGGCGACAACGGCCTCACCGCCGCCGCCGTCGCCGAACAGGTCGGCATCGGACACCGCGGCATGCGGATCGTCACCGGCGTCGAACTCGACGCCATGGACGACACCCGCCTCGACGCCCTGCTCGGCCACGGCGAAGAGGTCGTCTTCGCCCGGACCTCGCCCGAGGCCAAGCTCCGCATTGCCGACGCCCTGCGCGCCGAGGGCCACACCGTCGCGATGACCGGCGACGGCGTCAACGACGCGCCCGCGCTGCGCAGCGCCGACATCGGCGTCGCCATGGGCCGCTCCGGCACCGACGTGGCGCGCGAGGCCGCGACCATGGTGCTCACCGACGACGACTTCGCCACCATCGTCGAAGCCGTAGCCGCAGGACGGCGGACGTACGACGACATCCGCAAGTTCATCGTCTACATCTTCACCCACGCCGTGCCCGAGGTCGTCCCCTTCCTGGTCTTCGCCCTGGCCGGCGGTGCCGTCCCGCTGCCCCTGACCGTCATGCAGATCCTCGCCGTCGATCTCGGCACCGACACCATCCCCGCCCTGGCGCTCGGCCGGGAGCGCGCCGAACCCGGGCTGATGGAGCGCCGCCCCCGCCCGCGCGACGAGCACATCATCCGCCCCGCGATGCTCGCCCGCGCCTGGGGTTTCCTCGGCCTGGTCTCCGCCGCCCTGGTCCTGGCCGGCTACTTCCTCACCCTCACCCGCGGCGGCTGGCACCCCGGTGCCCCCACCGGCCCCGGCACCCCCCTGCACCTCACCTACCAGCAGGCCACCACCATCAGCTTCCTCGGTATCGTCGCCTGCCAGACCGGCACCGCCTTCGCCGCCCGCACCGACCGCGCCCCACTCCGCGCCGTCGGCGTCCTGAGCAACCCCCGACTGCTCGGTGGCATCGCCTTCGCGCTGGCCTTCGCCGCCGCGATCGTCTACCTGCCCTGGCTGCACCCCGCCTTCGGCACCGCCGCGCCCACCCCCGCCCAGCTCTCCACCGTCGCGCCCTTCCCGCTGATCGTCTGGGGGGCCGACGAACTGCGCCGGGCGGTCCTGCGCCTCCGCGCCCCCCGCACCGCTGCAGCCCGCCCAGCCACCGCCGGTCCCTGCCGACGCCGACGCCCACCAACACCCAGTGGCGGTCCTGCTCGCCCGGCACGGCTGGCCGGTCGACCGGCTGTCCCACGCCCTCGGCATCGGCGAACGCGCAGCCGCGGACAGCGTCGCCCGTGCCCGCCGGATCGCGGCGGGGCACGGTCGACCGCGGGAGTGAGCCGCTGAGGCAGTCCAGGGCCGGGCCCACCGCTCCGTCGAGAACAGCGTGGTCCAGCGCCGGAAACGCGCGACGCCGTCGGGAAAGGACGGCGCCCGGGCCGCACTCATGCGGGAGGTCCAGGTCCACCCGGGCGCGACGGGGATCGTGGAGTGGACGGCCTCGATCGACTCCACCGCGCCAAGGACCCACCAGCACGCGGCCGGGGCCCGCAAGAAGCGGGGGCAGGGGCCAGGACGAATCGGACGATCCAGCAGCTGCGCCCTGCGAGGCGCTCGGCGAGTCCCGGGCAGCTGATGACCACGATCCGTCCGGCGGCCGACGGCCGGGGCCTGCCGTGGTCGACCGTCCTGAGTGCCGGCAACGCAGCCGACTGCACGATGCTGCCCGGGGTCCTCGACCGAGGCGCCGTGAACGCGCTGGTCGCTGCCGCCGCCCACTCCGACCCGGTCGTGGCCGGCCGCCGCGAGCACCGCCTCGGCGCGGTCGCCCCGGCGGCGACCCCCACTGCGCGCCCCGCACGGCTGACCGGCACTGGTTCAGTCCTCGTCCCCGAGCGGCGCGCTGGTGATCCGGCGTCCGCCGACGGAGGTGGGCCGGATCCGAATCCGGAGCGAGCGCGGTCCGCCCAGGGCCGGACGGCGAGGTCGCGCAGCAGCCGCTGCAGCGTCTCGTGGTCCTCGAGCTGTTCGGCAGTGCCGGTGATCAGCGCGCTCCAGCCGCAGTGACGGTGGTCGTCGATCCGGTCGACCTCGAAGGACACGGCGGTGCCGGACGGCCGGGGCCGCGGCGCCGTTCTCGTGGGTGCGGTAGACGAGGGTGCCGCGGCCGACGCTGTAGTTCACCGGGCGGCCTCCTGATCGCCCGGCGCCACTGAAGCCGTCGCCCCCGGCCGCCGCCACTTGGCCGTTCGGCCACCTCGCTTCCGGTCACGAAGCCCTGCCGGACTACCCACGGCATCCTGGAGACGAGACGTCGAGACAGATTTTCAGGTCGCCATTGCTCTCAAATTCTCTGGCAGTGGCCCATGTGACAGCCTCGGACTTCGATGCCATGAGGTTTGCGCCCCATCGGAAATGAACTCCCCAAGCCCAGCTGGTGCTGAAGCGAAAATTCGTAGAGCACTCCAGACGGCTCATTCTTCCATCTGGGGCACTGAACAGCAGGAGTTCATCGCTGTACTGGTCCAGTGGACCAGTACAGCTGAAGGCGCAGAGCCAGGGGTCGCGCCGGCCGGCCCGGCTGATGAGTCCGATATTCTGGACTTCCACCGGGTGCGTGTCTCCCAGATAAAGCGCCCCCGAATTCTCCTGCCACAGCGAGAACTCGCAGTCGGAAGATCCGAGATCAGGATCGGCATAATAAAAGTCCACGCTATGCCATTCAAGGACTGCGATGGCGTGCCGCAGTCCCGCCGGTGTATTGCACACCGTCATGGCCACTGCGCCCGCAGTCCTGTCGGGGCGATAGATTCGAGTGGGCAAGCGGGTGGGTCTGCTCGGATTTCCCATGTCGTAGAAGTAGATGTATGACCCAGGGCCGCCGTCGGGCTTCTCGCAGGCGATGGCCAGATACTTTCCCGCTCCTTGGCACCCTCCGATATGTGACGGGCCCCCCTGGATGCCAGGGGCGCGCGTCAGCGACACGACTTCGCCATTGTCGCTGATTCCTATGAAGTAGCTGGCGCCGAAACTGTCGTTTCCGCTGTGTGTGACAACCGTGACGGGGCCTGCGGCTGTCCAGCCCTGAATGTGGTTCTCGATGCCGGTGTCGGGTAGTGTGAATCCCCATTTGAGCCGGAGAGTCCCCTCTCCTGTTTCGCCTTCATTTCGCGGACACATCCCCTTCGCGAAAAGCGCCACCGGGTCGTCGACCACTCCGTCCGGCGGGGATGTCGAATCGGGGAAGGCTGGTAGAATCCCTGCCATCTCACTGCTTCTTCCTGCGATCGCGCGGACAGGCCTGACTTCCAGAGGAACGCTGGCTGGGGAGCAACGCAACAGGGGTAACGGCAGGAGGCGTCGTCGCTGCTCCTGCCGTACGCCCGACCGGCAGCACCCGGCGGAACCTTCCGATCGCGGATCACCGGTCCTGTTGCGATCCTGGAGCTGCCCAGGATTTCCGATCGGAAACGAGGAGAAAGGTGCAGCATGCCAGTCGGGCCGATGATACCTCTGGAGATTCTTGCGGACAGCGGCCAGCCGGTCTACCTGGTGGGGGGCTCGCCCCAAGGGAGACTTCTCACCCGGGTCGGAAACAGTGAAAACACGCCTCTTGTACAACAGGTCGAGCAGTCCGGCCCGTTCCGCTCCGGTGACCAGATGTGGACGGTAGAGCGCGCAGGAGACGGCCAGGCCGGACATTACCGGATACTATTTGCAGGAAACGCTCTGACTGTCGACCATGCTTCGATGGGTTCAGGAGCTCTTGCCACGGCGGCACCGTGGCGCGGTGGAGACCACCAGATATGGAATGGGACGGGGCATCCGTCGGGCGGATACCGACTGACCGCAAAACACAGTGGTCTGGTGCTCGATTCGGCCGGAGACGTGACACCCGACGGGACCACTGTCGTCCAGTCACCATGGAACTCCGGCAGAGACCAAGCGTGGTACGCCATGGAGATCCAGCTTGAAGGGGTGCGTCGCAGGGCCTGACGGCGCGGTGGTCGGACTACCCGCCCGGCTCCCGCCGGCGATGGCCACGATCTCCACCCGGACCTCGGGCCCGTAGGCCGTGGGCCGTTCCGGGCGTTCGGCATACCGCTGGCCACCCAGGCCTGGCGCGGCGAACCGTCCCGCGACTCTCGTGTTCATACCGGCATCCCGCTCCCGGGCGATCGCATGGTCGGCGAGCCCGTCCGCCGCCGCAAGCACGACTCGGCCCGCAGTGCCGCCCGCACCTCGGGCTTCGCTGAAACCACCGCCCGCACCAGCCGCTCGAAGTTGCCTCCAGCACCACCGCAACCGCTGACCCCGCTCGCCGCCATGACGCGCGGCCAACGATCACGGCGGCCGAGGTGCGGCCCCGGCAGGTTGGGACCGTGCCGAAGAACCTGCCGGGATCGGTGCAGAACCGCCTGCGCCTGAACCGCCACGCCGACGAACGCTGGCAGTCCACGCCGACCAGCCGGTCGATGTCCCCGGCGGCGTCGGCCTGGGCCTGCATTCCGTCAGGATCCTCGCCCACGTGCCGTCCCGGGCCCAGCGGCGGAACCGGTTGAAGACCGTCTGCCACGGGCCGAACCTCTCGGGCAGGCCCCCAGGCGTTGTTGCCTCTGGCCTTCCACGCCACCGCGTCGATCACCGAGCGGTGGTCCCGCCACCTTGCGCCCCGAAGCGGGTCCGACGGCAACAGATGCCGGACCCGCTCCCAGCCCTCGTCGCTCAACCCGCCCCTGGACTCCACATCAGATCGAACGACGATCCGATCCAAGGGACGCTGCCGGGTGCGGAAGTATTTGGCGACGTGCCGCAGTCGGTGTGGACGTCCTTCGCGGCGCTGCCGGCCGAAAGCGGCGGTCGGCACCGGCCGGTGCGACGGTGGCGCGTCGCCGGGGCGCGTCAGGATCCCGGCATGACATGCCCACGGATGAGTGATGAGCCGGGTCCGGGCCTTGGGCGCTGGCTTGGATGGGACCCGCTTGTGCCCACGAAACCCTGGAGATACCCATGTCCGCAGGACTGCCTCCCCTCGCCTCCGAGATCCCCTGTTCCTTGCTCGCGGTCGGCTGCAGCGTCGAGTACCGGGGCAGGACCCTCAGCCTCGACTTCCGCGGGAACGTCAAGCACCGGGTCGAGGCGGATCCGGAGGACAAGCAGACCAGCGTCCGTCTGCGTATCGTCGGCTTCAGGATGACCGCCGGCGAGGACGCCGAGACCGCGGTCCTCGAGCAGAGCGACACCGACGACGACGCTCCCAGCCGGCTGAAGCTCGTCCGGCCGTTCCCGCCCGCCTACGAGCACCGACAGATCGTGGACTTCACCGCGACCTTCGCCTTCGACGGCGAGGCGCCCGTGATCCTCCTCGCCAAACAGCCCTTGGTGCTGGTCGGCACGCTCACGCGGTTCCCCCCGCACGGCGACCAGTACAAGCTGGAGAATCCCGTTGACCTCGTGTCCCCCGATGCCCCGGACACCGTCGTTGCCCGCATCACCACCTTCCCCGCCAAGCAGAACGGCCTCTGAGCACACAGACCGCCTCTGATCCCGGGTTTCGGCGATCTCAGTGGTCGACCAGGAGGAGGACCGTCGATCCGGCCCGCGCACCGCCTGCCTCGCCGCCCGGAGCGTCTCGCTGGCCTTCCGTCAGGATCCGTCGCCCGACCCGCCCGGTACCGGTGTCTTGGCGCCGGTACCGGTCTATCCGTGGTCTTGATCGGTTCCGTTCCGTGCCTGTGGCGGGCTGTTTTTGTCGTGGGTCGGCCCGGGACGGTGACGGCCCGGCCGAAGTGCGCGTGGCGCGGTCGGGGCGCGATGGAGGGCGGGCTGGACGGGCCCGGGGCACGGCTCCGGCCCCCGTGGCCGTCCGGCCCGCGGTTTTGTGCTGCGTCAGTACGCTTCGGTTTCCAGGCCGTCCTTGAAGAGCCGGATGTAGGGCGTGCCGTTCTCGCGGTCTCCCTGGAGCGCGACCATGCCCTCAGGGTCCTCGCTCTCGCCGGTCAGGAGCGCCCAGTCGTTGAAGGAGCCCAGCACTTCCCTGGCCGCCTCCTGTGCTGCGACCTGCCACTGCTGGACGTCCTGGTCCCCGCGCTGGGCCACCACCTCGGACACCTTCTTCAGGTACCCCTTGAGATGCCGCGTAGAGGTCTGCTTGTCGTAGGAGGCCGGGCACCAGGCGGTCCCTGTCGACCAGGTCGTTGACGGTCCTCTCCGTGCCCTCGATGTCGTGGTGCTGCCCGCCTCCGATGTCGATGCTCCTGCCGGGCGGGTGACCATCTTGCACTCGAACCCGAGGAACAGCCCGACCTCGCTGGTGGGGAAGGCGTCGCTGGCTCCGAAAGGAGGAACAGCCAGATCTGTGGATCGGCCCGACCGTCGCGAGAGCGACGGAGAACATGCCTGCAGGCCCGGGGGACTTGTGATCGGTGTGCAGGCCGGAAGGGCGCCACCCTCGCGGATGACGCCCCGGTCGACTCACCAGCTCTTGCCCGCCTGTTCCCGCATCGTGTGGTTGATCCGGTTGAAGAAGTTGGTCATGGCGATCTCCAGAGTGATCGCGCCCAACTGCTCCCCGGTGAAGTGTGCGGCAGCGGCATCCCAGACCTCGTCGGTCACGCCGGGGGCGCCGTCCTGGATGCGGGTGGCGGCCTCGGTCAGCGCGAGCGCCGCGCGCTCCTGCTCGGTGAAGAAGGGCGTCTCGCGCCACGCGACCACGTGGTGCAGCCGCTCGTCCGTCTCACCGGCCTTCTTCGCACCCGAGACACTGGCGAAGACGCACGGCGCACAGCCGTTGATCTGACTGGCGCGCAGGTGGACCAGCGACAGCAGCAGCCGGTCGACACCCCCTGCGGCTATCGCCTTGTGGAGGTGCTGGATCGCGGTCATCAGATCGGGGTTCATCGCACCCTTGAGGCGTGGTTCCATCAGTCCTGCTCCTTCAGCGGTTACCTGGACCCGTCCGGGCCCGTCATCACCCATGACGAAGCGGATTCGGGGAAGGTAACAACATGTTCGAGACCGGCTCGACGGACCCGGTGGCCAAGGCGTTCGAGGCCCAGCGCGACCGGCTGCGCGCGGTCGCCCACCGCATGCTCGGCTCGCATGCCGATGCCGAGGACGTGGTACAGGAAGCCTGGCTGCGACTCTCCCGCCAGGAGACGGCGACTATCGATAACCTCGCCGGCTGGTTGACCACCGTGGTCGGACGGATCAGCCTCGACGTTCTGCGTTCGCGCCGGAGCCGCCCGGAGGCGTCCTACGACGACCGCCTGCCCGGACTCCTAGTGACGCTCGACGACGCTCCCGCACCCGACGACGACGCGGTGCTCGCCGACTCGGTCGGGCTCGCGCTCCTTGTCGTCCTCGATTCGCTCCGGCCGGGCGAACGGCTGGCGTTCGTGCTGCACGACCTGTTCGCGGTGCCGTTCGACGAGATCGGCCGCATCCTCGGCAAGTCCACCGACGCCACCAAGATGCTCGCCAGCCGCGCCCGCCGGAAGGTCCGGGCCACCGAGCGGCCGACCCGCGCGGGCCGGGAGCAGCGCGAGGTCGTCGATGCCTTCCTGGCGGCGGCCCGTGGCGGGGACTTCGAAGGCCTGCTGCGCGTCCTCGACCCCGAGGTGAGGCTCGTCGTCGACACCCCCGGCGGCGTGGTCGTCACACTCGGCGCCACCAAGGTCGCGGCCGGCGCGCAACTGGCCGCCAGGGCGGCCACCCGGGGCCGGGCGGCAGTCGTGGGCGGCCTTCCCGGAGTTGTCTCCTGGCGCGAGGACGGCACGCCGCTCTCGGTCATGGCATTCAGCGTCACGGCCGGCCGGATCACCGCCATCACGGCCGTGGTCGACCCGACCAAGCTCGCACAGATGGACCTGCCGGACCCGGTGTGAGCGGTCCCGGCACGCCGCCTGCCCGTGACGCTCGACCAGGACCCCGTTCCCGAACCGGGCGCCCGCGCGGACAAGCGGAACGAGGGCTGCGGTGATCGCGCGCCAGCGGGCCTGCGCGGACTCGACCAGCTTGAACACCGTCGCCAAGGCCGCAGCCGGGTTCCGGCACCACGGGTGAAGGAGTTCCCGGTCCCGGCCGCCCGCGCGGCCCGCAGCCGGTCCGTAAGACGCCCTGCCGCCGGCTGATACGCCCCGAGGACGCCTACGGGGCGTCCGCGGTTCCGGACCACCGGGCGGTCAGCATGGACGAAGGCCGTTGGTGGCTCGCGCGTGCCAGAGCGCGTAGTTGTCCACGTAAGCGCCATACACGTAGTCGTCGAAGCTCTGCCAGTTGGTTCCGCCCATGTACCACTCGTTGCGGACGAAGTACCAGACGTTGCCCTGGTTCGCGATGTCCTCGCCGGTGGTCCAGCAGAAGACTTCTACGACGTCCCCGGGGTGCAAGTCGGCATGCCCGTCCTTGTCGTTCGTCCAAGGCGCCCAGTACAGCCCCACATTGTGGCTGGTGTTCAGCCTGACCGTCCATCCGCCGCTGGCCTCGGCCGATCCACTCGACAGCGCCACACTGCAGAGGGCCAGGGCCCCAGCCAGAACCGTCTGAACGACACGCTTTTTGAGGCTTCGCTTCATTCCCATCCCCCGGGGCGACGTCAACTGCTGCCGACTCCTCGGACAGTCGAATCGAGCTTGCGACCTGGACTCAAGCCCCGTCACGCCCGCTTTCGGCCAACCTACGGCTGCTGGTCGAGTTGCTGAGCGACAGTCGGCGGTGACCAGTCGGCCTCGCCGATATCCGCGCGCCTCCAGCCTGGCGGCTGTGGCAGCCTGCGGGCCCCGCGCGCTGGCCGGGCAGCCGATGCCCGACCTGCCCGGCGGCGGAAAGCCGCGTGGCGTCGGCGCTCGGCGGCGGGCTCCTCGTGCGGTAGTACGCCTCCGTCCCCCGCGGCCCGGACGTCCGGCCCGGTGGAGGACCGCCACGCCCAGGGCGAGGCCGCCCGCTGCTCATGATCGCCGGCACCGAGGCGCTGACCCGCGGGTTCTCCTTCTTCAGCAAGCACCTTGCCTGAGTCGGCGAGCCCTTCTGGGCAAGGGACGGGAGGGTGCTGCTCGCAGCCAGTCTCCGATGGCCGGGACCAGCACGACGGCCGCCCGCGGCGGACTTCGAGGCGCTGTGCCGCGCCGCGTCCTCCGGGACGGCCTGCACCCGGAGGACGTCCACCAGCTGCTCCACCAGGGCCGTCCCTACCCCGAACACCCCGGCCTGGTGCCAGCCCGCCCGCGGGCCTCGCCGACGGCGGCGAACACCTCCTCGCCACCGCGCTGAGTGAACTCGCCGAGGAGACCGGCATCCGGCCCGTCGCACCGCTGCGCCCGCCGGTCGACTTTGCGTTTGCTGCCGTCCCGGTGCCGGCCGGGACCCAGGTGCGGTGAGCGGGGAGCACGACGTGTTCGCCTGGCGGACCTTC
The DNA here is from genome assembly GCF_042734615.1 of Kitasatospora sp. NPDC059646. NCBI lineage: Bacteria > Bacillati > Actinomycetota > Actinomycetes > Kitasatosporales > Streptomycetaceae > Kitasatospora > Kitasatospora sp. NPDC059646. The sequence goes on from NZ_JBHWDS010000057.1 coordinate 29,223, forward strand.
GAGGAGTGGCTGCCGGTTCCTGCAGAGCGAGCAGATCTCCTGGTTCACCTCGCCGTGGGCAGGCCCACCAGCGGGACGCGACGGTCGTGCTCCTCGACGGCCGGGACATCGCCGCGCCAACCCCGCCCGAGCAAGACCCTCCAGCTGACCGGCCGCGCGCCGTTCGCGGTCAACGTCGACTTGCGCTGCCAGGCAGCCGAGTCGATCTTGTTCCGCCGGTACTACGCCCCTCAGTCTTGCCGCCTCCTGCTCGCCGCCGAGGCTCCGGACAACGGGGGCGCTGCATCCCGCCCCATCGGAAAGCGCGGTCCGCCGCGCTCTTGATAGACCGGCTGCACTGTGGCTCCATGGGTCTCTAACCTGGCATTAATGCTGGGGAGTTGGGGGAGTAGTGATCGAGACTCAGCAACGGGTGGTTAGGCGAAACCGGCTCTTCTCGTCCTTGATCTGGGCGCTGGTCGCAGTCTCGGCGACCGTGCTGGTCTTCGCGATCGTGCAGAAGAACCTGCCAGGTTCTGCGGGCCACTGGCCGTGGAAGCTGCAACTGCTAGACATCCCCACAGCCACGGCCGCCACACTCGGAACTGTAGGCGCCGCCATCGCCCGCGCCCAGTACGCGCGCAGCGTACAACCGGTCCTGAGCAGCGGCGGCCTCGTCGCCGAGGGCCTTGCCCCGAACGGCGCGCGGGTATGGAAATGCACGGTCGGTAATGCCGGTGCTGCGGCCGTGGTCGTCGTCGAGGCGAGCTACTGGGTTGAACTCGTGCCGTCGGCCGCGCCGACACCGCGGCGCTGGCTGACGCACGACGAGGTGGTGGCCCTACTGGTCTCCTCGGGGCTGTCCGAACACGTCGACTTCTCCCTGACTCTGGTGACTCCCGGAGCCGCATATCGCGCGGAGTCGACCTACCAGGTGGCGTGGTTCACCGCGAGGGCGATGGCGGTGCTGGCCGACTTGTTCTTCCGCATCCGCGTTTCAGACCGCGCCGGGGACGTGCACGAGCGGACGCTTCCCCTGATGAAGAACCCCGTCCGTGACCCAGGGGGTCCCTCGCGTACCTGATCTCTGGGCATTCACTTCACGTCTGGGCCGGGCAGAAAGCGGGGTGCCTGCCGCTGCCCTCGTGGCTTGGGATCGAGACGGAACGGTGCCGAAGCTTCTGCGGCCCAGGGCAGGAAAGACCCGGTCGGCGTTGGGATGGTGTCGGACCGCTGTTCGGAGTGTCGGCGTCTCCGGGGAGCCGGGTGGCGTGGCGTCGTGGGAACGGATGGGGTTCCGGGCGCTTCGGTGCCCGGGTCCCTGTCCCCGAGCTGCGGAGTTCCCATGCCGTCCGTTGCCGTGTCGCTGCGCCGTCTGTCCGCTGTCCTTCTTCCTCTGCTCGTGCTTGCCGCGGTGTTGGGAGTGCTGTCGGCGCCGCCTGCGCTCGGAGCGCCGGCGGGTTCGGCGGCGGGATGGGACTGGGACGCTGTGGCCCGCTGCGAGAGCGGGGGCCGCTGGGACGCCGACACGGGGAACGGCTACTACGGGGGCCTGCAGTTCGATGCGGCGACCTGGCGCGCCAACGGCGGGCTCGACTACGCGCCGCGCGCGGACCGGGCGACCAGGGAGGAGCAGATCGAGGTGGCGGAGCGCCTCGCCGCGCGGCGGGGCCTGGCACCGTGGCCGGCGTGCGGCGCCGAGGCGGCCCGGGACGCCGACTACTTGGACGCCGAGGCTTCGTGGGCGGGTGCGCGCGACGGCCAGGAGGCGTGGGCCGGTTCGCAGGACGCCGCCGTCCTGTCTGCGGACCCGTCGCACACCTGGACGGTCGAGGAAGGGGACACCCTCAGCGGCATCGCCGAAGAGCTCGGCTTCCCCGGCGGATGGCCGGCCCTCCATGCCCTCAACCGCGACACCGTCGGCGGGGATCCCGATCTGCTACTGCCGGGCCAGGTGCTGGCGCTCGGCCCCTGGCCCGACAGCCGGCTGCCTGCTGTCCGCGCGCGTCTGAGTGCATCAGCCGAGTCCAGGTGACGTCGTCGTCCACCTTCCGCGGAACGTCGGCCCTCCTCAGAATCCGCTGCGAACACTCCACCAGGCCGCGGGCGGGGGAAGAGGTTCGTGCGGCCGCGGCCGACCCCCCGGCGCGGACGCGGGCAGGCGACGGCCGCGTGGTCAACCGCATGGTCGGCCGGGCGGGTTCAGTGGGCGTGGGTGTACCAGTGGCTGGTGCGGGGGCTGAGCGCGGTGGCGTACAGCACCGCCGCGTTGACGGCGGCCAGCGCGAGCAGCACGGCGAGCGGGGTTGCGACGTCCGCGGGTTCGCGGGTGAGGAAGCCTTCGCGCTGGGGGTGGGCGAGGGCCCACAGTTGGACGGCGGCGGGCAGGGTCGCGGCGAGGGACAGCGAGGTGAGGGTGGTGGTGTAGGCGCGGGCCCACAGCCGGCCGCGGAGCAGTCCGCGGGCCGCGGTCAGGGCGTGCAGCACGCTGGGCGGCGCTCCGCAGCCGGCGATCCTGCCCAGCAGCACGCTGGCCTCCGGCCGGGGGAACCGCCCGGCGGCCATGCCGAAGAGCTGCGCGGCCGTGCCCCGCCAGTGCCTGAGCAGCTGCCGCGCGCCCGCCGTGTCCGGCCGTCCCATCCGGTCCCTCCTCGATCGGCCGCGCACTGCGGCTCCGACGCAAGCAGCCTTCCGGGACCGGGCGGGCGCTGGCCAGGGGATGACCGGGAGTCCGTGGTGTCGCAGCTTCCTGGTGAGGCAGTGGGCGGTGACGGCCTGGTCGGCGAGTTGGCTGGGGAAGAGCCACGGTGTGCTGGGCCGGGCCGAGGCCCGGGCGATGGCGGAGGCGGTGACGGCGTGCTCGGCCTGTTGAGCGAGGAGGTGAAACGCGGCTGGGGGGAGGGCTGCCGGGTGGTCGTCGAGTTGGATGGTGGGCTGGGTGCCGCCGGTGAGGTGGCGCGTGGTCAGTTCGGTGATGCGCTGCCCGTTGATGCCGTAGAGGAGGATCAGGCTGCCGGCCGCGCGGACGTCGAGCGGGAGGGCGTCGTCGTTCAGGCAGCGGTCCAGCAGTGTCCACCGCTGGTCGGGCGTGGACCAGTCCCGTGGTTCGGCTGTCGGCCGGGGGCGCGGCACGTCGAGGTCGGTGGTGAGGCCGCGCCGGGCGGTCCACTGGAGGAAGCCGCGGATGGAGCGCCGGGACGGCCCGCCGGTGTCCAGCCAGCCGTCGACATGCCGCTGGGTGACGGCGTCGAGGGCGACGCTGGTGGCGGCCGTCCAGTCAAGGAAGGCGATGACCGAGAGCAGGTGTCCACGCAGGCGCGCCAGGCTTGCGCCGTTGGGAAAGCACCGAACCTCATTCTGAAAAAATCAATGAGGGAGAGGGAATTCTTTCCATGGGTCCCATTTGTCGGCCGCGTTGTATTCTGAGGTGAAGAAACCTTGATCAGTATTTGCCCACAGCTGGGGTCGGCCATCCGGGAGCTGTGCAGAGTTCAAGCTCAGCACCTCATTTCCAGGCGGTGCCGCGCATGGAAACCAGTCGTCACGTACCCCGGGCCCGGTATAAATGGCGGAGTAGAATCCTCTCTCCGCTGCGGTAAACAGCTGGGCCCGGCCGTCTTTGCGTCGAAGAGCAACCAAGGCCTTCATGGGGCCAGCCCCTGCCGTAGGCCACTCGGTCCACGCGTTCCATTGGGATCCACTCGCCGTCCAGCAGCTGGCCAGATATACGCTTCCGTACGGCATCCATAGTTGCGACTTCGTGTTCGAGTAATTCGCGGAGGCAAAAAGGGGAGTTCCCACAGCATCTCCTATTATCGCCACATTTAAATGAATGGTATAGGTCCACGTTAAGCGCGGCCGCCATCTTCAACTCGACACGTGGCCAAGTCACCCGGCTGTGCCTATCCTGATGCCTGGATCCGATCAACACCGGGTCGGCGGCCGAGCCGTGCACTTGCCGCGTCATTGGGGCTGTGGCATTCCGAATACTGCAATCGCCTTAACCCAGCCTGTCCATTCCCGAGTGTCTTCGGTGTCGTCACGCAACTGCACGTGACAGCGTCCCGACACAAAGTCGCCCAACTCCTGGAGGTCCACTTCAATGAGGCCGGCATCGAAATGGCGATGGTTTGTATACTCAAAGTGAAACCCTCGCAGAAATAGCATTCCGAGTACTTCGCCGCCCCCTCCCCATCGCACTTCGATGTCGCGGGAAGTCTTGGTGGATGGAGGGAAATTGAAGGTCACGATCTTGGTGTTGGTTATCTGTCCCACTGTCTCGCCTTTCGTGGAGGTCGTGTGAGACGTGCAGACGAAGCCAGCGACGACCTAGTCGTATGCTCCCGGGAGAACATCCAATAGCGCGACCGATCGTAGCCAGCGCCAAAGTGCGGCATCTGATCTACCTACAACTTTCCATCTTGTGTCAACGGTTCGCAAGGTTTACACAATCGGCCTACTCCGGTGGGTGACCGGGGCGGCTTCGTGAGATACGCGCAGGGCGGCGGGTTGACCGACGCCGAAAGGGCCGCGTGGGAGCGGATCCGGCTGCAGGCCGTGGAACGCTTCGAGGACCGGCCAGCAGCGAGAAGTCGTTCGCCGCGAGCGGGTCGACGCCGAACTCGTAGTCGAACCCCCGGCCCTGCCGACCGTTCATCCCTGCAGGCCCTGCGCTGACTGCACGGCGTGTTCCTGCTACGACGGTGCGCCCGGCCTGTGCCAGAACTACAGGCTGATCCGCGGCGCCCGCGACGGCGCCCGGCGGGACGTGGAACGGTGGAATGCCGACCTCGCCAGCGGCCGCGCGGCCCAAGACGCCGTCGACTGGTTCTGCGGCGGGATCGCCGCCCGGGCCCGTGAGTGTTTCCCCGCCGAGGAGCAGTGGCTGGAGCGGGCGTGCTGGCCGGCCGACCCGCTGACCGTCCCCCTCGGCGAGTTCTCCGGCTCGTTGTGGCCGCCCGTTCTGGTCGAGCGCCTGGTGGAGCTGCGCGCGATCGCCGCCCGGGCCTGGCTCGCCCCGAAGCCGGCTGCGACGGCCGTCGCCACCGCCGCCTGACCGGTCGGCTCCCGTGTCCTGTTCTGCCCCCAGGGTGCAGGGCGAAGGCCGGCACGTCCTACCAGTGGCGCTGACCACCTGCACGGTGTTCACGGGAACGGACGTCGCGGGCTGGTGCGTCGCGGCATAGTGCGGGGGTGACCGCGACTCCCGCCCGCCTGGACCTGCCCGCCCGCCGACGCCGCCACGCCCGGCTGATCGCCGCCCTGACCACCACGGTCGGGGCCTGCGCCACGGCGGCGCAGGCGCTGTACCAGCCGATCGCCGACGCCCCGCCCGGGCAGCAGGAGGTCGTGGTGGACCCGCTGCCGGTCGTCTACCTCAGCCGCACGGCCGCTCCGCTGCTGGAGGCGGCCCGGGCCGAGGACGACGCGAGGTGGCCGGCCGCCGTCGCACGGGAGCGGGAGCAGGCCCGGCGGACGAGCGCCGCCAGGGTGGCGCTGGCGCGGGCACAGGAGATCGTGGAGGAGCCCGGACTGGACTGGCCCGTGCCGCTGCCGACCTCGGAACAGGGCGCGGCCATCGACCTCGCAGCCGTCGCCGACGTAGTCGCCGAGCTGTGGCCCGAGGACCCGCCGCGCGCCGCCGCCCTGATCCGGGAGTACGAGGCCAGCGGGGAGTTCACAGCGGCCGAGGTCCTGGACGCGGCGGTCGACGCGGCCATCGCTTCCGGGCTGCTGGTGCTGCTGAACGACGCGGCGACGGCCTCCGACCCGAGCATGATGGCCGAGCAGTGCCTGCAAGCCGCCCCGTACCTGGTGCTCGCGGTGGCCCTGGCCTCCGCCGACCTCGACTGAGCAACTGGCCACCCGCTGCTACGCACCACGGCGCGAAAAGCTGCCCGATGACCGGCGGCCCCGCTTCACGACGCCACCGGCGGAGCAAGGCGAGCGGGAGGAGATGGGGCGGGCCGGGGCCGGGTGGGGTGGTGTTCGGGCGTTCTGCTGCGTCTGGCCGGGGCGTGCTGGGACGCTGCGGTGGTGAAGAGTGTGCGTGGGGTGGGCCCCGGATCGTGTCTGCGTGCTTCCTGGCCGTCCGGACTGGATTCGGGACGTCGCCTACCTCGGTGACGAGGTGCTGGGAATGCTTGCCGCAGCCGCTGCGGCGAACGCGTACCGGGACGACGGCCGCTATCTGCTGACCGCCGACGCCTACCGGACCGCGGGCCTGCTCGTTGAGACCCTGGCCGAGTCCGTCCCCGAGGACGCCGGCGCCGGCCAGGTGCTGCTGTACACGGTGCCGGCCTGGAAGCTGGAGGCCCTGTGGGACGTGCTGCTGGTGCTGCGCCGCACGGTGGCGGGCGACCCGGACACGGACGTGGTGCGCGGGCTTCTGGAGCTGCTGTGCGCCGACGTGGTCGCTCCGGCCCGTACGGTGGAGCAGGTGGTCGCGGACCTGGAGAAGGTGGCGGCGGTCCTGATGCTCGAACTGCCGGAGGTCAAGGCGGTGGCCACGGCCGTGGTCCTGGGCGAAGAGCGGGGAGATGCCGCTGTCGACGCCTACCGCCGGATCACGGCCGCCTGGACGGACGCCGGAGTCCGGCACTGACCTACCCCCGCTGCCGGACATGCAGGACCGTCGCGTCGGAGCGGCTCGCCATCGCCTACTGGGACCGCACGAGGAGGCCGGCACCTGGCTGCGCGCGGCCGATGAGGTCGGCCTCGTGCCTGCCGTGTCCGCGCCGAGCGGCGACCATGTCGCGGTGCTGCTGGACGACCGGGGCACTGGGAGCGACGACCTGGTCCTGCCGCTGGTGTTCGCCCGCGAGGCTCGGGTGTAGGCGTCCCCGGCCGGGCGACACGCGTGCTCCGTCCGTCCTACAACCCGTCAGAGGACGTTTCCAGTGCTCTGACCGCATACGTTCGCCGGGTAAACGGCCGCGACAGATGCAGTGGTCCTGAGTAGCCTCGCCTCGTGGTGGATCATGAGCAGTACGTCCGGTACCGGGCCGACTCGAAGGTGCTGGCAATGATCGGGGAGCATGTCGACGCCCAGGTCGGCCGAATCAGGATGCGACTGCCCAGGGCTGTGGCCGAGGCCGCCGTGGACGCGTGGGAACGCGACGAGCTGGGCGGGCGCGCTCCTGAGACCCATGAGGAGTACGGGCTTCGGGACCGGGCAGCGGAACTCGCACTGATCGGTCTGGCGATCTCGCAACGTGGCCGCTGGGAGGGCGAGGACGTCGTGGTCGACCTGGATGTCGCGTCTGCGGGGGCGGCCTTGCGGGCGTCGCAGTAGTCAGGCTGCGGCGATCGCCGGCCGACCGCGAGGGCCTGCCACCAGTCGCCCTGGTCCTGGAGGCCGACCGCAAGCCCGACCAGCCCGGAGCCGCCCCGGTCGGGCTGCCCCGCTTCGCGGTCTCCGACCACCGGCCGCTGGCGGTCGACCTGACGCCGTGACAGCGCCCGTGCGCGCCGCGGCGGCGCCACGGGGAACCGCCCCGTGGCGCCGCCGCGTCCCGGCCGTCCGGTTCAGCTGTGGGTGGCGAGGACCTGCGAGGAGCCGTCGGCTAGGCCGGTGATGGCGACGTTGACCGCGCCGAAGCCGAGCGAGCCCCAGCCCTGCCAGGACCCGCTCGCAAAGCGGGCGTTGTGGTAGGCGATGCCGTCGTTGCCGACCGCGACCAGCTGGGCGTCACCGTTCGGGGTGCTGGTGATGCCGATGCTGGAGGCGGCGAAGTTCGCCGCGCCGCCGACGCCGGCCACCGGGCCCCAGCCCTGCCAGGAGCCGTTGGCCAGCCGGATCGAGTGGTAGATGTTGCCGTCGTTGCCGACCGCGACCAGCTGCGCGTCACCGTTCGGCATGCCCGTGATCGCCACGTTGCTCGCACCGAACGAAGCGGCCCCGCCGAAGCCCGCCACCCCGTTCCAGCCCTGCCAACTTCCGTTGCCGAAACGGATGTTGTGGTAGACCAGCCCGTCGTTGCCGACGATCAGGACCTGCGAGTCGCCGTTGGGCATCGCGGCGATCGAGACCTTTCGGGCGCTCCAGTCGCCGACCTTGCTCCACCCCTGCCAACTTCCGCTCACCAGGCGGGCGTTGAAGTAGATGCCGCCGTCGTTGCCGACCGCCAGCACCTGCGCGTCACCGTTCGGCATGCCCGCGATCGAGAAGGTGCTGGCCGCGAAGTTGGCCGCGCCGCCGACCCCGTCGAGCGGGGCCCAGCCGGTCCACGAGCCGTCCGGGTAGCGGGCCGTGTGGTAGAGGTTGCCGTCGTTGCCGCGGGCGAGGCTCTGGGTCGACCTGTCGGGCGTCGAGGTGACGGCCTCCTGGCCGGCGTTGAAGGACGGGGCGCTGCCGTAGCCGATCACCGGGGCGAAGCCGGACCAGGCGCCCCACGGGTCGCGGACCTCGTGGTAGAGGGTGCCGCGCTCGGTGGGGGCGGGGGTGCTCGGGTACGGGTTGGTGTGGTCGCCGACCAGCGGGCCGCCGCAGTGCGGCCAGGCCCCGGCGCCCTGCGGGCCGTTCAGCACCTTCTCGCCGATCAGGATCTGCTGCTGCTTGGTGGCCTGGTGCGGGTAGGCGGCGTACTGGGTGCCGCCGTAGGCGCGCCAGGTCGGCAGGTCGAACTGGAGGCCGCCGTAGAGGCTGTTGCCGGAGTTGATGCTCCAGTTGCCGCTGCTCTCGCACTGGGCGACCTTGTCCCAGTTGGCGACGGAGGCGGCCTGGGCGGTGCCGGCGGCGAGGACGGGGAGGGCGAGGGCGGCGGCCGAGGCGAGGGCGAGGACGGCGGCGGGCTTGCGGCGGGGCGCGGGCACGGTGACGGGCTCCTGGTGGTCGAAGGCTGCGAAGAGGCCGGCGGGCGGGACGGGCGGTGCGAGCGGGCGGTGCGGCGGTGGCGGGGAGCGGCCCGCCCACCGGACGGGACCGGTGAGCAGGCCGAGCGGGCCGAGCGGGTCGCCCGGTGGGCTCAGCTGTGGGTGGCGAGGACCTGCGAGGAGCCGTCCCCGACCCCGGTGATGGCGACGTTGACCGCGCCGAAGCCGAGCGAGCCCCAGCCCTGCCAGGACCCGCTCGCAAAGCGGGCGTTGTGGTAGGCGATGCCGTCGTTGCCGACCGCGACCAGCTGGGCGTCACCGTTCGGGGTGCTGGTGATGCCGATGCTGGAGGCGGCGAAGTTCGCCGCGCTGCCCACGCCGGCCACCGGGCCCCAGCCCTGCCAGGAGCCGTTGGCCAGCCGGATCGAGTGGTAGATGTTGCCGTCGTTGCCGACCGCGACCAGCTGGGCGTCACCGTTCGGCATGCCGGCCAGCGAGATGCTGTTGGCCGCGAACGAGGCCGCGCCGCCGAAGCCCGCCACGCCGTTCCAGCCCTGCCAGGTGCCGTTGGCGAAGTGGATGTTGTGGTAGACCAGCCCGTCGTTGCCGATGATCAGGATCTGGGCGTCGCCGTTGGGCATCGCGGTGATCGCCACCTTGCGGGCGCTCCAGTCGCCGACCTTGCTCCAGCCCTGCCAGCTGCCGCTCACCAGGCGGGTGGTGAAGTAGATGCCGCCGTCGTTGCCGACCGCCAGGACCTGCGCGTCGCCGTTCGGCATGCCCGCGATCGAGAAGGACTTCGCGGAGAAGTTCGGCGCGCCGTCGTAGCCGTCGAGCGGGGCCCAGCCGGTCCACGAGCCGTTCGCGTAGCGGGCCGTGTGGTACAGGTTGCCGTCGTTGCCGGCCGCCAGGGTCTGGGTCGACTTGTCGGGCGTCGAGGTGATGGCCTCCTGGCTGGCGTTGAAGGACGGCGCGCCGGCGTAGCCGTTCACCGCCGCGAAGCCGGACCAGGAGCCCCACGGGTCGCGGGACTCGTGGAACAGGTCGCCGCGCTGGACCGCGGCCTGGCCGCCGACCGGCCGGATGTAGCCCGCCAGGTGCACGTTGACGCCGTTGACCGACCACTCCTTGGAGCCGACGGCTCCGGGCATCCGGGTGTTGCGGGTGACGTAGCCGGGCGAGCTGCCCTGGTTGCCGCCGATCCAGTCGATGGTGCCGTCGGAGTTGACAGCGGAGACGATCGCCACGTGGTCGTAGGTGGTGTAGCCGGTGCTGTAGCCGCTCGGGTGGAAGAAGACGGCGTCGCCGACGTGCGGCGTGCTGCCCAGGGTGCCGTTGTTGTTGCCGTACGTCTGCAGGGAGTTGGCGAGGTCGTTCAGGACGCCGAGGTTCTGCACGCCGTTGCGGGCCCAGACCCAGCCGACGAAGTCGGCGCACCAGGCGTGCGCCTCCTGGCCGCCCGAGCAGCTGTTGGTCTGCCCGGTGCCGGACGCGTAGTAGCCGCGGCCGCCGTTGCCGCAGGCGGCGTTGCCGAGCTGCCCGGCGGCGGTGTTGACGATCGAGTCGCCGGTGGTGGCGGCCTGTGCGGTTCCGGCCGAGAACACCGAGCCGGCGATCACGCCGGAGGCGGCAATCGCGGTGGCGAGGGCGGTCCGGGCGAGCTTGGCGAGCTTGGCGGAGGACGAGGAGGAGGACACAGCGGGCATGGCGAAGCTTCCTGTCTGACGAGTGGCCGGGTGGACGCCCGGTCGGCCGGGTTCGGGCACGGCGGAGCGGCGGGAGGTCCGGGAGAGGGGTACTGCGGGGCGCGGCGGGCGGCGCGGGCTCAGCGCGGGCCGGCCGCGTGGTCCGCGGGCGGGACCGGCGGGAGGTGGCTCCGGCGGAGCAGGGGCGAGGCCCGGTGGGTGCGGGCGATCAACCGGTGGGCCCGCTGCACGGCCGGTTGGCCGTCGGGGGCGGGATCCGGGTCGGGGAGGGTGCGGAGGTAGATCAGGAGGTCGGTGCGGTCGTTCTCGCCGCGGGCGGTGATGTGCTGCAGCCCGTCGGCGGGCAGTGCGTGGGCCCAGAGGGCCGCGAGGATCTCCGCCGTCTCACCGTCCGGCACGGGCTCCGCAGGGTGTCTGCGGTGCAGGCTGGCGTGGACGACGTCCATCGGGGATCAGTCGCCCCAGCCGTAGTTGCCGGCGGGCTGCACGGTCCCGGGGGCGGGGGCCCCGGTCGGCTGGGCGGTGGCGGTCGGCGTCGGCGCCGGGGTCTCGTCGGCCTGGGCGGCGACGGGGAGGGCGGCGAGGGCGGTCAGGGCGAGGGCGGCGACCGCGGCGGCCTGGGCGATGCGGGTGCGAAGCACGGGGTGGACCTCTTCCGGTGTCGGTGGGGCGGGCTGGCTGTGGTCCGGCTCCACGTCCCGCGGTAGACGCTTCGGCCGGCTGCCGCCCGGTCCGTTTTCCTGGCGGCGAGGTAAAGCTTTCCGTGCCGCCGGACCCGGGGGAAGGCATGCCGACTGTCCCCAACCAGACAGTCTGGTTCCGGACACCGGACCCGCTGTCCGCTCCCCGACAGGACCGCCGCCAGGCTGCTCCCCGGAGGGGCCTGGGGGCGCCAAAAAAATCGAACAGATTTCGCGCGCATATGCCCCGACCAGTCCCGATGGCCCCATTGATCTTTCTTGAAGGAGGAGTGGGGGCCCTGAAAGGATTCGCACGCCATCCACTCACGGGGACGGCTGCGCCGGGCGCGGAGGGGGACGGAATGCTGGAGGCACTGGGGGTGTCGGTCGAGGCCGGCACGGTGTACCGGGCGATGCTCGACCACCCGTTGGACGGGGTGGCGGAGCTGGCCGCCCGCAGCGGGCTGAGCGAGTCGCAGGTCCACGACTGCCTCGACGAACTCGGCGCGCTGATGCTGGTCCGGGTGTCCGCCGACCGTCCGGGGCAGCTGCGCGCGGTGGACCCGGAGATCGGCCTGGCCGACGTACTGGCCCGGCACGAGGCCGAACTCGCCGCCCGGCAGGCCCAGTTGGCGGCGTCCCGGGCCGCCGTGACCAGGATGGTCGCGGAGCGGGCCGAGCACCGGCCCGCGCACGGGGAGCGCCTGCTCGGGATGGACGCCATCCGGGCCCGGCTGGAGCTGATGGCCCGGCAGACCGAGCGCGAGGTGCTGACCACCCATCCGCGCGCCCAGCGCCCCGACGACCTGGACGCCAGCCGTCCCTCCGACAGCGCGGCACTGGCCCGCGGTATCACCATGCGGACGCTCTACCAGGACACCACCCGCCGCCAGCCGCACGTCACGGCGTACGCCAACTGGCTGCTCGGGCAGGGCGGCGAGGTCCGCACCGCGCCCGCCGTGCCGCAGCGGGTGATCATCGTGGACCGGGTCCAGGCGCTCGTCCCGATCGACCCGGCGGACAGCCGCAAGGGCGCGCTGCACGTCACCGAGCCAGGCATCATCGGCGCCCTGCTCGATCTGTTCGAGCAGGCCTGGAGCACCGCCGTCCCGCTCGGCGCGGCCCGGCCGGAGGACCCGGCGACCGGGCTCACCCCGACCGAGCGCGAGCTGCTGCGCCTGCTCGGCGGCGGCCTCACCGACGAGGCGGCCGGGCAGCGGCTGGGCATCTCCTCGCGCACCATCGGCCGCCACATGGCCTCGATCATGGAACGGCTGGACGCCAGCAGCCGTTTCGAGGCGGGCATCAAGGCCGCCCACCGGGGCTGGCTCTGACGGGGTGTCACGGAAGAACGCCCGGCCAACGGGGAGGGTGGCCGGACGTCCGGCGTCCGGGCGTCCGGGGTCAGCGCAGCGGTGCGGGCGCGGTTGTGGCGCGGATCACCAGTTCGGCGTCGAAGAGGAGTTCGCCGGTGGGGGTGTCGCGGTTGCCGACCAGGGCGAGGACGCTGCGGCCGACCTCCAGGGCGAGGCGTCCGGCTGGTGCCGGCCGCTCGCTGGTTGGGGGTGGCGGCGGGGCCGGAATCAGGGGTGGTTGGAGAGGGCGCGGCGCGCCGGTCGGTAACGGGCTTGGTGGCTGTCGGGAGCGCCGGGTATCCCTCGAAGGCAACGCCCCGTCCACGACCCTCGGGAGACGTCCGTGAGCACCCGTCAGAGCCTCGCCCAGCCCGACAACGAGGACCGGGCCGTCGCCGTCGAACTCGCCGAGCCGTCCCGGCCGGGCCGGGCCGTGTACCGGCGCGGCGCCGCCAACCCGAACGGGTCGACCACCGCGCTGCGCGCCGACGTCCTCGGCGCGCTCGGCGTCCTCAAGGTCGCCACCGCCGACCAGCTCCAGCGCCTGCTACGCCCAGCGGCCACGTCGAACAAGGCGATCCGCCAAGCGCTCGGCGACCTCGCCCTGCACGGCCTGGTCGCCTCCGACGGCAACACGAAGGCCCGGCACAAGACGTGGCGTCTGGAGGGCACGGCCGGACTGGAGGCGGCCGGGCACGTCCTCGGCTTGCCCCGCTCGGACATGGGCTCCACCGCCCGCGGCGCCGGCCGCTCCGGCGCCCAGCACGCGATGGCGGTCAACGAGACGATCGCCGCGTTCGTCCTCGGCGGTACCGCGCCGGACGCGGCGGGCGGCGTCGGCACCATCACCGACTGGGCGACCGAGGTGGAGTTCGTCCTGCCGGGCGGGAAGCGCAAGGTGCGTCCGGACGCGGTGTGGCAGGCCCCGGAGATCGGCGTGCCGGTGCTGATGGTGGAGGTCGACCGATCCACCATGTCGCCGGAGCGGGTGGCCGCGAAGTTCACCGCCTACCGCGAGCTGTTCCGCACCAGGGTCCGCGACAACGACCCGGTCCGCTCCGACGAAGCAGCCGCTGACCGGACGGTGCACTGGTGGCACCGCACCTGGCCCGGCCACACCCGGCCCGGGTACCCCCCAGTCGCGCTGGTCGTCACCGACGCCGGACCGGCCGCGCTGGCAGGCCGGCAGCAGGCCGTCGCGGACCTGTCCGCCGACTGCTGGCGCGGCCGGTGGTGCAGAGAGGTCCGCGACTACAACGACGACGGCTGGCGCGAGTACGACGACGCCGTGCCCATCATCGCGACCACCCTTCAGCTGCTGGCCGAGCACGGGCCGCTCGGGCCGGTGTGGTGGCGCTTCGGCCGCTCGGGCCGGCACTCCCTCACCGAGGCGCTGGAGAACCCGAACAACCGGGCCGCCTACGACCTGCGCCAGGCCGCCCGCGAGGACGAGCAGCAACGGGTCCACCAAGAGCTGATGGACTCCCTGGTCTGCATCGACTGCGGCGACGTCCCCGAGGAGGAGAGCACCTGGGTGTACGGCAGCCGCCAATGGACCCGCCGCCCCGGTGGCCGCTGCTGGTCCTGCCACCAGGACCGCGAGGAACGCCTGGAACGGGAGGCCGAAGAACAGCTGGAGGCCGCCCGCACGGCCAACGCCGCGCTGCGCCCGTGTTGGACGTGCCGGGGCTCGATCGGCGGGAAGGAGGGCTCGAAGCTGGAGCTGCGGGAGAAGGCCCGGCCGGACCGGCTGGAGTGCCCGCAGTGCGAACAGGACCGCACCGCAGAAGACTTGGGCCCGCTGATGCTGCCCGTCCCGACCAAGCGCGAGCAGATGGCCGCGCTGGTCTCCACCCCGCATGACCCGTGGTGGGAGGACCGCCTGCTGCACGCCAAGCTCTACCCGGCGAAGAGCCGCAGAGTGTGACCTGTTGGTTGTGGTGGGCGTGAAATGGCCTCGTATAGCTAGTTGTCTGGACCTTTGGTTGTACCTGTCGGGAGGTTGGCGGAGGGTTGGTGGCCCCGGGTTTTGGTGACTGTGTGTGGTGGCTGGGTGGGTCGGGGGCCGGTTGGGGTCGGTCGGGGGCTGGTGGGGTGGTTGTGGGTTGTTTTCGGGGGTGAATTTCGCTTGGTTGTTTTGGTGGATTGGCTGTCGGATGGCGGTCTGAATTCTGGTTGGAATTGCGGTGGTGTGGTGGTGGCGGGGTGGGTGTTCGGTTTCGTGGGGTCGGGCTCCGCGTCGTCTGGGCCTGCTGCGGCCCTGCTCGGCCGCCGCCGTCCCGGGCCCGCCGTCTCCGCCGGTGGCCGTGCCCGGCCGTTCCCCGCCGGTGAGCGTGCCCGCCTTGCTGCGCCGGCCATCCCGGGCCTGCTGCGCCGCTGCCGGTGCTGCGCTGCCGGGCGCCCCGCGCTGAGGGTGCGCCCGGCGGCGGGGCGTTAGCCGCCGTAGGTGGGGGTGGAGGTGGAGGGGCTGTACTGGGTCTGTGAGCCCCCGGCCGTCTGGCTGTTGGCGGCTTGGTTGTCGTGGTTGGTGCCGGTGGCTCCGTAGCCCGTGAGGTCCTGGCCGTAGTTGCTGGCGGTGCCGCTGTGGATCTCGTTGTCCCAGGTGCCGGCGGACCCGCTGGAGGACTGGCTTGAAGCCGTGCTGCCCCACTGGGCGGCGCCTTGTGGTGCGGTGATGGGCGTGTAGGCGGAACCGGCCGAAAGTGTCCCGTACGAGCCGTACGCCGAGCCTTCGGCGTGGGCGGCCCCGATGCTGGCAGCGGTCAGGCCGGCAGCCAGGAGTACGGAACGGGCGATGGTTCGAGATCGCATGGGCATCTCCTCACAGAAGGTGATCTTCACCTGGCTAACGAACCCACCGACGCCGGGTTGCTCGACGATTCCTGTCCCTGCTCCTGGTCGTTCTGGCGGTCGTCCAGGAGTGCTCGGTGGGCTGTCGCGTTGCCTGTCGCGTTGCCTGTCGTGGTGGGGTGGTGTCGTGGGGTGTGACGTGGGCGGATGCCCCTGTTCCCCTGTGTGTGGTCTGGGCGCGACAGGTGGGTGCGACAGGGTGCTGGGGCGGGGTCGGGGTTGCTGCTGGGTGGCGGGTCGGGAGGGCCGGCTTTCTCGGGGGCGTGGTCCTGGTGGTGCTCGGCGGCCGGTGGCGGGCGGCCGGGCAGTGGCGGGCGGGGTGCAACGCGGTGTTGCGCTGGGGTGCAACACGGGCCGCGTTGCGGGTCTGACCAGGCGTTATGTGGCCGGGAGCGGGGGCGGGCGGGCGTGTGGCAGTGCCGTGTTGCACCCGCTGCCCGGTCCGCCGGCTTCGGCGGTTCCCGCTGCCCGCCCGCGCCGCCCGGCGCCGCGCTGCGCCCGCCGCTGTGCCCTGCTGCTGCGTCCTGGTAGCCGTCCTGGTCGGCCGCCAGGCCGTCCCGCTGCGCCGGTGGGCCCGCCGGTCCAGGCCGTGCCCCTTGGAGTCCTGGTGGCTGGTCCTGGCCGCTGTGCTTGCCGTCCTGGCTGTCCGGCCGCTGCCCCCGTGCCCGCCCTGGCCGCCCGGTGCCGCGCCCCGTCCCGCCTCGCTGCGCCCCGTCCAGGCCCCGCCGTCCTGGTCCGGTGTTCGGTTCGGTGGTGCTGCCGCGGGAATTGCTCGGTTGATGCTGGGCGGAATTTTCTGGGCGGTCTGGAAGGGTGGTCGCCCGTGTCGTCGCGGAGGGCCGTAGGCCCCTTTCCAGCGTGTCAGAATTGGATTCCTCGCCGCTGCTCCTCGAAAGGGTGTCGGATTGCCGCCTGAAAAGGAGTGGGAGGGAATTCGGATTCCCGCCGGTGGTGGGGTCGGATAGAGATGGGATGGACGGTTTACGCGAGGTTGTCTATTCGCGTCCCGCGCCCGTTGGCGGACCGGTAGGATAGAGCTGTTCGACGCCCCGGGAAGCATCGCCGGAAACGCTTCGGACGCCCGGTCGGGATTCTCGGTTGAGGGCCCGTCAGGGGCCGCCGTCCGGCCGTTCGTGAGGGCCCGCCACGGGGGCCGGGGAGGCTCGGGCTGGACCGGTGGCCCACCGGCGTCTCCCGAGGGCCGCAGGCCCCGCCACGGGAGCTGCGAATCTGCGGTTTGTTGTCACTGCTGGAATCGGTTGATGTCATCAGGGTGTGGGTGTGGGGTTACCCAGGGCGTGGCCGGGTTGCGGCGGAGCGGTTGGGTCACTTGGATGCCGATGTCCTCTGTCGTCAAGTGACGTTCTCCAGTGACAGTTCAGCGCAGATTCCTATGCCTTCCCGTCCCGGCCGTCCGGGACTGGCCGGGCGGGGGAGCGGTCCTGCGCAGAGAACGGGATACGGTCCGGGGCATGACCGAGCAGGTGTTTGATGCGGCCCGTGTTCTGGGTGAGGGAGTCCCCGACCGCGGGCGGGCATGGGAGTTCCTGCACGCTTTCGCAGCGGCCTGGACCACCCCGCTGACCGACGCGGACGGAGTCCCGGACGGGGAACTGGAGCGGGCCCAGGCGCGGTTGGGTCTACGGTTTCCGGCCGCGTTGCGGGAGTTCTACACCCTGCTCGGCACCCGCACGGACCTGACGGAGAACCAGGACCCGCTGTTGCCGCCCGGCGAGGTGTTCGTCCATGACGAGTTCGGCGGTGTGCTGGTCTTCCGTGCGGAGAACCAGGGCTGCGCCTACTGGGGAGTGCGCCTTGAAGATCTCGGCCGGGATGATCCACCGGTGTTCGTCCAGTCCCGGGACGGCTGGCTGCCGTTCATGGACCGCCTCTCCCTGGCGGCCCTCGAGCTGATCCTCAGCGAGTCCCTGTTCGCCGAGAGCCGTTTCTACAACGCGTGCGAGCTACCTGCAGACCTGATCGAGACACTGCCGCACCGGTTCAAGCGCCTGGCGCTGCCCGACTATCCGCTATGGACCGGGCTGGAGGATTCGCCGGTGCGCTGGTACTCCGCCCCCGGAGTGCTCCTGCGCCTGGACGGCGGCGAGGCGTTCAGCTGGCTGCACGTGGTGGGCCGTACCCGGGCCGGCCTCGAGGCGTTGGAGAAGGCCTTCCCGGCCCGCTGGGCACTGGGCTACCCGCGACCTGCCCCGGTCGAGGTGGACGACCTGCCTTTCTGATCTGAACCGTGCCGCCCGCGCGTACCGCCGCACCGCTCCACCTCTCAGCCGTCGCCGTGCCGTGCTTCTACCGCACGCCCCGTCCTGGTGTCAGCGGAATGCCGGTTGCGCTGTCACCGGGGTGCAGACTCCGGCTTCCTGGATTCAGGACGCCCGTGTGCGGGGGCACGGGTTCTCGCACCGTCCGGGGGAGTAGGGGGGTGCCCGTGCCGAGGGAGGACGGGCCGGCCGACGCGGGGCCGGTGGTGCCGGTGGCGCTGGCGCGGCAGCAGGCGGTGGACCGGCTGCTGGTCCTGGACGCGCGGGGTGAGTTGACGACCGGCCATGTGCGGCTGGTCGCGGACGCGGTGGGGGTGTCGCTGCGCACGGTGTGGCGCTGGCTGGCCGCCGGCCGTGCCGAGGGAAGGACCGGCGCGAAGGGGCGGGAGCGTTTCACGCTCACCCCGCAGCTGCATGCCCGGCTCGTTCTGTGGTGCGGGAACGCGGCCGCGGTGCACCGTGAACTGCTTGCCGAGGCCCGCGCCATGGTCGAAGCCGACGACCCCGACGACGTGGGCGGGCAGGACGACAAGGACGCACCCTTTCCGGTGGCGGTGCCGTCGCTGGCGACGCTGCACCGGGCGATCCGCCGGGACCTCAACCCGGGCCAGCGCGCGGCCCTGACCGGCGGGGAGCGGGCCCGGCGCGGCCACGACGTGCACCTGCGCCGACCCCGCCAGTGGCGCAACGCCTGCTGGGAAGGCGACCACAAGCACGTCCCGGTCGAGGTCGACCTGAACGGCGAGCTGGTGTGCCCGTGGGTGACCTGGTTCATCGACTGCGCCACGAACGCCGTCACCGGCGCCGCCATCACCCCGCACACCCCGTCCCGGGACGCGATCCTGGCAGCGCTGCGCACCGCGATCTTCCGCGACGACGAGGCCGGCCCCTACGGGCCGATCGGCGGCCTGCCGGCCCTGGTGCGCATCGACCGCGGCAAGGACTTCCTCTCGCGCACCGTCACCTCCGCGCTCGGCGCTCTCGCCATCCCCGTCCACGACCTGCCCGCCTACAGCCCGCACCTGAAGGGCACGGTGGAGAACCTCAACCGGTGCGCGGAACGGATGCTCTTCGCCGCCCTCCCCCGCTACACCCACGCCCCCACCCCCTCGCTGCGCCGCCCGGACCGGACCAAGGACGAGACGGCACCGCTGACGTTCACTGCGTTCGTCCGGCTGCTGCTCGAATGGGTCAACTGGTGGAACACCGAGCACACCTCACTAGCCCTGGGCGGCTGTACCCCGCTGCAGGCGTGGCTGGGCGACCCCACACCGATCGAGGACCCGAAACGGGGGCAACTGTGGGCGTTCACGCTGGAGGACGACGGCCGCGCCCGCACCCTCACCAGCAGCGGCGTGTACTGGCGGGGCCGCTACTACGTCGGCGACTGGATGCAGGGCCAGGCCGGGGACGGGACCAAGGTCCGCATCCGGTTCCTGCCCCACCACTCCCACGCGGTCGAGGTCGTCGACGCGGTCACCGGCGCCCGCCTGGGCGCCGCTCACCCGGCCGACGCGGCCACCGACGAGCAACGGGCCGCAGTGTGCCGCACCAGATCGGCCGAGCAGCGCCGGCTGAAGAAGGCCCTGACCGCCGCCGAAAAGCTCCGCACCGAACGTACGCGGCCGTCACCACCCCCCGAATCCCCGAGTCACTCCAGACACTGACCGCCACCGAGGCAGTGGCCGAGCTGGAGGCGGCCGGCGGCCGGGACCTTCAGGCGCTGGCCCTGCCCGGGCTGCTCCCGCACGCCCCGGTCCCGGACGAATGGGTGCTGCCCCGCCCCACGGCGAATGCCGAGCCCGAGCGCGCTGACGGCGGCCCAGAGAACCCACCGGCCTGAACGGCCGCAGTCCGCACCACACCGCAGGCGCACCCGTATCCGCCTACAACCCGTTTCAGGCCCCGTTCGTCGCCTCGGCCCGCGCCCGGCGCCTCTCACTCACCCCGCCGATCCTGGTCGCCCGGCGCCCGCCCGTTCCCACCCGTCGAACCCCTCAGGAGCCCTTCACCGTGACCACCGCACCCGCCGTCCGTCCCGGCATGCTGCCACCCGAGCGCGCCGACCACTACCTGAACCTGGAAGGCGCCTGCACGGTCGCCACCGAGACGCTGCGCACCGCCCGGGACAACATCGCCGCCACCCTGGAGGCCCGCGCGATGATGTGCATCACCGGCGCCGCGGGCAACGGCAAGTCCCTGTCCGTGAACGCCTCGCTGCGCCTGCTCGCGCCGCGCAACTCCTACCGGATCGCGTTCCGGGCCCGGCCCACTCCGCGCGACATCCGCCACGAACTGTTCCGCGCGCTCGGACTGCCCGGCGAGCCTCCCGCCCGGCCGATCGAGTTCGACGCCGTTCTCAAGGACGCCCTCGCCCGCGGTTTCCATGTTCTGGTCTGTGACGAGGCCCAGTGGATGTCGAGGGAGTGTTTCGAGTACTGGCGCTACCTGTGGGACGACCCTTCGACCGACATCGCGGTCGTCTTCGCCGGCGGCGACGGCTGCGCGAACAACCGCCGGCCACCCCCGCCACCCGACGGCCTCCTCCACCAAGCCATCGAGCGCATCCACCGCCTCGCCCACCCCCAACACGCCGCAGCGCTCGCTACAGCCCTCACTACCGGCGCACCCTTCCACCACCTCGCGACCGCCACCCCCGCCGACTACCACCCCGCTTGCCCCACCCTCACCCTCCACGCCCCGCCCCACGGCCGAACCCCCGCGCGCTGCGCCACCTACGAACTCCCGCCCTGGGCCCGCCCCTTGCTGGATGCCGCCACCCACTACCTCCGCCTCACCGGCACCGGCACCCGCCTCCTTTCGCTGCCCGAGCACACGCTGGCGCCTCTGCTGCAGAGCGCCGAGCACTGCCGCCTGCGCCCACCCCAGCACCCCCACCCCGCCAAGCACCCCGCCCGCTATGCCTTTCCCAACGCGCTGCCGGACGGCCCCGACTGGACGGCTTTCGTCGATGTCCCCGATGTGCCCCCGCACCTGAGCGACGCAGCCCACCGCCGCCGGCTCTGGGAAGAGAGCAAACGCTGGCGCGAGTGGGAGCGCATGTACGTCGCAGCGGCCGCCTTCCACGCCGAACACCACCACCTGGATCCCACCGACCCCGGCCACGACGGCCCCTGATGGCCTGGATCACCCGCCAGCGCCACCTCAAAGGCTGCGGCGAACTCGCCCCCGCCCGGATCACCGAACTGGACGCACTCGGCATGATCTGGTCGAAGAACGCCGGCGCCTGGGAACGCGGCCACGCCTACGCCCGCGCCTGGGCAGCCCACACCGGCCACCTCGCCATCTCCGCCAAGGAAACGCTGGACGGCTACGCCATCGGCTCCTGGATGCGCCGCCAGCGCAACGCCGCCGGCCTGGCCGACCACCAGCGCCAGGCCCTCGACGCCCTCGACCCGCTCTGGCAGATCGAACCGGACTGGAACCGCTCCTACCGCCGCCTGACCGCCTACCTCGCCGAAGGCGGCAGCCTCACCGGCCCGGCCAACCGCACCGGCCACGCGAGCGACCCCCACTTCCGCCCCGGATCCTGGCTGCGCAAGCAGATGCGGCACGCCAGCGCCAGGAAGCTCAACCCGCAGCAGATCACCCTGCTGAACGCCCTCACCACCCGCTGAGCGGCGTCAGCCGCTGCCGTCGGCGGTGGACCCGGAGGACCGTCCACCCCGCCGGTCTGCCGGGTGAGCAGAGGCCGGCAGACCGACGCCCAGGTTGTCGGCCGCAGGCCGCGGCCCACCGTGCCACGCCCTGTCCCTGCGTTCCCGCCCGGGGCAGCCGGCCGCCGAGTCGTTGTGGAGGAGTCTGCCGTCGGGTGGACGGCCACACGCCGGCAGTGGCCCGCCGGATGCCGTCACAGGGCCGTTCCGCATCTGCGATGTCCAGCGGCCAGGACGAACCCTTCCGCCGGCCGCAGGCCGGCCTGACGCGTTCCCAGGGGAACCGGTCACAGCTAGGGGGCGTCTTCAAAGCTGATCAAGTGATGAGAGATCATGTCCGCCATGGTGCGTCGTCATGAGTTGTCGGATGCCGAGTGGACTGTCCTGTCGCGGTTCCTTCCGGTTTCGGGGGTGGCCGGTCGTCCGCGGTCGGACGACCGGCTGGTGTTGAACGGGATCGTGTGGAAGCTGCGGACCGGCACGTCCTGGCGGGACGTGCCGGAGCGCTATGGCTCCTGGCAGACCCTCTACACCCGGTTCCGCAGGTGGGCACTGGACGGTACCTTCTCCCGGATGCTCCGGGCGATCCAGGCGGAGAAGGACGCGGCCGGGGACATCGACTGGCTGGTGTCGGTCGACTCCACGATCGTGCGGGCCCACCAGCACGCCACCGGCGGCAAAAAGGGGCGGCCGACCGGGACGAAGCGGGTGATCACGCCCTTGGCCGATCCCGGGGCGGACTGAGCACCAAGCTCCACCTGGCCTGCGACGGACGTGGCCGCCCGCTCGGTTTCGTCCTGACCGGCGGCAACACCAACGACTGCACCCGCCTCGAAGCCGTGCTGGAGGCGATCCGGGTCCCGAGGGTCGGGCCGGGGCGCCCGCGCACCCGGCCCGACCACGTGATCGCCGACAAGGGCTACAGCTCCCGCAAGATCCGCGCCTACCTGCGCAGACGCGGCATCCGCGACACCATCCCCGAACGCGTCGACCAGGCCAACGGTCGCCTCAACCGGGGCTCACGAGGTGGCCGGCCACCCGGCTTCGACCGGCAGACCTACCGACTCCGCAACGTCGTCGAACGCTGCTTCAACCGGCTGAAGCAGTGGCGGGGCCTGGCGACCCGCTACGACAAGACCCGCGAGTCCTACCAGGCCGCCGTCACCATCGCCTCGATCCTGCTCTGGATCTGACCTTTGAAGACGACTCCTAGGGCCCGCCGCCCCCGCGATACCCCGAACGCTGCCACCCGCTGCGCCCCGGCGGACTGACGGGCCACCAGGCTTCGTAGGGGCAGCAACCGTCCGGGCGGAGGCCGGAACTCGCGGTGCCCGCAGGGCACCGGATCCCTTTGAAACAGTGCTGCCGCCCCTGCCCGGATCGAAGGCAGAGCCATTTCCTGAATTTCGCGTCATATCGTCAACGCAGGAGTCAGAGCATTCCCCTCCCCGCAGGGGAGGGGGCATTACCGGAATTATGCGTCACATCGTCAACGCCCCCCATGGCGGGCCGTCAGGCCCATGCCACACCGAAACCCGCCAACCCCAACAACTGAGGCCCCGCCAGGGGCCGTCACCCCCACGCCAATTCGCCGCAGGCGAATGCCATCAACCACCCCCGCCCGGCGCAGCCGGGCCCCCGAGGCGCAGCCTCGGGCCACCACACACGGTGACGCCGCCAGGCGTCACCCCC
>NZ_JBHWDS010000058.1:0-50692 GCF_042734615.1 Kitasatospora sp. NPDC059646
GCTCCGCCCCCTCCACCGTCCGTCCACAACCCGGGGATCCACGTGCGCCCGCTCCGCCTCGCCGCCGCGGCGGCCTGCCTGTCCGCCGTCGCCGTCCTGACCGCCTGCGACCCCGACGGGGCGGACGGCGGCTCCGGCGCGAAGACCTCCGCCGCCGCACCGCCCGCCGCCTCCGGCACGCCGTCGTCCGGCGGCGCGGCGTCCGGGCCGGCGCCCGCACCGACCGCGACCGGCGGCGGGACGGCCGGCGGGAAGGGCTCGGCGGTGCCGCCGGCGGCCTGGATCGCGCCCCAGCAGGTGCCGCTGAACGCGGCGCTGCACTGGACGGCGCCCGCGCCGTCGGCGAAGAGCCTGGGCGCGAAGGGCCAGTTCCTGATCGAGCAGCTCTGCCACGGCAAGCGCTCCGCCGACTGGACGGACACCGTCCCCGGCCTGGACACCGCCTCGCTGGGCGGCGCGGACGGCGACTGGAAGGCCGACCAGAGCATCGTCAGCTTCGGCGACGCCGCCAAGAGCAGCGCGGCCGCGCAGTCCGCGTTCGGCCTGCTCGGCGCGGTCAAGGACGAGGTGCGGAACTGCGCCGCCACCGCGCCGGGGGCGAAGGCCGAGATCACCGGCGACGACAGCGAGTACCTGGTGGCGACCGTGACGGTCCCGCAGCCCGACGGCGGCGCCGTGCAGGTCCACGAGTACCTGACCACCTCCGGCGGCGCGCTGGTCGAACTCACCCTGCACACCCGGGTCGCCAAGGGCGGCCACCCGAGGACCGCCTGGTCCGCGCCCGCCGACAGCGCCGTCCTGAGCGCACTCGCCAAGCCCGTCTGCACGGCCTACCAGGACTGCTGACCGACGACGGAACCCGCACCCGGGCTGCGGCCGGCCGGTGCGCCGACGGGCAGTCAGGAACCCCGGCGGGCGGGCGGGTCGGCGGCGTCAGGCGTCCGGTGCGGCGTTGGCGGCGAACAGGGCGTCGAGCGCCCGGTCCACCCGGGCCCGCTCGGCCGCGCCGCCCGGCGGGACCAGGCGCAGCGTGTGCCGGGCCCAGGCGGCCAGCGGGGCCGCCGGGGCCTGCAGGAAGGCGTCCCCGTCGGGGGAGCAGAGCATCAGGGTGACGCTGCGGCGGCCGTCCGCGGCGGTCGGCCAGATCCGGACGTCGCCCAGGCCGGTGGGCCGCAGCAGGCCCTGCACCAGCAGGTCCCGGGCGAAGTACCAGCCGATCGGCCGCGCCGCGTCGACGTGGAACGCGATGTGCACCGCGTAGGGGTCGTCGACGGAGTACCGCAGCCGCGCCGGGACCGGGAAGGCCTCCTCCGGCGACAGCAGCAGATCCATCACCAGATCGAGGCGCAGCTCGGTGGGGCTCTCCATCGCGCGTGCCTTTCCACTCGGACCGCGCCGGCGGCTCCGGGCGGGACTGCACCGAGCGTAGGGCCGCCCGGCGCGGCCGACGCGCCCCGGAACACCAACGCTGTCGCGGCCGACAGCCCCGGCCCGCTCCGCCTGTGGGCCGCAACAAAACGTTGAGCCGACCGCCTGACGCACGGTCAATCCGGGGCGCGGCGCTCACCCGTGGAACGTCCGTGCGGCGGTCGCCCGTCGTGGCACTTGAGGGCGTGCCCGCCTCCTCCCGCGCCCCCGCGCCGAGCGAACGCGCCGCTGTGCGCCGCCTAGGCTCACCGCATGGGCACCCGACTCACCGACGCGCCGGTGGATTCCGCCGCGCGACTGGCCGGCCACCTGCTGGAACGACTCCCGTGGCTGACCGAGGAAACGGTCCGGCGGAT
Organism: Kitasatospora sp. NPDC059646; assembly: GCF_042734615.1. NCBI lineage: Bacteria > Bacillati > Actinomycetota > Actinomycetes > Kitasatosporales > Streptomycetaceae > Kitasatospora > Kitasatospora sp. NPDC059646. Next base: position 1,785 of record NZ_JBHWDS010000058.1, read on the forward strand.
CCGCGACAACATGAGCGTCTACCGCTCCGCCGGGCCGCTGCCCGCCGGCGACCTCAGCGAATCCGTCCGCAGCAACATCGAGTTCACCCTGCGCCGGCTGGCCCACGAGGAGGGGCTCAGTCTGGAGGCCCCCCGGCGCACCGGACGGCTGCGCGCCGAGCAGGGCATGCCGCTGGCCGCCGTGCAGTCCGCGTTCCGGATCGGCTTCGCCCACCTGTGGGAGACCATGGCCGCCGAGTCGCTCCGGCACGGCCTCGCCACCAGCGAGGAACTGGTGCAGATGGCCACCGACGTCTGGCGGTTCAACGAGGAGTCCACCACCGCCATGATGAACGCCTTCAACCGGGCCACCGCCCTGCTGATGGTCCGTCGGGACCAGGAGCGCTCGGCCCTGGTGGACGTGGTGCTGCGCGGCGGCATGGGCAACCCCGGCTCCGTGCTGGAGGCCGCCGACATGCTCACCCTCCCGTACGACGGCACCTTCGCCGTGGTCGTCGCGCACGCCCCCGGACTCGCCCGGCAGGCGCTGCCCGACATCGAACCGACGCTGCGCGAACACGACATGGGCTCCGCCTGGCGGCTCACCCCCGACGCGCACATCGGCATCGTCTCGATGCGGGCCGCCGCCGCGATCGACCAACTCGTCGACACGCTCCGGCAGCAGACCGTCCGCCGGGCCGGCGTCAGCCCCTGCTACACCCGCCTCGACCAGACCCCGCAGGCCCTGCACCTCGCCCAGGTCGCGCTGGCCAGCTCCGCCCGCCCGGACGAGACGGTCACCCTGTTCGACGCCAACCCGCTGCCGATGCTGGTCGCCTCCGCGCCGTCCACCGCGTCCCGGATCGGCAACCAGGTGCTCGGCCCCGTCATCGAACTCCCCGAGAGCCAGCGGGAGCAACTGCTCACCACCATGTCCACCTGGTTCGCCGTGGACGGCTCCGCGGACAAGGCCGCCAAGCTGCTGTACTGCCACCCCAACACCGTCCGCTACCGACTGCGCCGGATCGAGCAGCTCTCCGGGCGGTCGTTCGAACGGCGGCTGGACTCCGCCGAGTTGTACATCGCGCTGCAGGCGGTGCTGCACCTGCCCGAGGTGGTGCGCGACCCGCTGGAGTGAGGCCGCCCCGGTAGGGCCGGGCCCGGGCGGGGAACATGCGGCCGGGCCGCCGGCGCCGCCCCGGAGGGGGCAGCACCGACGGCCCGGACGCACCGCTCGCGTCAACGGGCGCCACGGGCGGCGCAGTCGACGTCGAGCGGGCCGTCGGCGGCTACGACAGGTCGTAGGCGCCGCCGGCGACCGCCACGCCGACCGGGCAGGTCAGGCGCACGCGGAACAGGCCGGAGAACTCGACGGTCGACACGTACCGGTTGCCGTCGGAACAGTCCACGAACGGCTGCCAGAGCGAGCCGTTGCAGGTCTCGGTGAAGCTGGCCCCGCTGAACGAGAAGTTCCCGCAGGTGAGGTCCAGCGGCTTGATGCTCGTGACCGACCCGTCGGAGTGCACGGTCGGCAGGTTGGACGGCCTGGCCATGGTGACCGAGGCCTCGACCACGGTCTCGCCGGTCGCGGACGCGTTGTTCGCCACCACGGGCACGACCGCGGCCCCGCCCATCGCGGGCGCCTCGGCCATCGCCGGCACGTGGTCCGTCGCGACGGGCTTGATCGCGGTGCCGACGGGCTTGATCGCGGTGTCGGCGGGCGTGGCCGTGGTGTTGGCGTACGCGACGGAGCCGACCGTGCCGACGGCGGTGAAGGCCAGCGCCGTGGCGGTGCCGACGGCGGCGAGCATCTTTCCGAATGCCATGTCATTCCACTTTCGCTGAAGCAGGACTACTGCTCGGGGAGGGAGTTCGACAGGGGGCCCACCTGCGGATTCGCCCCGGAACGCCGGGGCCGAGAGTCACGTTAGGTCAGCCGTCGGGGGTCGGCATCACCAGGACGCCGGTTTTGCTCCGTATACGCTCCAGTGGCTCTGCGGCCGGTTTGAAACGGGCCCGCAGCCCGTCCGGCCCCGGCCGGGCCGGCCGGGGCGGGGTCGGTGCGCGCCGGGGCCCGCCGGCCCGGGCGGTAGCGTGGAGTCATGGGCGCGGAACGCGAGTTGACGGACGACGAAGGACACCCGGTACGGCTCGGCGAGGTCCGCCGGATCGTCTCGCTGGTCCCCTCGCTCACCGAGGCCGTCGCCGTCACCGCCCCCGGGCTGCTGGTCGGCGCCACCGACTGGTGCACCCACCCCGCCGGCCTCGACGTCCCCCGGATCGGCGGCACCAAGAACCCCGACGTGCCGCGGATCCTCGCGCTCCGCCCCGACCTGGTGATCGCCAACGAGGAGGAGAACCGGGCCCCCGACCTCGCCGCGCTGCGGGCCGGCGGCGCGGCCGTGTGGACGACCCGGGTCCGAGACCTCGACCAGGCCCTCCGCTCGCTGCACCGGCTGCTGGCCCACGCCTGCCGACTGCCGGAGCCGGACTGGCTGGCGGCCGCTCGGGCGGCCTGGGACGCCGTGCCGGCGCCGACGGCCCCGGCGGGCGCGGTGGCGCCGATCTGGCGGCGGCCGTGGATGGTCCTCGGTCCGGACACCTTCGCCGCCGACCTGCTCCGCCGCCTGGGCGTCACCGTCCTGACGGCCGGACACGCCGGCCGGTACCCGCGCGTGCCACTGCCCGAACTCCGCGCCGCCGGAGCCGAGTTCCTCGCCCTCCCCGACGAGCCCTACCGCTTCACCGCCACCGACGGCCCCGACGCCTTCCCGGACCTCCCGTACGCCCTGCTGAGCGGCCGCCACCTCACCTGGTACGGCCCCTCGCTCGCCGAGGCGCCCGCCGTCCTCACCGCCCAGCTCGCCGCCCGGCACGGCCGGGGCTGAGAAATTCCGCCGCGGCGGATGTCGAGAACCGTGCCCCGGCTCCGACCGTCGGACGAGCGGCGCCCACCGGGGGCGCCGCCGAGCAGCGGGAAGGGCGCGACAGCCGTGCAGCAGCAGGTTCAGCAGGTCATCGACGAACTGGTGGAGTCCGGGGAGGAGCTGGGCATCCAGGTGGCGGTCCACCGGCACGGCGAACTGGTGGTGGACGCGGTCGCGGGCCTCGCCGACCCGGGCACCGGCCGGCCGGTCACCTCGGACACCCCGTTCTTCAGCGCCTCCACCGGCAAGGGCGTGACGGCGACCGTCGTGCACGTCCTGGTGGAGCGCGGCGTCCTCGCCTACGACGAGCCGATCGTCGACCTGTGGCCGGAGTTCGGCGCCCACGGCAAGGGCGGCGCGACCCTCCGGCACGCGCTGACGCACTCGATCGGCGTCCCCGCCGTGCCCGCCGACCTGACGGTGCCGGACCTGGCCGACTGGGACGGGATGTGCGCGCTGATCGCCGACTCCGTCCCCTGGTGGGAGCCCGGCACCGCGTCCGGCTACCACGCGGTGACCTGGGGCTACGTGCTCGGCGAGATCGTCCGCCGGGCCACCGGGCGGCCGATCTCCCAGGTGCTGCGCGAGGAGGTGGCCACGCCGCTCGGCGTCGCCGACGAACTGTACTTCGGCGTACCGGAGTCCGAGCTCGGACGGCTCGCCAGGCTGGAGGACGCGCCCGGCACCGCCGAGATGCTGGCCGCGATGCCCGCCGACCTGCCGCTGTTCAAGGCCGCCCCGCCCGCCGTGACCCCGTCCGCCGCCTACGGCAACGACCCCGCGGTGCTCACCGCCGACATCCCGTCCGGCGGCACGATGACCGCCCGCGCGGTGGCCCGGATGTACGCGGCGCTGCTCGGCGAGGTGGACGGCGTCCGGCTGCTCCCGGCCGAACGGCTGCGGGAGGCCACCGCCCTGGCCACCGCCGACATCGACCGGATGGTGGGGTTCCCGGCCCCCCGCGCCCTCGGCTACAACCTCGGCCGCCCCGGCGCGGACCCGCTGCAGACCCTGACCGTCTTCGGCATGCCCGGCATGGGCGGCAGCGCGGCCTGGGCCGACACCGCGACGGGCACCGCCTTCGCCCTGACCAGGAACCGCTTCTTCCCGGGCCCGGCAGCGGCGGTCGACCGGATCAGCGCCCTGGTGGCGAAGGCCGTCGCCGCCTGAGCCCGGACCCCGCCGCGCCGGCCGGCGGCGTCAACCGCCCGCTCGGCGGCCGGACTTCGGGGCGCGGGTGAAGACGCAGTCGCCGCAGAGGCCGCCGGCGGGGGTGCGGTAGTAGAGGCAGCAGGAGGCGCGCCGGAAGGCCAGCGGCCGGGGCGGCGGGGTGGCCTCGCCGGCGGGGGAGAGGTCGGGGAAGGCGAGGAGGGCGCGGGCCAGGGCGGCTGCGGGGGCGCGCAGCGCCGGGACGGTGCCGAGCCGGCGGGCGGCGCCGACCAGCGCGGACGCGGCGTTGCCGGCCAGCAGGCCGGCCGAGAGCGGGGTGCGGGCGCGGACGGCGTCGGCGAGCGGGTGCAGGTGACGGTCCATCACCAGCGCGTGCAGGGCGGCGGCCGACGCCTCCGGGCCGGGCCGGTCGGGCAGCCACAGGTCGAACGGCCCCTGCGGCGGCAGGGTGAACCGGGCGCCGTCCAGGTCGGGCAGCCGCCCGGTGGTGACGGCCGTGCCGAGGGCGACCGACCAGAGGCGGGCCGCCAGTCCCAGGTGCGCGGTGGACGCGGCGACCCGCGCCTCGTCCGTCCGCAGCACGCGGGCGACCTCGTCGATCCGCCCCGCCAACGGGCCGTCCGGGGCGGACAGTTCGTGCAGCGGCCGGAACCCGGCGGGCGGGGCGCCGGTGCGGGTGGCGAAGTAGGGGCCCAGCGCGGCCGTCGGCGGTCGGTCGGTCATGGCGCGGAGTGTAGCCCCGCCCAGGTCGGGCGGGGTGGTCCGGGTGCGGGGCAGCTGTCCGCCACCGGACCCGGGAGGCTCTGGCGCCCGGGCGGCCGGGCCGCCTATCGTCGCGGGCGGAGGACACACCAGCCACGGACACCGGGAGGAACGGCCCATGCAGTACCGGACGTTGGGGCGCAGCGGGATCGAGGTCTCCGAGGTCGGCTTCGGTGCCTGGGGGATCGGCGCCTCGGGATGGATCGGGGCGCGCGAGGACGAGTCGCTGGCGGCGCTGCACCGGGCCATCGACCTGGGGGTGAACTTCGTGGACACCGCGCGCGGCTACGGGGAGAGCGAGCGGCTGGTCGGGCAGGTGGTGCGGGAGCGGGCCGCGGCCGGGCAGCAGGTGCGGGTGGCGACCAAGGTGCCGCCGTTGAACCGGCAGTGGCCGGCCCGGGCCGGGGTGGATCCAGCGGAGGCGTTCCCGGGCGCGCACATCCGGGAGAGCGTGCAGACCTCGCTGCGGGTCAGCGGTCTGGAGCGGTTCGACCTGGTGCAGTTCCACGTCTGGCACGACGAGTGGATGGGCCGCGGCGACTGGCTGGAGACCGTCGCCCAGCTGAAGCAGGAGGGACTGATCGGCCTGTTCGGCGTGTCGATCAACGACCACGAGCCGCACACCGCCGTCGAGTTGGTGCGCAGCGGCGCGGTCGACGCGGTGCAGGTGATCTTCAACGTGTTCGACCAGTCGCCGCTGGAGGAGCTGTTCCCGGCCTGCGAGCAGCACGGCGTCGGGGTGATCGTCCGGGTGGCCCTCGACGAGGGCGGCCTGACCGGGCGGCTCACCGCCGACACGGTGTTCCCGGACGGCGACTTCCGGCAGCGCTACTTCCGCGGCGACCGGCTGGCCGAGGTGGAGCGGCGGGCCGCCGCGATCGCCGCGGACCTGGGCATCGGCGCCGACGGGCTGGCCGAGGCGGCGCTGCGGTTCGTGCTCAGCACCCCGGCGGTGTCCACCGTGATCCCGGGGATGCGCACGGTGCGCAACGTCGAGCGCAACGCCGCCGTCGGGGACGGAGTGCCGCTGTCCGAGGGCGAGTTGAAGATCCTGGCCGGGCACCGCTGGGACCGGAACTTCTACTCCTGAACCACCGGGGCGCCGCGTGGGGTGCGTGCGGTTGTCGGGGTTCGGTGGCAGGGTGGGGCGCATGTGCGGTCGTTTCGTCTCCACCACCGAACCCGGTGACCTGGTCGCCCTGCTCGACGTCGCGCGCTGGGACCCCACCGAGGCGCTCGCGCCGAGCTGGAACGTCGCGCCGACCGACCCGGTCCCGGCGGTGCTGGAGCGGGTCGACCACGACACCGGCGAGGTGGTGCGCCAACTGCGGCCGCTGCGCTGGGGCCTGGTGCCGTCCTGGGCGAAGGACCGGTCCGGCGCGGCGCGGCTGATCAACGCCCGCTCGGAGACCGTCGACCAGAAGCCGGCCTTCCGCAAGGCGTTCGCCGCGCGGCGCTGCGTCGTCCCCGCCGACGGCTACTACGAGTGGCGGCCCGTCCCGGCGGGGGACGGGCGCAAGGCGTACAAGCAGCCGTACTACCTGAGCACCGGCGAGCTGATGCTGATGGCCGGGCTGTACGAGTTCTGGCGGGACGCGAGCCTGCCGGAGGACGACCCGGCGGCCTGGCTGGCGACCGCGACCATCCTGACCACCGACGCCGCCGACCGGGCGGGGCGGGTGCACGACCGGATGCCGCTCACCATCGCCCGCGAGGACCTGGACGGCTGGCTCGACCCGGCGCACACCGACCGGGCCGAGCTGCACCACCTGCTGCACCGCCCCGCCGACGGCAACATCCGGGTCCGGGCGGTGCCCACCGCCGTCAACCGGGTCGCCGAGAACGGTCCTCAGCTGCTCGCCGAGGCCCCCGACCCGCTGGGACTGGCCGACTGACGCACCGTCAGCCGGCGTCGCCGGAACCGGAGTCGAGGAGCCGGCGACGGTCCTCGATCCGGCGGCGGCGGGCGTCCCGCCGGACCAGCTCGCCCGCGACGAGCGTCACCCGGGCCACCGCCCGGACCCAGCCGGGCCCGCCGCGCTCGGCCCACACCACACAGCCGCAGCCGCCCACCACGAGCAGCAGCACCACCACCAGAACCGCGCCGATCATCGGAGCCCCTTTCCTGAACGCTGCGTCCGATCATCGCAGGCCGCTGCCCCGGGACGGCGCGGCGCGGCGGCAGTTCAGCGAGTTCAGCGGCCGGGCGGAGTTCAGTGGGTGGCCCCGGCCGGGACGGTGAGCCGAGCCGGACGGTGCGCCCCGTCGGGCGGTCCCGGCCCGCCGCCCGCGGAGCCGCCGCGCGGTGTGATCGCGCCCGGCGCGCCGCGCCGGCAGGGGAAGTGTCCTCCGGCGAATACGACTTGACGCGGCAGCACCCCGCGCGCTTCGGTAGTGGCCGTATGAACGTTCCCGTTTCGCACGCCGGGCCCGCGCTCGACTCGCTCCAGGGCCTCTCCGTCGGCGACGCCCTCGGCGCCCAGTTCTTCGTCCCCGAGACCGCCCGCGCCCACTTCTCCGCGCGCACCGAACCGCCCGGCCCGTGGCCGTGGACCGACGACACCGAGATGGCCTGCTCGGTGTACGCCGCCCAGGTCGAACGCGGCGCCGTCGACAGCTACGACCTCACCCACGCGTTCGCCGTCCGCCACGACTTCGACCGCGGCTACGGGCCCGCCGCGAACCGCCTGCTGCGGCTGATCCGGGAGGGCGGCGACGCCCGCCGGCTGGCCGCCGAACTCTTCGACGGGCAGGGCTCGTTCGGCAACGGCGCGGCCATGCGGGTGGCGCCGCTCGGCGCCGCCCACGCCGACGACCCGGCGGCCGCGGTCGGCCCCGCCGCCGCCACCGCCGTGATCACCCACACCCACCCGGACGCCGTGGACGGCGCGATCGCGGTGGCCGTCGCCGCCGCCCACGCGGTGCGCTGCCGCACCGAACCGCTCGGCGCCGAACGCTGGTTGAGCGCCGTCGCCCGGTTCACCCCGTACGGCGCCGTCCGCGACGGCCTGCACCGGGCCCGGTCCCTGCTCGACCGCTCCGACGCCCGCGAGGTCGCGGCCGTGCTCGGCAACGGCAGCCGCACCAGCGCCGTCGACACCGTGCCGTTCGCGCTGTGGTGCGCGGCCCGCTGGCTCGACGACTACCCGACCGCGGTCCGCTCCGCGATCAGTGCCGGCGGCGACATGGACACCGTCGCCGCGATCACCGGCGGCGTGGTCGCCGCCCGCACCGGCACCGGCGGCATCCCCGCCGCCTGGCTGGCCGCCCGCGAACCGCTGCCCGACTGGGCGTTCCCCGACCCCGGCAGCATCCCGCCCGCGCTGCCGCACCTCACCCCGATGCGGCTGCCCCGGCCCCAGCCCGTCCCGGACGGGCTGCACTTCACCGAGGAGCAGTGGAACCGCTACCGGGCCGGTTACCGCGCGGCCCGCTGGGCGGCCCGCGCCGAGGAGGGCGTGCTGCGCCTGCACTTCGCCGTCTCCGGGCACCAGGCGTTCGCCGTCCGGGTGCGCCCGAGCGGCAGCGGGCAACGGCCCGTCGCCGTCGAGGTCGAGGCCCACCCCGCGTTCCACAACGGCGCCCGCCGGCCGGGGGCGCTGCTGGCGGCCGTGCTGGAACTGGAGGGCGTCCTCCAGACCAGGGGCAGCGAACCCGCCGGCCCCTGGTGACGCGGGTAGGCTGAGCGTTCCGAACGGGACGGCCGAGGAGCGGCGGGATGCGGATCGAGGTGGTGCTGTTCGACCTCGACGGCACGCTGCTGGACCATGACGGCGCCGCCGAGGCGGCCGTGCTCGCCGGAGCGGCCGCCGAACTCGCCGGGCGGCCGCTGGACCGGGACGGGGTGCTGCGCTTCTGGCGCGAGCTGGAGGAGCGCGAGTACGACCGGTACCTGAGCGGCGAACTGACGGTGCAGCAGATGCGCCGGGTCCGGGCGGCCGCCCTGGCCCGCCACCTCGGCCTGGGGGAGTGGCCCGACGAGCGGGCCGACGCCTGGTTCGCCGGCTACCTGCGCCGCTACCGCCGGTCCTGGCGCGCCTACCCCGAAGTGCCGCGCGCCGTACGGGAACTGGGCGCCGACCGGCGGCTCGGAGTGATCACCAACGGCGAGGGCGACCTGCAGCGGCAGAAGCTGCACGCCGTCGGCCTCGGCGCGCTGGCCGCGCACACCACCGCCTCCGCCGAGGCCGGCTGCGCCAAGCCGGACCCGCAGATCTTCCACCTGGCCTGCCGCGCCCTCGGCGTCGCCCCCGGGCGCGCCGCCTACGTCGGCGACCGGCTGGACGTGGACGCACAGGCCGCCGCCGAGGCTGGCCTGCTCGGCATCTGGCTGGAGCGCGAGCCCACCGGGGCGGGCGCCGCCGTGCCCCGGGTCCGGTCGCTGAGCGAGGTCGCCGCGCTGCTGGCCTGAACCCCGTGCGGCGTGGTGCGGGCGGCCCGGGCCCCGCTCCGCGTACCGTCGGCCCGGAGGCTGACGGTTCGTCAGCGAAGCGACTGAGGGAGGCCGGTATGGACGCACGACGGCGGGTGGCAGTGCTGGTGGCGGAGGCGGGAACGACGCTGGCCGAACAGGCGGGCATCGACATCGCCGACCGGCCCGCCGAACTCTGGCAGCTGCTGATGCTCAGCAACCTGGTCTCGGCCCGCATCCAGGCCGACATCGCCGTCACCGGCACCGCCTCGCTGGTCGCGGCCGGCGCCGGCACCCCCGCCGGCACGCTGGAACTCGACTGGCAGCAGCGCAAGGACGCGCTGATCGCCGGCCGCTACCAGCACTTCGCCGACGGCACCGCCACCCGGCTCGGCGAGTGCGCCCGGCTCACCCAGGACGAGTACGGGGGCGACCTGCGAAAACTCGCCGCCGCCGCACAGGGGCGCCCCGAACGGACCCGGGCCCTGCTGCAGCGCTTCCCCGGCATCGGCCCGGCCGGCGCCGCCGCGTTCTGCCGCGAGGCCCAGGCCGTCTGGCCGCACCTGCGGCCCGCCCTCGACGCCCGCGCCCTCACCGGCGCCGAGCGGCTCGGGCTGCCCGCCGACCCGGCCGAACTGGCCGCCCTGGTCGACCCCGCCGACCTGCACCGCCTGGCCGACGCCCTGGTCCGGGCCGCCCTCGACCCGGCCATGGTCGAGCGGGTCCTCGCCGACAGCACGGAGGCCGCGCCGGTCTGACCCCGCACGCGCGGGCGCCCCCGCCCTGACGGTGGGCGGGGGCGCTCGGTGCGAGGGGTGTCAGCCTCGGCCGAACAGGCGGTTCAGCCAGGAGCCGGACGCGGCCTTGTCGGCCGCCGTGCAGGAGCAGCGCTGGGACTTCGGGATGCCCGCCAGGACCTGCTCGACGTGCATGCCGCAGCCGGCGTACGAGGGCTTGTTGCAGGTCTTGCAGGTGATGCGACGACACATGGTGGTGGATCCTTCCGGGGTGGGGGTGGGTCAGGAGTGCGAGAACGGAATCCTGGGCAGGACGCGGTCCAGCCAGCGGGGGGTGTGCCAGGCGGCGCGGCCGGTCAGGCGGAGCAGCACGGGGAGCAGGACCAGGCGGACCAGGGCGGCGTCCAGCAGGACGGCGACGCCGAGGACGATGCCCATCTCCTTCGGGGGCAGCGGACCGGAGATGGCGAAGGTGAAGAACACCGCGACCATCACGCCGGCCGCCGCGAAGATCACCCGGCCGGAGTGGGCCAGCGCGCCCACCATCGCCTCCTTCGGGTCGCCGCTGCGCTCGAAGTGCTCCTTGGCGGAGGCCAGCAGGAAGACGGTGTAGTCCATCGCGATCGCGAAGATCATCGCGAAGAAGAACACCGGCGCCCAGCCGTCCAGGAAGCCCTGCGGCTCGAAGCCGAGCAGTCCGGCGCCGTGGCCGTCCTGGAAGACCAGCCGGGCGACGCCGAACGCCGCGCCGGTGGACAGCAGGCTGGCGACCGTGCCGAGCGCCGCGATCAGCGGGGCGCGCAGCGCGAACAGCAGCAGGACGAAGCCCAGTGCCATCACGACGCCGATCACCAGCGGGGTCTTCTCGGTCAGCAGGTGCTGCAGGTCGAGGTTCTCCACCGCCGCGCCGCCGACCAGGGTGTGGTCGGGCAGCTCCGCGCGCAGCGCGTCCACGGTGCGGCCCAGCTGCGGGTCGGACGGGTCGACGGACGGGACGGCCTGGATCATCGACCAGTTCGCGCCGTCGGCGGCCGGCATCGCGGGCATCACACCGGCGATCCCGGGGGTGCCGGCGACGGCCTGCGCGGTGGCCGCGGCCTGGTCGGTGGGGGTGAGGATCTGCAGGGTGCCGGGGGCGCCGTCGCCGAACGCCCGCTGGACGGCGGTGTAGCCGGTCCGGGCGCTGGCGTCGTCGGGCAGCACGTTGATCGACGGCATCGCGGTGCGCAGTCCGATCACCGGTGCGGCCAGCGCCGCCAGCACGACCAGGGCGAGCGCGCCCCAGCGCAGCGGGTGCTTCCACAGCCGCTCGCCCCAGGCGGCGAACTTCGGGGAGCGGTGCTCGCCGCTCTTGACCCAGGGCAGCGCCAGCGCGTCGATGCGGTGGCCGAGCTTGCCGAGGACGGCGGGCAGCAGGGTCAGGGTCGCGCCGAGCACGAACAGCACCGCGAGCATGATGCCGCCGGCCATCGAGCGGAACGCGGGGGACGGGACCAGCATCACCGCGGACAGGCTGACCAGGACGGTCGCGCCGGACAGCAGGACGGCCTTGCCGGCGGTGTCCATGGTTTCGGCGACCGCTCCGGCGCTGCCGAGCGAGCGGCCCATGCGTGCGCTGCGGAAGCGGACCACCAGGAACAGCGCGTAGTCGATGCCCAGCGCGAGGGCGAACATCATGGCGAAGTTCATCGCCCAGATGGAGACCGGGAACAGGTGGCTGATCAGCACCAGCGAGCCCGCCGAGGCGGCCAGGCCGGCCATGGTCAGCAGCAGCGGGAGTCCGGCGGCGACCAGCGAGCCGAACGCCAGCACCAGGATGGCCAGCGTCACCGGCCAGGACATGATCTCGGACTTCATCATCGCGTCGTGGTTGGCGGTGTTGAAGTCGCTCCACAGCACGGACGCGCCGGTCGCGGTGACGTCCACGCCGCCGCCGGACAGGGCGTGCAGCGGTTCCTTCAGGTCGTCGGCGGCGCGCACCATGTCGTCCGGCGAGGCGGCCGCGCCGGCCAGCAGCACGGCGGTGCGGCCGTCCTGGCTGATCGTCGCGCCGGGCTGCGGCGGGATCACGGTGGAGATCCGGGAGTCGGCGGCGGCCAGCGCGGTGGCCCGGTCGACGACCTGCTGCACGGCGGGGTCGGTGACGGGGCGGTCGGCGGCGACCACGATCTGGATCGCGGACGAGGCGTTGCCCGCGAAGTGCTCCTCGGCGAGGGTGCGGACCTTCACCGAGTCGGAGCCGTTGGCCTGCCAGCCCGCGCCGGACAGCGCGGAGGTGACCTGCGGGGCGAAGGCGCCGAGGCCGATCACCACGATCAGCCAGCCGGCCAGCACGGTCTTGAAGTGGTGGACGGACCAGACGCCGAGGCGGCCGAGCAACCCGGGCCGGGGCGGAGCTGCGGCGGCCGGGCCGATGGCGGCGGCCGGCGCGGGGGCGGAGCGGTTCACGGGGTTTCTCTCCAAGCGGGCGGGAGGTCCGCCGATCCAAGGGTAATACCTAGGGGGGTATATGCGGACGCAGGCGGGGGTCGGGGAGCGTGGCGAACGGGGGCGTCCGGGGACGCCCCCCGCCGGAGTGGGGTCAGGCGTTCAGCGCGGCCAGCGCGGCGCGCAGCCTGCCGGCGGCCTGGTCGGCCACCTCGGCGAGCTCGGGCCGGCCGGTGAACTGCATCATCAGCTGGGGGTCCATGGCCTCGACCCGCACCGCGCCGTCCACGGCGCGCAGCACCACGTTGCACGGCAGCAGCAGGCCGACCCGGCGGTCCACCTCCAGCGCGCGGTGCGCGATCGGCGGGTTGCAGGCGCCGAGGACCAGGAAGTCCTCCAGCTCGACGCCGAGCTTGGCGCGCAGGGTGGCCGTCATGTCGATCTCGGTGAGCACGCCGAAGCCCTGCTCGGCGAGCGCCGCGCGGACCCGGTCGGCGGCGTCCGCGAACGGGATGCCGGTCAGTGTGGCGGTGAAGTCGTCGGTCATGCTGCCCAACCTCTCTGATCGATACCCCCCTGGGTATTTCAGCGTACGTCGGTTGGAACCCGGCCGGCGGGAGGTCCATTCCCGGGCGCGGCGGGTGACGTCCGTCTCACCCGCGCCCGCCCGCCGGCGGGGCCGGGTCAGCCGCCGTAGCGGTGGCGCAGGTTCGGGTCGTCCAGCCACCACGGGCGCCCGTCCGCCGCGGGTCCGCCGCCGCTCGCGGCGGCGGCCGTGCGGGCCTGCTCGGCGGCGTCCAGCGCCGCGTCCACGGCGGCGTTCTCGGCCCGGCCGGTGACGATCAGCCGGCGGATCAGCGCGACCAGGAACGGCAGGCCGACCAGGTCGCCGAGGATCCAGATCGCGTTGCCGCCGACGAACTGGTCCCGGGCGAGCGACGGGCCCCAGTCGCGGGCCAGCGAGGCGTAGTACGGCTCGGCGATCACGTGGCCGCCGTACAGCAGCACCAGGGCCAGCGCCGCGTCGAACACCACCTCGACGAAGCCGATCACCACACCGATCAGCAGCGGGTACTCGTGCGCCACCGGGTCCAGCTGGAGGCGCGGCCAGAAGTACAGCAGGCCGAGCAGCACCAGCAGCAGGTGGAAGCCGGTGTTCCCGGCGGTGCTGGAGAGCGTCGTCCCGTACCACGGCGTGAAGTACAGCAGCCACGGCGGGGCGATCAGCAGCACCGTCGAGACCAGCGGGAACATCAGCACCCGGGAGGCCCGTCCGCCGAGCGCCGCCCGCAGCCGGGCCCGGCCCGCCGGCGGCAGGGTCTCCGCCAGCAGCGAGACCGGGGCGCCGAGCGCCAGCAGCAGCGGGACCAGCATCAGCAGCAGCACCAGCTGGACGGCGCGGTCGGTGAACAGCACCCGCTCGTACGCGCCGAGGCCCGAGCAGGTGGTCCACACCCACACCGCCAGCCCGCCCAGGAACGCCGCCGTGCGGTACCGGGGCCAGCCGCCGCGGCGGCGCGCGCCGGCCAGGTAGCCGCCGGCCAGCAGGACGGCGAGGGCGGCGACCGCCGGCTCCAGGGTCCAGGTGTCGACCAGCGCCGACCAGTGCCAGGGGACGGCCGCGGAGTGGGGCATGGGAGTGGCTCTCCTTCGGGCGGGATCCGGCCGCGCCGCCCGCCGGTGGAACCGGTGGCGGTCACCCTGCGTCGTCGCAGCGTCGGGTCCGTGCGAGGATCCGACAGCAAAGTTCTACACCTGTGTAGATACCACCGAGTGGGGGGCCCGGTTGACATCCGCCGCGCGCAGCGCGGGCCGGCGACACGCCGCGCACCGCCGGAACGTCGAACTGGGCCTGCTGGCCCTGGCGGTGACGGTGTGTCTGGCCGGCTGGGGGGCCGCGAGCCTGGCCCTGCGCGGCGCCCTCCCGCCCGGCCTGCTGCCCTACGGCACCGGCCTGACCGCCCTCACCGCCGTCCTGCACCTGGCGGTGCGCCGCTTCGCCCCGTACGCGGACCCGCTGATCCTGGCCCTCGCGGTGCTGTTCACCGGCTTCGGCCTGGTGCTGCTGGACCGCCTCGACTACTCGTACGCGATCTGGCACGCCGCCAAGGGCGACTGGCAGAAGATCCCCGCCGCGCCCAGCCAGGTGCAGTGGACGGTGATCGCCACGGCCGCCGCCGTGGTGCTGCTGGTCGTGGTCAAGCACCACCGGCTGCTGCAGAAGTACGTCTACCTGACCATGACGGGCGCGATGGTGCTGCTGGCCGCGCCCGCGTTCTTCCCCGGCGACGTGCTGGGCGCCAAGCGCTGGATCCGGATCGGCGGACTCTCCTTCGAGCCCGACGAGTTCGTCAAGGTCGCCATCGCGGTGTTCTTCGCCGGCTACCTGACGGCCAACCGGGACGCGCTCGCGCTCACCGGCCGCAAGGTGTGGGGCGTACAACTGCCGCGCGGCCGCAACCTCGGGCCGGTGCTGGCGATCTGGGTGGTCAGCCTGCTGGTGCTGGTCTTCGAACGCGACCTCGGCACCTCGCTGATCTTCTTCGGGGTGTTCGTGGTGATGCTCTACACCGCCACCGAACGCACCGGCTGGGTGCTGATCGGCCTGCTGATGGCCGTCGGCGGCGCGACCGTGGTCGGCGACCTGGAGCCGCACGTGCACGGCCGGGTCGCGGCCTGGCTGCACCCGCTGGACTACTACGAGCCGGTGCACGACCCCGCGATCGTCTCCGAGCAGCCCGCGCAGGCGCTGTTCAGCCTCGGCAGCGGCCACCTGCTCGGCAGCGGACTCGGGCAGGGCCGGCCGTTCCTGATCGGGTTCGCCGGGCGCAGCGACTTCATCTTCACCACCGTCGGCGAGGAACTCGGCCTGGCCGGCGGCATGGCCGTGCTGCTGCTGTACGGCCTGTTCGTGCAGCGCGCGCTGCGGACCGCGATCGCCGTCACCGACCCGTTCGGCAAACTGCTCGCCACCGGCCTGGCCGCCGCCGTCGCCCTCCAGGTCTTCGTGGTCGTCGGCGGCGTCTCCGGGCTGATACCGCTCACCGGCAAGGCCCTGCCGTTCCTCGCCGCCGGCGGCTCCTCGCTGACCGCGAACTGGCTGCTCACGGCCGTGCTGATCAAACTCTCCGACGCGGCCGGCCGGGCCGAGCTGGAGCCCGCCCCGCAGCCGCGGGTCCGGGGGCGCGGCCGGGACTACGCGTAGCGGTCCAGCAGGGCCCGCAGGTACTCCTCCAGCCGGGCGGCCACCACCCGGGGCGTCAGATCGGTGCGGCCCGACTCCCGCCAGGGGACGGCGACCTTCTCGGCGTCCGGGGCGAAGGCCAGCGCGTCCAGCAGCCGCCAGTACAGGTGCGCGGCGGGATCCTCGGCCGGCGAACCGCCCGCCGCGACGTAGCGGTCGACGAAGTCCATGCCCGCCGGGACGCCGTGCAGCAGGGCCAGCGCGGTCGAGCAGTGGGCCACGTCCAGGTCGGCCGGGCCCCAGGAGGTCTCCACCCAGTCGACGACGCCGGTGATCCGCAGGTCGTCGCCCGCCCCGTCGAACAGGACGTTCCCCGGGTGGAAGTCCCGGTGCAGGAAGCACGGCCGGTGGGCGGGGGCCTCGCGGCGGATGACGTCCACCGCGCGCCGCCACACCTCGGGCCGCCCGGTCGCCTCGGGCACCCGGACCCGCTCGGGCCCGGTCCAGGCCTGGTAGGTCCGCGGGCGGTCCGCCTCGCCCACCCGCAGCCGGTGGACGTCCAGCAGTTGACGGGCCAGCAGATCGGCCCGCCGCTCCGCCCCGTGGTCCGCCAGCCGGATCGTCCCGGGCAGCAGGGTCATCAGCAGCGAGGGGTGGTCGCAGTGCTCCGCCGTCGCGTCGACCGCCACCGGCCGGGCGGCCGGCACGCCCGTGCCGGCCAGCAGTTCCTGGACCCGCGCCTCGCGGGTCAGCAGCCCCTCGGCGTGCCGGACGAAGAACTCGTCGACGAAGGACCGCAGCACCAGCGAGCGCGGCCCGTCCGGCCCCGAGACGTCCAGGCGGCGCATCTGCGACGTCCACCCGCCGCGCAGGCGCACCGCCTTCTCGATGCGCTCCGACGGGGCCAGGGACCGCTCGACCCACGCACGGGTCGCCGCCCAGCCGGTCCGGTCACTGTCCTCGGTGTCCGCACTGTTCTCCACGGGGAGCAGACTACGCGTCAACTCCCGGACGGCCTCAGGGCGGTGAGGGCGGCGACGGCGAGGGCCTCGGCGCGCTCGGCGGTGGGCCGGTAGGGGGCGCCCGACTCCAGGGCGGTGACCGCGGCGTTCACCAGGCCCTGGATCAGCTGGGCGGTGAACTCCGGCGCGTCGTCGCCGAGTTCGGCGAGCGCCGCGACCAGCGGGGTGAGCAGCTCGCGGTGCGCGTGGCCGGCGGCCTCACGGAGCGCGGCGGCGTCCCGGTCGCCGGCCAGCGCGCGGGCGATCCGGTGCTCGCCGTCGCGGACCAGCTCGCACTGGGCGCGGACGTACGCGGCGACCCGCTGTTCGGGGGTGTCGGCGGCGGCCATCGCGGCGGCGATCCGCTCGGTCCACCGCGGTGCGGACTCCCGCACCACCGCCGAGAGCAGGTCGGCGCGGTCCGAGAAGTACTTGTAGACGCTGTTGCGGGCCAGTCCGGCCTCGCGGGCGACGGCCGTGAAGGTGACCGCGCCGGCGTCGCCCTCGCTCTCCAGCAGCGCACGGGCGGCCGCCACCAGCGCCCGGCGCTGCTGGGCGCGGTGGTCGGCGACCGTGGCGGCACTGATCTTCGGCACCCCGACAGTCTAGGAGCGCCGCCACCCCAGGTTGGGGACGCAGCGTCGCCATGTTCTATCTTGGGGACGCACTGTCCCCATCTTGTTCCCCCTTCGGAAGGAGCACGGTGTACCTCGCCCTGCTCGAACTCAAGGCCGCCCGCGGCCGCTTCCTGCTCATGGGCTGCGTCGTCCTGCTGGTCGCCGCCCTGGTCGGAATCGTCTCCGGGTTCACCACCGGACTCGGCGACGACACCGTCTCCGCCCTCCGCCGGCTGCCCGCCACCCACCTGGCGTTCTCCCCGGACGCCAAGTCCGACCAGTTCGCCCGCAGCCTCGTCCCCGCCGAGACCCTGGCCGGCTGGCAGCAGCGCCCCGGCGTCCGGGCCGTCCCGCTCGGCGTCGCCATCACCCGCGGCACCACCGACCGGCACACCGAGGTCGACCTCGCCGCGTTCGGCGTCGAACCCGGCTCCTTCCTCGACCCCGGCGCGGACGAAGGCCAACGCCTCGGCGGCGAGGACCAGTTGGTGATCTCCCGGAAGCTCGCCGACGAGGGCGTCGCGATCGGCGACACCCTCACCGTCGACCGGCTCGGCATCGCCCTCAAGGTCACCGGCATCACCGACCGCGCCTCCTACGGCCACGTCCCGGCCGGCTACACCACCCTCGGCACCTGGCAGCGGATCCGCTTCACCACCCCCGGCGCGAGGACACCCGCCGCCGAACTCCCGCAGCAGTACAGCGCGATCGCCCTGCGGGCCGGCGCCGCCGCCGACCTCGCCGCCGCCGACCGCGACCTCGGCACCCGGACCGTCACGCTCACCGACGCGTACGCCGCCGCACCCGGCTACACCGGCGAACGCGTCACCATGACGTCCATCCAGTTCTTCCTGTACCTGATCGCCCCGCTCGTCGTCGGCGCGTTCTTCGGCGTCTGGACCGTCCAGCGGCAGCCCGAACTGGCCCTGCTCCGCGCGATGGGCGCCTCCCGCCGCCGGCTCCTCGGCCACACCCTCGCCCAGGCCGCGGCCGTCGTCCTCGGCGGCACCCTGGCCGGCGCGGCGCTCGCCTCCGCCGTCGGACTGCTGGTCGGCGCCGAAGTCCCGTTCAGCCTCCCCGCCTCGACCCTCGCCACCACCATGGGCGCCGTCGCCCTCGCCGCCCTCGCCGGCGCCGCCCTCACCCTCCGACGGGTCGCCACCGCCGACCCGATGACCATGCTGGGAGCCGGACGATGACCTCACTCACCCTGCGCGGCATCACCGTCTCGCTCGGCCACGGCGACGCGAGGACGCCCGTCCTGCGGGACGTCGACGCGGAGTGCCGGCCCGGCGCCCTCACCGCCCTGGTCGGCCCGTCCGGCTCCGGCAAGTCCACCCTGCTCGCCGTCGCCGGGGCGCTGCTCAGGCCCGACAGCGGGCAAGTGCTGCTCGGCGGAACCGACTTGGCCGCGCTGAGCGACGGCGGACGGGCCCGGGCCCGGCGCGAACGGATCGGCTACATGTTCCAGAGCGGCAACCTGCTCGGCGGCCTCACCGCCGTCGAACAGCTGCTCGCGGCGGCGTCCGTCGCCGGCCGCCCCGCCGGGCGGCTGCGCGCCGCGGCGGAGTCGGCGCTCGCCGAGGTCGGCCTCGGGCACCGGCTGCGCCACCGCGCGGACCGGCTCTCCGGCGGCGAGAGGCAGCGCGTCGCGCTCGCCCGGGCCCTCTTCCTCGAACCGGAACTGCTCCTCATCGACGAACCCACCGCCGCCGTCGACCGCGAACAGGCCGGCGCCCTCACCGAGTTGATCGCCCGCACCGCGACGGCCCGCGGCTGCGCGGCGCTGGTCGCGACCCACGATCCGGTGGTCGTGGAGGCGGCGGAAGCGACGATCTCGATGTGAGCGGGAAGGGAGGGGCGCGCGGCCTCCCGGCCGGTAGGCCGCGCGCCCCCGGGGGTCAGCCCGCGTTGCGCTCCGTCACCCGGTCGCTGCGCGAGGCGTCGAGCATGGCGACGCGGTCGACGACCTTGACCCGTTCGCGGCCCTCGGCCTCGCCGAGGGCCTTCTCGTGGGCGTCGAGGAGGTGCCAGCCCTCCCAGGTGGTGAAGTCGACGCCGCGGGCGCGCAGGAAGCCGATCACGGCGGACTCGGCCGGCTCCTCGGCGAGGCGGAGGGCGCCGGCGGCGTGGTCGGCGACGAGGCAGGCGACGGTCTCGTTGGCGTCGCCCTTGGTGTGGCCGATGAGGCCGACGGGGCCGCGCTTGACCCAGCCGGTGACGTAGACGGAGGGGAGGTGGGCGCCGTTCTCCCGGACCCGGCCCGCCTCGTGCGGGACCGTCGCGGAGAGGGCGTCGAACGGCAGCTTCGGCAGCTCGTCGGAGCGGTAGCCGACCGCCCGGTAGACCGCCTGGACGGGCCACTCGCGGTAGGTGCCGGTGCCGACCGTGTTGCCGGTGCCGTCGAGCCGGGTGCGCTCGGTGCGCAGGGCGACGACGCGGCCGTCCTCGCCGAGGATCTCCACCGGGTTCTCGAAGAAGTGCAGGTGGATGCGGTGCGGGCGGTCGCCGATGTCGCGGATCGCCCAGTTCTCCAGGGTCGAGGCGACCATGTCGGCCTGCTTGTTGGCGCGCCGGGTGGCTATCGAGGCGTCGTCGTAGTCGATGTCCTCGGGGTCGACGACGACCTCGATGGTGGGGGAGTGGTCGAGTTCGCGCAGCTCCATCGGGGAGAACTTGGCCTGCGCGGGCCCGCGTCGTCCGAACACGTGGACCTCGACGGCGCGGTTGGCGGCCAGGCCGGCGTGGACGTTCGGCGGGATCTCGGTGGGCAGCAGCTCGTCGGCGGTCTTGGCGAGCACCCGGGCGACGTCGAGGGCGACGTTGCCGACGCCGAGGACGGCGACCTGCTCGGCCTCCAGCGGCCAGTCGCGCGGGACCTCCGGGTGGCCGTCGTACCAGGAGACGAAGTCGGCGGCGCCGTAGGAGCCCTCGAGTCCGATGCCCGGGATGCTCAGGTCGCGGTCGGCCTCGGCGCCGGTGGCGAACACCAGGGCGTCGTAGAAGCGGTGGAGCTCGTCCAGGGAGAGGTCGCCCGGGTAGTCGACGTTGCCGAGCAGCCGGACCTGCGGCTTGTCGAGGACCTGGTGCAGGGCGGTGACGATGCCCTTGATCCGGGGGTGGTCGGGCGCGACGCCGTACCGGATCAGGCCGAAGGGGGCGGGCAGCCGCTCGATCAGGTCGATGGAGACGCCGGGGGCGGTGGCCAGCTCGGACTTCAGCAGCGCGTCGGCGGCGTAGATCCCGGCGGGACCGGCACCGACGATGGCCACCCGGACGGGGCGGGACATGGGCAGGTACTCCTGTTCGGCTCTGGGCGCGTACCGCCAGCCTTCCGGCGGGCGGGCGCGACCGGTACGGTGCTCCGGCTTATGTCGTCATAAGTCGAAGCTATGACCCCCCAAAGTTCCGCCTATGCGGCGTTCCCGTGCCTTCCAGCATGCACGAGCCGCCGCACCCGCCCGGCGGGCCGGCGGATCACTCGTAGCGCAGCCGCAGCGACTC
The DNA here is from genome assembly GCF_042734615.1 of Kitasatospora sp. NPDC059646. Lineage (NCBI taxonomy): Bacteria > Bacillati > Actinomycetota > Actinomycetes > Kitasatosporales > Streptomycetaceae > Kitasatospora > Kitasatospora sp. NPDC059646. The sequence goes on from NZ_JBHWDS010000058.1 coordinate 22,504, forward strand.
CTCCTCCGCGGCCACGATGTGATCCAGCGTCAGCGACGGGTCGCCCACGTGGGAGAGGGTGATCTCGGCCGAGCTGGGCGCCGCGTCGGCGGGCAGCCACTGCCCGGGACGCCAGGCCGAGCCGCGCAGGAACGCCTTCGGGCAGTGCCCGTACACCTCGTCCGCCGACACCACGATCGCGGTGCGCGGCGGCTTGCCGACCGGGGTCAGCCGCTCCAGCAGCCGCGGGTCCGCGCTGACGCAGGCCCGGCCGTTGACGCGCAGCGTGGCCTCCCGGCCGGGCACGACGAACAGCAGTCCGGCCTTCCCGGTCGCGGCGATGTTGTGCAGGCTGTCGAGCCGCCGGTTGCCGGTGGCGTCCGGGACGGCGAGGGTCCGCTCGTCCAGCACCGCGACGAAGCCGGGCGGGCCGCCGCGCGGGGTGGCGTCGCAATTGCCGTCGGCGTCGGCCGTGGAGAGGAAGACCAGCGAGGAGCAGCCGATGAACCGGCGCGCCGCCTCGTGCAGGCGGTCCACCTGCTTGCGCTGCACCAAGGGGCTCGGCTGCTCGTACAACTCGCGCAGCCGGGCCGGGTCGTGGATCGCCTCCGCGGCGAGGGCATCGAAGATCACGTGGCCCGACCCTACCCGCGCCCACGCCCCGGCGGCAGGGGGGCCGACGCCTGCGCCCGCCGCACCGGCGGAGGGGCTCAGACCTGGAGCGGAACGGCGTGCACCTCGTCCGCCGGGTGCCCGGTGCGCTCGTGCACGCGCTGGACGGCCTCCCGGGACGGGCCGGAGGACAGGCAGTACACGGTGCCGGAGTCGGGGTCGGCCCAGGCCTGCCGGAACTCCACGCCCTCCTCGCCCTGCGCCGCGAGGTCGGCCTCGTGCGCGGCCTTCAACTGCTCGGCGGTGATGCCGGCCATCCCGTGGTGGACGTCCATGAAAAGTGCCATCGCTGCTCAACTCCTCGGCCGGGAGCCCCCGTACGGAAGCCCGTTCACCTCCACCCTGCGACCGGGGCGTGAAGCAGGCCACAGGACGCGTCCTTGCCATCGGAGCGGATGCGCGTGCAACAATGCTGGTGCAGTAGCAGTGACGTTCAGCGCACTCCGGGGTCGGTGAAATTCCGAGCCGGCGGTTACAGTCCGCGACCCGTCCGCAGCCAGCGGCCGGTTGACCAGGTGAAATTCCTGGACCGACGGTCAAAGTCCGGATGGGAGGCGTGCGCGCGGACAGGTGTGTTCACACCACGGCCCACCCGAGGGCCGGGGTGCGGAAGCACGGCATGACGGCAGCGGACACCCGTGCCACGACCGGTCGGTCGGGGCCTCGCGGGGGCGCTCCCGGCACGCCGCGTCCGCAGTCAACTCCCGATCGCCGCCCCGGAGTCCGCGCCCCAAGCGCGAGGAGAACCCGGGTGTTCACCGGCATCATCGAAGAGCTCGGCGAGGTCGTCTCCATCGAGGAGATCGGCGAATCCTCGCGAATCCGCCTGCGCGGCCCGCTGGTCACCGCGGACGCCCGCCACGGCGACTCCATCGCGGTCAACGGCGTCTGCCTGACCGTGCTCGACGACAACGACCGACTGGCGCGGCGCGACGGCGAGTTCAGCGCCGACGTGATGCGCGAGACGCTGCAGCGCTCCAGCCTCGGCGCGCTCCGCCCCGGCTCCCGGGTCAACCTGGAGCGGGCGATGGCGCTCGGCGCCCGACTCGGCGGCCACCTGGTCCAGGGGCACGTCGACGCCACCGGCACCCTGCTCTCCCGCGCCCCGGGCGACCCCGACGCGGACGGGAATCCCCGCTGGGAGGTGCTGCGTTTCAGCCTGCCGCAGCCGATCTCGCGCTACCTGGTGGAGAAGGGGTCGATCACCGTGGACGGGGTGAGCCTCACCGTGGTCGAAGCGGCCGCCGACTCCTTCACCGTCTCGCTGATCCCCGCCACGCTCGCGCTGACCACGCTCGGCGCGAAGGCCGTCGGCGACCCCGTCAACCTGGAGGTGGACGTGCTCGCCAAGTACGTGGAGCGACTGCTCGACACCCGTGCACTGCCCGACACCCTGGGGGAATCCAAGTGAGCGTGATGACCGACAGCTTCACCGCCTTCGGCGAGCAGGTGAAGATCGCCGACATGGTCGGCAACCTGATAGGGCTCGGCGCCCTCGCGCTGGGCTGGCGCCGCTCGGTGCTCACCTGGCCCGCCCAGCTGCTGGCCGGCGCGGTGCTGATCACCGCGTACCTCGGTGCGCAGATGCCCGGACTGATCGGCAAGCAGGCGATCGTCATCGTCACCGCGGTCTGGGGCTGGACCCGGTGGAACCGCGGCCGCCGCGACACCGGCGAGGTGACCGTGCGGTTCGCCTCCTGGACCCAGCGGGCCGTGCTGGTCCTCGCCCTCGCGGCCGGCACCGCCGCCGTCGCCGCGCTGTTCGCCGCGTACCCGAAGCTCTCCTGGAACCCGCTGCTGGACGCGTACATCTTCACCGGCACGCTCGCCGCGATGTACGCCCAGGCCCGCGGCTGGGTGGAGTTCTGGTTCGCCTGGATCGCCGTCGACGTGATCAGCGTGCCGTACAGCTACGCCCACGGCTACGTGTTCTCCGCGCTCACCTTCACCATCTACTTCGTCCTGGTGCTGGCCGGCCTGGTCAGCTGGTGGACGAAGGCCCGCACCGTCCGAACCGCCCCGCGCGCCCAGGGAGTCGCCGCATGAGCGCCGACCGGTCCGAAGAACCGACCGCCGCCGGGGAGCCGCCGGCCCTCGACCCGGTGGAGCGCGCGATCGCCGACATCGCGCTCGGCCGCGCCGTGATCGTGGTCGACGACGAGGACCGCGAGAACGAGGGCGACATCGTGTTCGCCGCGTCCGCCGCCACCCCCGAACTGATGGCCTTCACCGTCCGGTACAGCTCCGGCGTGATCTGCGCCCCGATGACCGGCGCGGACCTCGACCGGCTCAAGCTGCCGCCGATGACCCAGGTCAACGAGGACCGCAAGGGCACCGCCTACGCCGTGTCGGTGGACGCCCGCGACGGCGTCGACACCGGCATCTCCGCCGCCGACCGGGCCCGCACCGTCAAGCTGCTGGCCTCGGCGGGCACCGAGCCCGGCGACCTCACCCGGCCCGGCCACGTCTTCCCGCTGCGCGCCGTCGACGGCGGCGTGCTGGTCCGCCCCGGCCACACCGAGGCCGCCGTCGACCTGGCCCGGCTGGCCGGCCTCGCCCCCGCCGGGGCGATCGCCGAAGTGGTCAACGACGACGGCACCATGGCCCGGCTGCCCGAACTGCACGCCTTCGCCCGCCGGCACGGCCTGGCGATCATCTCCATCGAGGACCTGATCGCCTACCGGCGCCGCACCGAACTGCACGTCGACCGCGCCGCCGTCACCGGACTGCCCACCTCCCACGGCGAGTTCACCGCCGTCGGCTACCGCGGCACCATCGACGGCGTCGAGCACCTGGCCCTGGTGGCCGGCGGCCTGGACGCCGACGGGAAGCTGCCCGACGGCGAGGACGTGCTGGTGCGCGTGCACTCCGAGTGCCTGACCGGCGACGTGTTCGGCTCGCTGCGCTGCGACTGCGGCCCGCAGTTGCAGGCCTCGCTGCGCGCCGTCGCCGAGGAGGGCCGCGGCGTGGTGCTGTACCTGCGCGGCCACGAGGGCCGCGGCATCGGCCTGGCCCACAAGCTGCGCGCGTACGCACTCCAGGAGCAGGGCCGCGACACCGTCGACGCCAACCTCGACCAGGGGCTGCCCGCCGACGCCCGCGACTACTCGATCGGCGCGCAGATGCTCGCCGACCTCGGGGTGCGCTCGCTCACCCTGCTGTCCAACAACCCGGCCAAGCAGACCGCGCTCACCGAGCACGGCCTGAAGGTCGCCGCCCGCCGTCCGCTGCCCACCGCGGCCGGCGCCCACAACCTGCGCTACCTGCGCACCAAGCGCGACCGGATGGGCCACGACCTGCCGTGGCTCGACGACGACGCCAAGTAGCACCCCCCGCAAGCGTTCTGACGCACCGCCGAAAGAGGAACGAGCCATGGCCGGCCACGGAGCCCCCGTCCTGTCCCCGAAGAACTGCGCCGACCTGCGGGTCGCGGTGATCGCCGCGCAGTGGCACGAGCAGGTGATGAACGGACTGCTGGACGGCGCGCACCGCGCGCTGAAGGAACTCGGGATCGAGGAGCCGACCGTGGTCCGCGTCCCCGGTACCTTCGAACTGCCGGTCGCAGCCAAGCAGTTGGCCGGCCGCGGGTACGACGCGGTGGTGGCGCTGGGCGTGGTGGTGCGCGGCGGCACCCCGCACTTCGACTACGTCTGCCAGGGCGCGACGCTCGGCCTGACCCAGGTGTCGGTGGAGACCGGCGTCCCGGTCGGCTTCGGCGTGCTCACCTGCGACACCGAGCAGCAGGCGCTGGACCGGGCCGGGCTGCCCGGCTCCACGGAGGACAAGGGCCACGAGGCGGTCACCGCCGCCGTCGCCACCGCGGCGGCGCTGCGCGAGGTCGCCGAGCCCTGGCGCTGATCGGACGATCGCACCGCGGGCGGGCCGCCGGATGTCCAGCGGACTGTCCACGGTGCGAAACCGTTTACCGTCCGTCCGCCCGCACCCCGTAAGGTGAGGTCATCATGGCTTCCAAGACATTCGAGGAGCTCTTCACCGAGCTCCAGCAGAAGGCCGCCACCGGCGACCCCACGACCTCCCGCACCGCCCAGCTCGTGCAGCAGGGCGTTCATGCCATCGGCAAGAAGGTCGTCGAGGAGGCCGCCGAGGTCTGGATGGCCGCCGAGTACCAGTCGCCCGAGGAGGCGGCGGAGGAGATCTCCCAGCTCCTCTACCACGTCCAGGTGATGATGGTCGCTCGCGGGCTGACGCTCGAAGACGTCTACAAGTACCTGTAAACCCCACCCCGCACAGCCAACGAAGGGTTCGCCTCTCATGCTCCGCATCGCCGTCCCCAACAAGGGTTCGCTCTCGGGTCCCGCGGCGGAGATGCTCCATGAGGCCGGCTACCGGCAGCGCAAGGACGCCAAGGAACTCGTCCTGGTCGACCCGGACAACCAGGTCGAGTTCTTCTTCCTGCGCCCGCGGGACATCGCCGTCTACGTCGGCTCCGGCCGGCTCGACGTCGGCATCACCGGCCGCGACCTGCTGCTCGACTCCGCCTCGGACGCCGAGGAGGTGCTCGCGCTCGGCTTCGCCGCCTCCACCTTCCGGTTCGCCAAGCCGGTCGGCGCCGAGATCGCCTCCGTGCAGGACCTCGACGGGCTGCGGATCGCCACCTCGTACACCGGCCTGGTCGAGCAGCACCTCGCCGAGCACGGCGTCAAGGCCACCGTCACCAAGCTGGACGGCGCCGTGGAGACCGCCGTCCACCTGGGCGTCGCCGAGGTGATCGCCGACGTGGTGGAGACCGGCACCAGCCTGCGCAACGCCGGCCTGGAGGTGTTCGGCGAGCCGATCCTGGTCTCCGACGCCGTGGTGATCCGCCCCAAGGGCGCCGCCGAGGACCCGGCGGTCGAGCAGTTCCTGCGCCGCCTGCAGGGCGTGCTGGTGGCCCGGCGCTACGTGCTGATGGACTACGACATCCGGGCCGAGAAGGTCGGCGCGGCCGTCGCGCTCACCCCCGGCCTGGAGTCGCCGACCGTGTCGCCGCTGCACACCGAGGGCTGGGTCGCGGTCCGCGCCATGGTGCTCCGCAAGGAGGCCCAGCGGATCATGGACGACCTCTGGTCGATCGGCGCCCGCGCCATCCTGGTCACCAACATCCACGCCTGCCGCCTCTGACCCTCCGTCAGAACGGGGGCCGCCCGCCGCGGCGGCCCCCGCCTTTTCCGGGAGCCACCGCATGTCCACCCCCGCCGCCCTCCCCGTCACCTGGGCGCCCCGCCGCAACCGCGCCGTGCTGCTCACGCTGTGCGGCGTGATGGTCCTGCTGTTCACCGTGCTCGCCGTGGCACTGCCGGAGAACTGGCAGCTCAGGGACCGGGTGATGATGGTGATCAGCGGCCTGCTGTTCGCCGCGGTCGGCCTGATGCTGGCCCGCCCCAAGGTGGTCGCCGACGCCGACGGCCTGACCGTGGTCAACTTCGTCCGCAGCCGCCGGCTGGCCTGGGCCGAGGTGCTCCGGGTCAACCTCAAGCAGGGCGACCCGTGGGTGATGCTCGACCTCGCCGACGGCACCGCGCTGGCCGCCGTCGGCATCCAGCCCGCCGGCGGCCGCGAGCAGGCCGTCACCGCGGCCCGCGCGCTCCGCGACCTGGTCGAGGAGCGCGGCGCCGCCCGGAGCTGAGCGCGCCCTGACACGCCCCGGACGCCCGGGCCGAACCGGGCCCGGGAAACCGTTCGGGTATCGTCTACGCTGGTAAAACCGCGGCAAAGCCCACCAGTGTCCGGCTTTCCGCGCCGACCCGCGACCTGAGGAGTGACACCTCCCCTCGATGGACGATCCGTCCGGTAGTACCCGCGCCGCCGTGCACATTCCGAGCCGGGAAGGGCGGGCGGCCCGATGACCACCGCCTGGCTCATGCTGTTCGCGGCCTTCCTGCTGATCCTCGCCAACGGCCTGTTCGTGGCCGCCGAGTTCGCGTTCGTGACCGCCGACCGCGGCACCGTGGAACGCGCCGCGGCCGCCGGCGAGCGCCGTGCGAAGAGCCTGTCCAAGGCCCTGCACAGGCTGTCCTTCCAGCTCTCCGGCGCCCAGCTCGGCATCACCATCACCTCCCTGGTGGTCGGCATGCTCGCCGAGCCGGCGCTGTCCACCCTGCTGTCGCCGGTGTTCACCGGCATCGGCCTGCCCGCCTCGGCGGCCCGCGGCACCGCGCTGATCGTCGGCCTGGTGCTGGCGACCGTGCTGCAGATGGTGATCGGCGAACTCGTCCCGAAGAACTGGGCGATCTCCCACCCGATGCAGGTCGCGTACGCCGTGGTCGGCCCGCAGCGGGTGTTCTCCGCCGCCTGCCGCCCGCTGATCGCGTTCCTGAACGGCTCCGCCGACCGGATCGTCCGGGCCTTCGGCGTGGAACCGCAGGAGGAGCTCGGCCACGCCCGCACCGCCGACGAACTGGTCGCCCTCGCCCGGCACTCGTTCCAGGCCGGCGCGATGGACGAGGAGTCGACCGTCCTGTTCGTCCGCACCCTCGGCCTGCGCGAACTGACCGCCGAGTCCGTGATGACCCCGCGGATCGACGTCGCCGCGCTCCAGCAGGACGCCACCGCGAGCGACGTGCTCAACCTCACCCGGGCCACCGGCCTGAGCCGCTTCCCGGTCTACAGCGACAGCCTCGACGAGGTCACCGGCACCGTCACGCTCAAGGACGCGCTCGCCGTCCCCGCCGACCGCCGCGACCACACCAAGGTCCGCCACCTGGCGTCGCCGCCGCTGCTGGTCCCCGAGACGCTGCCCGTCGAGCGGCTGCTCGACCTGCTGCGCCGACGCGAGCCGATGGCCGTGGTGGTCGACGAGTACGGCGGCACCGCCGGCGTCGCCACCATCGAGGACATCGTCGAGGAGGTCGTCGGCGAGGTCCAGGACGAGCACGACCCCGACGACACCCCCGACCTGCGCCCGCTCGCCCCGCGCGACGGACTGCCGGTCTGGGACGCCGACGGCCGGGCCCGGCTCGACCAGCTCGCCAAGATCGGCCTGAACGCCCCCGACGGCCCGTACGAGACCCTCGGCGGACTCCTCGCCGACCTGCTCGGCAAGCTCCCGGCGGTCGGCGAGAGCGCCGACCTGCCCGGCTGGGAGATGACGGTGACCGCCGTCGACCGCCACCGCACCAGCCGGGTCGAGGTGCGCCGCACCCGCCCCGAGCACGACCATGACGACGACCAGGACGGTCACCGATGAGCGCCCTGCAACTCGCCTTCTCGCTGCTCCTGCTGCTCGGCAACGCGTTCTTCGTCGGCGCCGAGTTCGCCGTCATCTCGGTGCGCCGCAGCCAGATCGAACCGCTCGCCGAGGCCGGCGACCGGCGCGCCCGCACCGTGCTGCACGCGCTGTCCAACGTCTCCGCGATGCTGGCCGCCGCCCAGCTCGGCATCACCGTCTGCTCGCTGCTGCTCGGCGCGCTCGCCGAGCCGACCATCGCGCACCTGCTGGAGCCGGCCTTCCACGCCCTCGGCGTGCCCGACTCGGCGATGCACCTGCTCAGCTACGCGATCGCGCTCAGCGTGGTGGTGTTCCTGCACATGGTGATCGGCGAGATGGTGCCGAAGAACCTGGCGCTCGCCGGACCGGAGAAGGCCGCGCTCTGGCTCGGCCCGCCGCTGGACCGGCTCGCCCGCTGGCTGGCCCCGGCGATCACGTTCCTGAACGCCTTCGCCAACGGCGTGCTGCGGCTGTTCCGGGTCGAGCCCAAGGACGAGGTCAACTCGGTGTTCACCAGCGAGCAGCTGCTGCACCTGCTGGCCGACTCCGGCGAGGCCGGCCTGCTGGACGACACCCGCCGCGAACGGCTGGAGGACGCCCTGGAGATGGGCAGCCGCCCGGTCACCGAGGTGATGCTGCCGGCCGACCAGCTGGTCACCGTCGACCGCGCGGTCACCGGCGAGCAGATCCAGCAGCTCGCGGTGCGCACCGGCTTCTCGCGCTTCCCGGTCACCGACGAGCGGGGCGCCGTCCTCGGCTACCTGCACGTCAAGGACTCGCTGGAGGTCGACGACCTCACCGCGCCCGTCCCGGACCGGCTGTGGCGTCCGATCACCGTGCTGCGCTCCGGCCTGCCGCTGGACGACGCGCTGGCCGCGATGCGCCGCGCCGCCGCCCACCTGGCGGCCGTGGTCGACGCGGACGGCCGCCAGGTCGGCCTGGTCGCCCTGGAGGACGTCCTGGAGGAGCTGGTCGGCGAGGTCCACGACCCCGACCACCGCCCGCCGGCGCCCACCGCGCGCTGACCGGCCCCCGCGCAGCTCCTCGGCCCCCGTCGCGGTTCCGCGGCGGGGGCCGAGCGCCGTCAGCGGGCCGTCAGGGGCGCCGGCCCGGTGCGGGGGAGCAGGGCCAGGCCGAGCAGGCAGCCTGCCAGCAGGCCCGCCCCGTGGTTGTTGTGCAGGGCGCACAGCAGGACGCCCCCGGCGGGGACCAGCAGCGCCCACCGGGCCTCCGCGAGCGGGCCGGCCGCGAGGAGGGCGACGGCGAGCGCGCCCAGCAGGCCGCAGATCGCCACCGAGTCGCCGCCGCCGCGGACCGACCAGCCGGCCAGGCTGACGGCCTGCGCCAGGACGCCGGAGGCCAGGAACACCGCGAGGGTGCGCCACCGCCCGAGCACCGGTTCGGCGACCGCGCCGACCACCAGCAGCGCCGGCAGGTTGACCGCGATCTGCGCCGCGCCGGAGGACTGCACCAGCAGCGCCGTCCCGGCCCGCCACCACTGACCGTCCGTCAGCGCCCCGGGCCGGCGGCCGAGTCCGTCGACCACGCCCGGTGCCGCGTACTGCACCACGGCCATGACCGCCAGCACGGCGAACAGGGCGAGCGTCACCCACGGCCGCCGCCGGGCCAGGGCGGTCAGCGCTTCGCGCGGGCCGCCGTCCGGGCCGCCGGGGGCGGTCAGGGCCAGGGTGCGCAGTCCGCCGCCGACCACCAGCGCCGCGCCCGCGTACAACCCGATCCCGTGCGGTGACATGTTCCGACCCCCGTCCGTGCGGCCCGGGGCCCCTGCCCCGGTGCGAGGGTCCATCATGGCGGCCGGGCGGGGCGGTCCGGCAGTCCGGACGATCATGGAAAGGCCGTGACGGCTGTCACGCCGCGGGCGGCAGGTCCACCGGGTAGGGCTCGGCGAAGTCGGCGGAGCGGCTGACCCGTTCCCAGGCGCCGGCTTCGGCGAGCTGGCGGCGCGACCAGTCGAGCGCCATCGTCACGGCGTTCACGCCGAGCAGCAGGTGGCTCGGGACGTCGCCGCGCCGGACCGTGCGGACGATGATCGCGGCGGCCCGCCGCGGGTCGCCGGCGCCGCCCGAACCGCCCTGCCGGACCCGGCGGTTCATCGCGCCGACCGTTTCGTCGTAGGCCTCGGGGACGGGGTGGGCGGTCATCGAGGAGCCGGCCCAGTCGGTGGCGAAGCCGCTGGGCTCGACCACCATGTACCGGATCCCGAAGGGTGCGGTCTCGGCGGCCACGACGCGGGTGAAGCCGTCGACCGCGAACTTGGCGGCCTGGTAGGAGGCGATGCCGGGGGAGCCGCCGACCCGCCCGCCGATGGAGGAGAACTGCACGACGGTGCCCGACCGTTGGCGGCGCAGCGCGGGCAGCGCCGCCTTGGTGACGTGGTAGACGCCCCAGAAGTTGGTCTCGAACTGGGCGCGGACGTCGGCGTCGTCGGAGGTCTCCACCGGCGACACGTTGGCGTACCCGGCGTTGTTGACCAGGACGTCGATGCGGCCGAAGCGGGCGAGGGCGGCGTCGATCGCCGCCTGCGCGGCCGCCGGGTCGGTGACGTCCAGCGGGAGGGTGAGGACGCGGTCGCCGTGGCCGGCGAGTTCCTCCGCGAGGGGTTCGGGGCGGCGGGCGGTGGCGACGACGAGGTCGCCCGCGTCGAGGGCGGCGTCGACCAGGGCGCGGCCGAAGCCGCGGGACGAACCGGTGATGAACCAGACCTGCTGCCGGGTGGTGCGCGCTTCTTCGCTCATGCCATTAGTACAACACCGTTCTCTTAATAGCGCAACAGCGTTGTGTTAGCTGCTCCTATGATGGGCACATGACTGAGCCAGCCTTCCGACGGGCCCGCAGCGCCGAGGCCAAGCAGGCCCGCGAAGGGGCGATCCTGGACGCCGCCCGGGCGCTCGGCGAGGGCCGCGGCATCCGCGAGGTCACCCTGACCGACATCGCCGCCGAGGTGGGCATGCACAAGTCCGCGCTGCTGCGGTACTTCGAGACCAGGGAGCAGATCTTCCTGGAGCTCACCGCCCAGGGCTGGCGCGAGTGGTCCGCCGCCCTGCGCGCCGACCTGGCGGCCCGCGCGCACGCCACCCCCGCCGAGGTCGCCGAGCTGCTCGCCGCGACGCTGTCGGCCCGCCCGATGTTCTGCGACCTGCTGGCGCAGGCCCCGCTCAACCTGGAACGCAACGTCTCGCTGGACGCGGTGCGCACCTTCAAGCTCGTCACGCTGGACGAAGTCGCGCTGATCGGCGCCGAGTTGAACCGCCTGCTCGGCCTGACGGAGCAGCAGGTGCTCGACCTGGCCGCCACCGCCACCGGCATGGCCGGCGCCCTCTGGCAGATCGCCACCCCCGGCCCCGCCGTCCGCGCCCTCTACACCTCGGACCCCCGCCTCGGGCACGCCGTCGTCGAGGTCGAACCCCGCCTGCGCCGCATCCTCGCCGCCTTCCTGACCGGCGTCGAGGCGGCCGCCCCGACCGGCTGAGGCACCTGCCGCACCCGCGACCGGGCACCGCGAAGACCCCCGGGTGGTCCGCCGCCGGGGCGGTGGGGCGGCCGGCTCCGGGTAGACGCCGGCCATGACGCAGCGACACGCCGACCCGCCCGCCGCCCCGGTCGCCCTGCGGATGGACTGGCTGCGGCTGGCCTTCCTGCACTGGCCCTACGAGCCGAGGGCGGTCCAGCGGCTGCTCCCCGCCGGGCTGACCGTCGACGAGTGGGCCGGCCGGGCGTGGGTGGGGCTGACCCCCTTCACCATGGCGGACGTCCGCCTGGCCGGCCGCCTGCCACTGCCCGGGCCGGGCCGGTTCCCGGAGACCAACCTGCGCACCTACGTCCGGGGGCCGGACGGACGGGACGGCCTCTGGTTCTTCTCCCTGGAGGCCGCCCACCCCCTGGTGGTCGCCGCCGCCCGCACCCTGCTGGGCGCCCCCTACCGGCTCGGCCGGCTGCGGGTCGAGGACGGCGGGGAGCGGATCGACTACGCCGGGCGCCGGGCGGGCGGCGGCGCCGCCTACCGGGTGCGGCTGCGCCCGGGCGGCGCCGTCGTCCCCGCCGACCTGGAGATCTGGCTGACCTCCAGGTGGCGCGCGTACACCCGCCACGCGGGCCTGTTCTGGGAGGTCCCGGTGGACCACGAGCCGTGGCCGCTGCGCGCCGCGACCTGCGAGGAGGCCACCGAGAGCCTCACCGCGGCGGCCGGGCTGCCCGCCCCGGCCGGGCCGCCGTTGGCGCACTTCTCCGACGGGGTCCGCGGCGTGCGGGCCGGGCCGCCCCGTGCGCTGCGGCGGAAGGCCGCACCTCCTGCTGCGCGGTGACGTCGGGGCGGAGCGGGCCACCCGCAGGGAGGAGGGCGTTCTCGTCCGCCGTGCGGAGCGCGGTTCGTCCGCCGGGCGGAGGGCGGCCGGCGGCCGGGACGGAAGGATGAAGGACGTCGGGCGAACGCCCGATTCCCTTGCAGTGACGGAGAATTGACGATGCGAAAGCTCGACCGTGCAGCCGCCGCCGTGGGCGTGGCGACCGTGGCGCTGGTGGCCGGAACTGTCGGGGCGGCGGGCCCCGCCGCCGCCGCGCCGGCCGCCGGACGGCACCTGGGCGTGCACAGCTGGACCCTGCTCAACCAGGGCGGGCCCGGCCCCAACCCCGGCCAGCGGCTCACCGCCCGGGTGGAGGCCCGGACCGAGAACGGCCGCACCGGCGGGCACGCCGTCGTCGAGCACGTCTTCGACGGCGAGGGCACCGTCCGGGTCGAGTTCGACGTGGACTGCCTGGTGGTGGACGGCGGCGCGGTGACCGTCACCGGCCCGGTCGCCGGCGCCGTGGCCACACCGGCCGACGGCAGCGCGCCGACCACCGGACCGGCCGGGTGGCACCCCGAGACCGGGCTCACCTTCTACCCGGCCGACGCGCAGGGCCGGCTGCGGGCGGGTTGGGCCGGCGCCGACCTGCTGCACCCCGAGAACCCGCCCCGGGCCACCAGGTGCACCCCGGTCCCGGCGTCCGCCTGGGTCATCGGGGGCCGGACCGTCGTGCACGGCTGACGGCGCGTCGGGGAGCGTCCGGGCGGTGTTTCCGGCCAACCTTGACGGTGCCCCATCAAGGGATTCCGGCGTCCGCGGGGCTCGTCTACGGTGGGTGCCGCTCGCCCGCACCACCGGGCAAGGGGCCCGGTTGCGCTCAAGCACTTGGGGGGACCCACCATGCGACTCCGCACCACCGCCGTCCTGCTCGCCGCCGCCGCGGCCCTCGCCGCCCCGCTGCTCCCCGCCACCGCCCAGGCCGCCGCGCCGACCACCGCCGGCGCGGACCTGACGCTCGGTCGGAACGCGGTCGGCGTCCGGCCCGGGGCGGCGACCGTCACCGGCACCTACATCCGCATCCACAGCCTGTACTCGGCCGTCACCGGCCAGTGCCTGGACGCCGACGCCAACAACGGCGCCAACGGCACCCGGGTGCAGGTGTGGGGCTGCAACGGCACCACCCAGCAGGAGTGGATCTCCTGGAGCGACTACAGCATCGAGAGCGTGCGCTTCCCCGGCATGTGCCTGGACGCCGACACCAACGGCGGCGGCAACAACGGCACCCGGCTGCAGCTGTGGCAGTGCAACGGCACCACCCAGCAGCAGTGGTTCATGCGCGCCAACGACCTGGCGATCTACAACCAGCGGTTCAACAACAACCTGAACACCGTCGTCGACCGCGACATCAACCTGGCCGGCAACGGCGCCCAGGCCCAGCTGTGGGCGAAGAACTTCCAGTCCCAGCAGTGGTGGCAGATCACCGGCGCCTGACCCGGGAGACGGGCGGCGGAGGGCGCCTACGCCACGGTCACCGTGACCGAGGTGAAGCCCAGCGAACCGAGCAGGCCGGTCAGCATCGCCCTGGTGTTGTTCTCGGCCGTCGCGGTCAACTCGGTGTCCTTCGCCGCCTGCTGGATCTTGTCGACGGCCAGCAGCTCCACCTTGTGCTGGTCCTCGCCGGAGTCGGAGGAGAAGAAGTCCCCGATCCGGTCGAACAGCCCGCGCTCCTGCGAGAACAGGTACGAGTGCTTCACGTCCAGCGCGGCGTCGGCGAGTTGGGCGTGCGGAATCACGATGCTCGCGGTGCGGCGGTCCTCGGAGACCTTCACCGCGTCCGGCCCGAGCCGGCCCAGGTCCACGTACGCGCCGACGCTGCCCGCGCCGACGTACAGCGAACGGGTGCCGAGCAGCGCCGACGGCAGGAACTTCGCCTCCTGCGCGAGGTCCACCACGACCTGGAAGTTGCCGGTCGCCGCGGTGTAACGGCTCATGTTCTGCACGGACTTGAGGACCACCGGCTGGCTGCGGTCCACCGTCCGCTCCTCGAACGGGTCGACCACGCCCGGCAGCCAGCCGAGCTTCGCCGCCCCGAGGAACACGGCCGCGATCACGGCCAGGGTGATCGGCAGGGACAGGTACCAGGGCACACGACGCACGGCCGCTCCTCCTCGCGGGGACGGGTCCTCCACCCGACCCTCGCGCGGCACGCTATCGCCCGTCACTGACGTCCGTCGATCAGTTCGCCGTACGCCTGGAGCAGATCCGGCAGCCGCAGGGTGGCCAGGTCCTCCCGGGACGGCACGCCGCGCTGGCCGGACAGTCGCAGGTCCCGGTAGGCGCACGACTTCTCGTACAGGGTGCGGACGAAGCGGCCGTTGCCGAGCTGGTCGATCCAGCCCTCGGCGACCACGTGCCCGCAGATCGACGCCAGCTCCTCGGCCGCGTCCACGTCCCAGCCGTCGCCGTCGGCCTGCGCCAACTGCACGCCGATGTCCGCGAGTTCCGCCGGGCGGTAGGAGGGGAAGTCGACCCGGGTGGTGAACCGCGAGTTCAGCCCCGGGTTGGTCGCCAGCAGCCGGTTCATGCCCTCCGGGTAGCCGGCCAGGATCACCACCAGCCGGTCCCGGTTGTCCTCGGCCCGTTTCAGCAGCACCTGCAGCGCCTCGTCGCCGTACGCATCGCCCTTGCTGTAGCCGGAGTTGGCCAGCGAGTACGCCTCGTCGACGAACAGCACGCCGTCCAGCGCCGAGTCGATCAGCTCGTTCGCCTTCACCGCGGTCTGCCCGAGGAACTCGCCCACCAGGTCCGCCCGCTGGGCCTCCACCAGGTGGTCGCCGGAGAGCAGGCCGAGGGCGTGGAACACCCGGCCGAGGATCCGCGCCACCGTGGTCTTGCCGGTTCCCGACGGGCCGGAGAAGACGAAGTGCCGTTTCGGCGGCTGCACCGGCAGCCCCCGGTCCGCGCGCAGCCGGGCCATCCGCAACTGCGCCGACAGCGCCCGGACCTGACGCTTCACCGGGTCCAGGCCGACCATCGCCTCCAGCTCCGCCAGCGCCTGGTCCAGCTCCAGCCGGGCGGCCGGCGCCGGGTTCGGCCCGGCCGGCGGAATCACCGCCGCCGCCGGCCAGTTGCCCAGCCGCAGGGGTAACGGCGACACGCCGGACGCCCGTTCGGCCAGCTGCCCGCCGCGCGGCTCCCCGGCCGGCGGCTGCGCGCGCTCCGGCTCCGGCGAGCCGTCCTCCACCAGGTCGACCGCCGCCTCCACCGCGGCGCCCCGGTACTCCCCGTACGACTCCCCGTACCCGGCGCCGTCCAGCAGCCCGTCCTCGGCGGAGATCGCCGCCAGCCGCTGCTCGGTGTCCATGAACGCCGGATCCGCCCGGTGCACCGCCCGGTACAGCGGCAGCGCCGCCGCCGTGCGCCCCGCACCCTCGTACGCCCGGCCCAGCCAGTACCGCAACTCCTTGCGCTGCGGCTGCTCGGAGCGGCAGCGGGCCAGCGAGGCCGCCAGCGGGCGCTGCGCCTGCGCGCACATGTCGAGGCGGACCCGGGCCATGCCCGCGAACAGGCCGGCCTCGATGCCCAGCACCGGATCGTCCAGCAGCCGGTCGGTGTCCCGGATCAGCTGCTCCCAGTCCTTCAACAGGTAGGAGCGGCAGGCGTGCAGGAACCGCACCGCGGGCTCCTGCTCCGGCGCGGGGCAGGCCGCCAACGCCTGGTCCAGCTCGGTGAGATGACGGCCGTCAAGCCAGTGCGAGGCGTGCGCCAGGGCCAGGTCCTGCGCGGTCTCCAGCACCGGCTGCACCCACCAGCCCAGCCAGTACCAGGAACTGAGCGGACGGCGGTGCCGCTCGCGCTGCTCGCCGAACCGCTCCCGGTGCCGGTGCATCGCCAGCAGCGCTCCGGCGGTGTCGCTGCGCAGGGCGTGCAGGCCCAGCCAGGCGTCCGCCATGCCGGGGTCGACGCGCACCGCGTCCCGGAACTCCTCCTCGGCGCGGGCGTACGAGCCGGCCGTGTACGCGTCCATGGCACGCGACCAGGCGCGGTCGGCCTCCGGATCCGGCCCCGCCGCGGCGGACCCCTTGCCGCCGGAACTCTCCACCGTCACTGACGCCCCCCGCCAGACCTCGGGGCGCTGATGCGCGCCTGCGGGCATGGTACCGGCGCAGAGCTGATCCGTAAGCCTGGCGCGCGGGTCAAATGGCGCGAGACGATCGGGTGTTGGGGTGCGAAGCGGACCCCGCCGCGAAGGGGAACGGCGTCTCCGGCTCACGGGGGAACAAGCCGGAGACGCCGTGTCTGTGGTTGCGGATTCAACTGATTTCCGCGACAGGCCGAACTTAGGTCCTGACGACGCCGCAGGTCAAGACCAGTTCAACCGGCTCACTCAGGGTGTCCCCGACGATCCGCCCGGTGATCCCGTCGACCCGCGGCGAGGCGTACGGACGACTCGGATCGGCCGCGAAGTGCGCCCGCTCCGCCGCCGCCCAACCCGCCCAGAACTCGGCCAGTTCCGGACCGTCCCGCAGCTCCCCGCGGGCCCGCGCCGCCGCCGCGTCCAGCTCCATCCACAGCAGCGCCGCGAGCGCCGGACGCACCGCCCGCCGACCCGCGCCCACCCCCTCCAGCAGCACCACCGGCGCGGGCGGCACCTCCCGCACGCCGCGGAACTCCCGCGCCGTCCAGTCGTACACGCCGTGCCGGGCCGGCTCCCCGCGCGACAGCGGCGCCAGCACCTGCTCGCGCAGCCGGCCCACCCAGCCGAACGGCTCCTGATGGGTCGCCAGATCGTCCAGGTGCACCACCGGCGCGCCGCCGAGCGCCGCCGCCAGCCGCCC
The DNA here is from genome assembly GCF_042734615.1 of Kitasatospora sp. NPDC059646. NCBI lineage: Bacteria > Bacillati > Actinomycetota > Actinomycetes > Kitasatosporales > Streptomycetaceae > Kitasatospora > Kitasatospora sp. NPDC059646. The sequence goes on from NZ_JBHWDS010000058.1 coordinate 39,504, forward strand.
CGCGAACGTGGTCTTGCCGGACCCGGCGTGCCCGTCCACCGCGACCAGCCGCACCGGGCCCAGCGAAGGCGGCAGCGCGAGCAGGCCCGCGGACAGCGCGGACAGGTCGGGGAAGGCGTCGGTCATCCGGCCAGCCTACGCGGGCCGGGCGGAGCACCCGGAGGGCACCGGAGGACGGCGCCCTCGACGGGACGTGCGGCTCAGGCCGCCCGGCGGTCGCGCTGCGCGGGCAGCAGTGCCCGCACCGCGCGGTGGGCGCCCGCGTGCGAGAACGGCTGGGTGCGCCAGTCCAACGCCGTCGGCAGCGCCACCAGGTTGTCGAAGCCGTCCTGCGCCGGCTGCTCCACGCACTCCGGCAGGTCGGCCGTCGGCGCGCCGGTGCCCCGGCAGATCGCCGACTGGAAGGGGTTCCACGCGGACGGCAGCACCGCGTGCTGCGGCAGCCGCTCCTCGTCCCCGATCAGTGCGATCGGGCGGTCACAGGCCGGGCAGTGCACCCGGACGATCTCCCAGCTGTCGGCCGCGCCCGGGTCCGTCCCCAGGGACGGCTCGGGCGCGCCGGGTTCGTCCTCGACGTCGGGACGCTGGTCGGTGGAAGGCATCTGATCCCCCTCGGATCGGGCCGGAGTCACTCGTTGTCCGGGCCACCAGCAGCACTTCCCCCTGACGGCACGTCATAACCCTGCACTCGGGCGCACGGTGATGCACCGCGTGTGTTCCTCGCCACATTCCATTGGCATGTGCCCCCCGAATGCGCCCCCCGTGAGCTGCCTGCACGGCCCCGCCCTCATCGAGTAGGTTGACGCCTTGTGGAGGAACTCGACCAGCGCATCGTCCAGCTGCTGCTGCAGGACGGACGGATGAGCTACACCGACCTGGGCAAGGCCACCGGCCTGTCCACCTCGGCCGTGCACCAGCGGGTGCGGCGGCTCGAACAGCGCGGCGTCATCCGCGGCTACACCGCCATCGTCGACCCCGAGGCGGTCGACCTGGCGCTCACCGCGTTCATCTCCGTCAAGCCGTTCGACCCCAGCGCCCCCGACGACACCCCCGAACGCCTGGTCGCCCTCCCCGAGATCGAGGCCTGCCACAGCGTCGCCGGCGACGAGAACTACATCCTCAAGGTCCGCGTCCCCGGCCCCGGTGACCTGGAGGACCTGCTCGCCCGGATCCGCTCGGCCGCCGGCGTCTCCACCCGCACCACCGTCGTCCTCTCCACCCCGTACGAGGCCCGCCCCCCGAAGCTCTGAGCCCGGTGTCCGTGGTGCGAGACTGGACGCCATGACCGAACGCACCGACCGGACCGTCCTGCTGCGCGGCGGCAACGTCTACAGCCCCGCCGACCCCTTCGCCACCGCCATGCTGGTCGAGGGCGAACACATCGCCTGGGTCGGCAGCGACGGAGCGGCCGAGGCGTACGCCGACGTCGCCGACGAGATCGTCGAACTGGACGGCGCCCTGGTCACTCCCGCGTTCGTCGACGCCCACGTGCACGCTACCTCCACCGGCCTCGCCCTCACCGGCCTCGACCTCACCGACTGCGCCGGCCTCGCCGACGCGCTCGCCGCCGTCTCCGCGTTCACCGCCGGCCGGACCGAAGGCATCCTGCTCGGCCACGGCTGGGACCAGACCCGCTGGCCCGAGCACCGCGCCCCCTCCCTCGCCGAACTCGACGCCGCCGCCGGCGGGGCCGCCCTCTACCTCTCCCGCACCGACGTCCACTCCGGCCTCGCCACCAGCGCCCTGCGCGCGCTCGTCCCGGCGCTCGCCGACCACGCCGGGTACTCCGCCGACGGCCCGCTCACCCAGGACGCCCACCACGCCGTCCGCCGCGCCGCCCTCGCCCACCTCACCCCCGCCCAGCGCCGCGACGCCCAGCACGCCACCCTGCGCCGGGCCGCCGAACTCGGCATCGGCGCGCTCCACGAGTGCGCCGGCCCCGACATCTCCTCCGCCGAGGACCTCGCCGCGCTGCTCGCCCTGGCCGCCGAGACCGACGGCCCCGAGGTCTTCGGCTACTGGGGCGAGCTCGGCGCACCGGGCGTCGAGACCGCCAAGCGCCTCGGCGCGGTCGGCGCCGGCGGCGACCTCTTCGTCGACGGCGCACTCGGCTCGCACACCGCCTGCCTGCACGACGCGTACGCCGACACCGACCACACCGGCGTCGCCTACCTGACGGCCGATCAGATCGCCGAGCACGTCGTCGCCTGCACCGAGGCCGGCCTGCAGGCCGGCTTCCACGCCATCGGCGACGCCGCGATCGGCGCCGTCCTGGACGGCGTCCGCGCCGCCGGCGACAAGCTCGGCGCCGAACGCGTCAAGGCGATGCGGCACCGCGTCGAGCACGCCGAGGCCCTCACCCCCGAGACCATCGCCGCGTTCGCCGAACTCGGCCTCACCGCCTCCGTCCAGCCCGCCTTCGACGCCGCCTGGGGCGGACCCGACGGCATGTACGTCGAACGCCTCGGCGCCGAACGCGCCGCGCGGCTCAACCCGTTCGCCGCGCTGCTGCGCGCCGGCGTCCCGCTGGCCTTCGGCTCCGACGCGCCCGTCACCCCGCTCGACCCGTGGGGCGCCGTCCGCGCCGCCGCGTTCCACCGCACCCCCGAGCACCGGATCTCGGTGCGCGCCGCGTTCACCGCCCACACCCGCGGCGGCCACCGCGCCCTCGGCCACGACCAGGACGGCGTCCTGGTGCCCGGCGCGATCGCCTCCTACGCGATCTGGGCCACCACCGACCTGGTCGTCCAGGCCCCCGACACCCGGATCGCCGGCTGGTCCACCGACCCCCGCTCCGGCACCCCCGGCCTCCCCGACCTCACCCCCGGCGAACCCCTCCCCACCTGCCTGCGCACCGTCGTCCGCGGCCGGACCGTCCACACCCGCCAGGACCCGCCGGCCCGCCCGCACGGGTGAGGTACCTTTCGGGGGACGTCGTACGAGGTAGAGAGGTGGTGCGCAGGTGGCACTGCCCGTTTCGCAGGAGCGCCCGGTGACCGCGGGGAAGTCGGACACGGCACCGGAACGCCCCGGCCGCGGGGCCTGGTGGGCCCGGACCGGCCTGGCCGCACTGGCCGGGACGGTGATGGCGTTCGCCTTCCCGCCGTACGACGTGTGGCCGCTGTCGATCCTCGGGGTGGCGGCGCTGACGCTGCTGACCCGGGGCCGGCGGGCCCGGCACGGCGCCTGGCTGGGCTTCGTGTTCGGGCTGCCGTTCTTCGTGGTGCTGCTGTCCTGGCTGCGCGTGGTCGGCTGGGACGGCGTGGTCGGCCTGTCCGCCATCGAGGCGCTGTTCCTCGCGCTGATGGGCGCCGGCCTGGCGCTCACCTCCAAGCTGCGCGGCTGGCCGTTGTGGGCCGCGATGCTCTGGGTGACCCAGGAGTGGGCGCGCGACCGGCTGCCGTTCGGCGGCTTCCCGTGGGGCCGGCTGGCGTTCGCCAACACCGCCAGCCCGTTCACGCCGCTCGCCGCCCTCGGCGGGGCCCCGCTGGTGACCTTCGCCGTGGCGTCCTGCGGAACCCTGCTGGCCTGGGCGGGGCTGAGCGTGCTGCGGGCCCGCCGGGCCGGTACCGCCGTCCTGCCGTGGCGCACCGTCGCGGGCGGCCTGGCGGCCGTCGCGCTGGTGCTGATCGGCTACGCGGTGCCGGTGCCGACCACGGCCGCCGACACCGTGCGGGTGGCGATCGTCCAGGGCAACGTGGACCGCCCCGGCATGGACTTCCTCGGCCGGCCGATGCTGGTGCTGAACAACCACGCCGGTGCCACCGAGCAGCTCGCCGCCGACGTCGCCGCCGGCCGGGCGCCCAGGCCCGACGTGGTGATCTGGCCGGAGAACGCCTCCGACCTGGACCCGTTCACCGACCCCGCCGCCTACGCCCGGATCGACCAGGCCGTCAAGGCGGTCGGCGTCCCGACCCTGGTCGGCGCCCTGGTCGACGGCCCGGACCAGCAGCACGTCCGCAACGAGGGCATCGTCTGGGACCCGTCCTCCGGTCCGGGGGAGTCCTACACCAAGCAGCACCCCGTGCCGTTCGGCGAGTACGTGCCGTTCCGCTCCGAACTCTCCAAGGTGATCACCCGCCTGCAGCGCGTCGCCCGGGACTTCTACCCCGGCACCGGCAGCGGCGTCATGCACCTCGGCCCGGCCCGGATCGGCGACGTCATCTGCTTCGAGGTCGCCTACGACGAGATCGTCCGCGACACCGTCAACCAGGGCGGCCGGGTGCTGGTCGTGCAGACCAACAACGCCACCTACAACCGCACCGGCCAGACCGAGCAGCAGCTGGCGATGTCCCGGCTGCGCGCCGTCGAGCACGGCCGCGCCGTGCTGATCGCCGCGACCAGCGGCGTCAGCGCCGTCATCACCCCCGACGGGCAGGTGCAGCAGCGGACCGAGGAGCTCGACCAGGAAGTGCTGAACGCGGTGGTGCCGCTGCGCGACAGCCAGACCGTCGCCGACAAGGTCGGCGCCGGGCCCGAGTGGGTGCTGGCCCTCGGCGGCCTGCTGGCCTGCGGCGTCGCCGCCGCGGCCGGATGGCAGCGGCGCCGGGCGGCGAAGCGGCCCTGACGCGGCACGCCGGGCCCCGGCCCGCCGCCCGACGGGTGGCGCGCCGGGGCCCCGTCGCAGCCCGGCCCGGCCGGCCGGCGCCGGGCGGCGGAACACGCGGCCGCGTCGGGCCGTTGTGCAGGGTGGTGCCGTGAACGCGGCCGGAGACGCCGGCCGCCGCTGAGAGCACCGCGATGGAGTGGATCCGTACCGTGTCCCAGCAAGCAACCCCGGCCCCCCAGGCCCGCCGCGGGCGCCTCGCCCGCGCCGTGCCGCTGCTGATCGCCGCCTGGCTGGTGCTGGAGATCTGGCTGGTCACGGTGGTGGCCGGCTGGGTGGGCTGGTTCCTGACGTTGGTGCTGCTGCTGGCCGGGGTGTTCCTGGGCGGCACGGTGATCAAGCGGGCCGGCGCCCGGGCGTTCCGCGCCGCCGTCGAACTGTCCAAGGACCCGCAGTCCGCACAGCCGCAGACCGGCACCTCGATGACGGTGCTGGCCGGCGTGCTGCTGATCCTGCCGGGCTTCCTGTCCGACCTGCTGGCCGTCACCTTCCTGCTCCCGCCGACCCGCGTCCTGTGGCGCGCCGCCGGCCGCCGGATCACCGGCTCGGTGCTGCGCTCCACCGCCCCCGTGGGCGCCGACCGGTTCGCCGACGCGATGCGCCTGCAGGAGCAGCTGCGCATCCACCGCCCCGACGGCAAGATCGTCCAGGGCGAGGTCGTCGACCCGCCGTCCCGCCCGAACGGGCCGGACACCGAGTACCGCCCGCCGATCGCGCCCTGACGCGGCTTCCACCGCCCGGAGGGGCGGGAACGCCCGCGAGGAGGAGAGAGGAGAGGGGGACGGCCCGGCGGCCGTCCCCCTCTCCGTGCCCGTCCGGCCGCCGTGCCCGCCGGCTGATCCTCCGCACCCGCGGACAGCCGAAGGGCCCCGGAACTTCCGGGGCCCTTCGGCAGTGGTGCGGGGTCGCCGCCCTTCGGTCCTTCGGCCGTCAGGCGGACTTGCGGGAGTCGCGCGGGTGGACCGCCAGGTTCATCCCGCCGGAGCGGAGCACGGCCAGGCGCTCGGCCAGGACCTCCTCCAGTTCCTCGCGGGTCCGGCGCTCCATCAGCATGTCCCAGTGGGTGCGGGTGGGCTTGGTCTTCTTCTCCTCGGGCTCCTCACCGTCGAGGAGCGCGGCCTCCTGACCGCAGAAACGGCACTCCCACACCATGGGGATCTCCGCCTCGACCGAGAACGGGACCTCGAAACGGTGTCCGTTCTGACATGCGTACTCGACGGTCTGGCGCGGTGCCAGATCAATGCCGCGGTCGGTCTCGTAGCTGGTCGCCCCGAGTCGCGTGCCGCGGAGAGCTCGCTCGCTCATGAATCGTGCCTCCCGGGCTTCTTGCCCACAGGACTAGTGGTCGCTGTTCTTCGTCGATGGGTCCAACGCCCGACCTCCGACGAAGATTCCCGTCCGGGACATACGTCGCCTGTCGTGCCGCCCCTGTTTGTACCCATGGTCGCCCGATTTGTCACATCTGAGCGGTGATATCACCCGGCGTGTCACATTTTGTGCACTTCTGGTCGGTGGGGCGGGCCGGGAGCGGTCCCGGTCACCAGGCCGGTCGGGGCTGGGCGGCGGCGACGTCCTTGGACAGCTCCACCTGGACCGGCTCCGGCTCGGCGGCCGCCGGCTCCGGATCGAGCGCCCCGGCGTCCACCGCCTCGACCGCGGCGACGTCCACCGCCTCGGCCGGTGCGGGCGCCTCGGTACGGGTGTCGCGGTGCGGCAGCAGCGCGATCACCGCCTCGCGCAGCGCGGGCGCCGCGTCCTCGTCCAGCGGGTCGACCGTCACCGGGACCTGGACCCGGACCGGGGCGGCGGTGCCGATCCGGGCGTAGCCGCGGCCGGGCGGGGTGTGCGCGGCGGGCGCGATGTCCAGCGGGACGCCGAGTCCGGCCGAACCGGAGTCCGCGGTGACCGGGCCGAGCACCAGCCGGGCCCGGGTGCAGGTGTGCACGGTGGGGGAGATCCGGTCCCGGGCCTCCAGGTCGTCCACGAACACCACCGTGACCCGCGCCGCCCGGCCGTGCCGCAGCGGCACCTCCAGCAGTGCCTGCGGGTCGGTGCGGCCCTCGGCGTGGGCGAGTTCGGACAGCTCGGTGAGGTGGTCCAGCAGGATCCACAGCGGTCGGGTGACGTCCGCCGGAGCGGCCACCCCGTGGTGGCGGGCCGCGTTCAGCGCGATCAGCCGGCGCTCGGTCTCCTTCGCCACCCACTCCAGCGCGGCCAGCGCCCCGTGCAGGCTGGTTTCCACGGTGTACACGCCCGGCCGGTTCACCAGGCAGGCGTGCTCGCCGGTGCTCGCCCCGTCCACCACCACCAGGTCGCCGTACGGCAGCGCCTGCAGCGCGATCGAGCGCAGCAGCGTCGACGTCCCGTACCCGGCCGCGCCGAGCGCCAGCAGGTGCGGCTCGGCGGAACGCGGGCCGACCCGCCACACCACCGGCGGCTGCTGCTCCGTCACCCCGCCCTGCTCGACCGGGATGGTGCGGTGACTGCCCTCGCCGTCGGTGAAGCCGAGCACGATCTCGCCCGGCGCGGTGACGAAGCGCTGCGCCACGATGTCGGCGGGCAGCGGGGCGAGCGCGCTCACCCGCAGCCGGTTGATCTCCTCGTCCCAGTCGAAGCGGTACTCCCGGGAGCGGCCGGCCTTGCCCTGCACCACCTGCTCGATCCGGGCCCGGGCGGCCGGCTCGGTGTCGGTGAAGTACGCCGGGTAGGAGATCTCCAGGGTGGCGAGCCGGCCGTCCGCGTCGAACTCCCAGCCGGAGAACGCCGCCCGCCACTCGCCGTCCAGCCGGTACAGCGCGAACGGGTCGTCGAAACCGCCGAAGTACGGGGTGAGCGCCGCGTACAGCGCGGTCAGCTTGACGTCGGCGAGGTCCGGCTCCGGCTCGGGCGCGGACTTCGGGCTGCGGCCGACCCAGGCCGCCGAGGCGACCAGGGCGACGATCGCCAGCAGCGGGCCGTGCGGCAGCAGGAAGATGCCGAGCGTGGTGGCCGCGGCGACCAGCAGGGTCGGGCCGCGCCGCTCCTTCGGCAGGGCCGTCCAGCGGCCCCTGGCCCAGTCGGCGTGGCGGCGCAGACCGCGGCCGATCAGCGTCAGCGGCGCGAACACGTCGGCGGCGTGGTCGCCGGCCGTGCGGGCGAGGTCGCGGCCCCGGTTGAAGTGGCGGTTGAGGGACATGCGGACTCCGGAAGCGGGGAGGGGTGCTGACGGGGGATCAGGTGGGCGATCGGGTGCGGGCGGGCCCGGTGCCGGGCGGGGACGGCCCGGACGGGCGAACGGCCCGGGGCGGTGGGAACTCCGCGCCCGGGCCGGGACCGCTCAGAACTTGAGGCCGCCGATCAGGCTGGCCAGGCTCGCGCCGCCCGCCTGGATGCTCGGGGCGATCGAGGAGCCCGCGACGTAGAAGCCGAACAGCGCGCACACCAGGGCGTGCGAGATCTTCAGCCCGTCCCGGCGGAAGAACAGGAAGGCGATGACGCCGAACAGAACGATGCCGGAGATGGAGAGAATCACGGGATGCTCCTCACGGGGCGGGGGACAAGGTGACAGAAAGTGCCTTTATGGTGACAAAAAGTAAATGGGGATGGGGTGCGGCGAACGGGTGGTTCTCGCCGGGCCGGCCGGGTCGGCCGTGCACGTCCGGGGCGTCCCGCGGGGCGGTGCCGGTGGATCGCACCGGCGCACTCAGGCGTCCCCGCGCCCGGCGCACCCGCGACCCGAACGCCCGGAATTCGCCCGAACGGCTGGGCGGAACCACCCCCGGGCGGCCCCCGGCCGCAGCGCGCGCGGCACCTCCCGGGGCCGCGGCACGTTCACAGGACCCCACGACACCCATCGGAAGGCGGAACACCCCATGACCGGACCCGGCACGCCCGACGCCGACGTCATCGCCCTGGCCGGCCGGCTCTTCGACGCCGCCCGCGCCGGCGACACCGAACTGCTCGCCGCCCACCTCGACGCCGGCGTGCCCGCCAACCTCACCAACGACCGCGGCGACACCCTGCTGATGCTCGCCGCCTACCACGGCCACGCCGCCACCGTCACCGCACTGCTGGAGCGCGGCGCCGAACCCGACCGGGTCAACGACCGCGCCCAGACCCCGCTGGCCGGCGCCGTCTTCAAGGCCTCCACCGACGTCGTCGACGCCCTGCTCGCCCACGGCGCCGACCCGCACGCCGGCACCCCGTCCGCGCTCGACGCCGCCCGCCTGTTCGGCCGCGACGACCTGGTCGCCCGCCTCACGGACGCCCGGTAGCGGCCCGTACCCTTGACCGACATGGAGATCCGCACCACCGGCTTCGGACACCCCGACGCCCAGAAGCTCGCCGCCGACGTCCAGCAGGAGTACGTCGTCCGGTACGGCGACGGCGACCAGACCGTCCTGCACGCCGACCACTTCGACCCGCCCGCCGGGCTGTTCGTGATCGGCTACCTGGACGGCGAGCCGGTGGCCTGCGGCGGATGGCGCGTCAAGGAGCGCGACGAGGACGGCCTGCGCGACGGCGACGCCGAACTCAAGCGGATGTACGTCGTCCCCGCCGCCCGCGGCCGCGGCCACTCCCGCGTCCTGCTGCGCCACCTGGAGCAGGCCGCGATCGCCGCCGGCCGCACCCGGCTGGTGCTGGAGACCGGCACCCTGCAGCCCGAGGCGGTCGGCCTGTACCGGTCCGAGGGGTACGCCGAGATCCGCAAGTTCGGCTACTACAAGGACCACGAGCTCAGCATCTGCATGGGCAAGGAACTCGTCGGCGCCGAAGCCGGCCCGGTCGCTGACGCACTGTAACTTTCGCACCCGGCCCGCCGGTCGGAGCGGCCGCCGACCCGGCACCACCGGGCGGCGGCCGCTCCGCCGTTCCGCCGCCCCGCCGCAGGTCGGGGCGGCGGTGCGCCCGCGCACCGTCGAACCCCCGGGGAAACCCGGCCGGTCGGCGGCACCGGCCGCCGGCGCGGCCGTCCGTTGCCCGGGGCGCGAGGCCGACCGTACGGTCCGTCCACCCACCCACCCCCCGGAAGGACGGACCATGGCTGCACAGTTGCGCGCAGCACACCGGCGCGGGCGCGCCCTCGCGGCGCTCGCCGTCGCCGCGGCCGGCGGACTGCTGGCCGCCGCCACCTTCGGCAGCGGCCCCGCCGGAGCCGCCGGCACCACCCTGCGCGACCTCGCCGAGGCCAAGGGCAGCTACTTCGGCACGGCCATCACCCAGAACGACCTGAACAACTCCGCGCTGACCGCCGTCGCCGGCACCCAGTTCGACATGGTCACCCCCGGCAACGAGATGAAGTGGGACACCACCGAATCCTCCGCCAACAACTTCAACTTCGGCCCCGGCGACAAGATCGTCATCTTCGCGAAGTCCCACAGCATGCGGGTGCGCGGCCACACCCTGGTCTGGCACAGCCAGCTGCCGTCCTGGGTGAGCAGCCTGCCCGGCTCGCAGGTGCAGGCCGCGATGGAGAACCACGTCACCACCCAGGCCACCCACTACAAGGGCCAGGTCTACTCCTGGGACGTCGTCAACGAGCCGTTCAACGAGGACGGTTCGCTGCGCAGCAGCGTCTTCTACAACGCCATGGGCAGCGGCTACATCGCCGACGCGCTGCGCACCGCGCGGGCCGCCGACCCGAACGCCAAGCTCTACCTGAACGACTACAACATCGAAGGCCTCAACGCGAAGAGCGACGCCATGTACCAACTGGTGTCCTCGCTCAAGTCGCAGGGCGTGCCCATCGACGGCGTCGGCCTGGAGTCCCACTTCATCGTCGGCCAGGTCCCCAGCAGCATGAAGGCCAACATCCAGCGCTTCACCGCGCTCGGCCTCGACGTCGCCGTCACCGAGCTCGACGACCGGATGCAGGTGCCCGCGAGCGCCGCCGACCTCGCCCAGCAGGCCACCGACTACGCGACCGTGATCGGCAACTGCCTGGCCGTCAGCGGCTGCGTGGGCGTATCCCAGTGGGGCGTCGGCGACGCCGACTCGTGGATCCCCGGGGCGTTCAGCGGCTACGGCGCGGCCACCATGTACGACAACAACTACCAGCCGAAGGCCTCCTACAACTCGGCCGTCACCGCGCTCGGCGGCACCGCGGGCTCGCCGTCGCCGTCCTCCTCGCCGTCCCCCTCCTCCTCGCCGTCGACGCCGCCGAGCGGCGGCGCGTGCAAGGTCAGCACCCAGGTCAGCGCCTGGAACACCGGCCTGACCGAGAACATCACCGTCACCAACACCGGCGGCAGCGCCGTCAACGGCTGGTCGGTGAAGTTCACCCTGCCCGGCGGACAGACCGTCACCAGCGCCTGGAACGCCACCGTCAGCCCGACCGCCGGACAGGTCACCGCCACCAACCTGGGCTACAACGCGGCCATCCCGGTCGGCGGCACCACCACCTTCGGCTTCAACGCGAACCACACCGGCAACGCGGCCGCCGCCACCGGCTTCACCCTCAACGGGGTGGCCTGCACCGCCGGCTGACCGCCGAGCGGCGGTCGGACGGTCCGCCGGACCCGGGGCCCGGCCCCCCGACGGGGCGGGGGCCGACCCGCCGGGGGCGGGGGGTGGGGGACCCCCGCCCCCCCCTCCCCCGAGGGCG
>NZ_JBHWDS010000059.1:0-50097 GCF_042734615.1 Kitasatospora sp. NPDC059646
ACCCCGCGCCGCCCGCACCGGGGGTGCCCGCCGCCTTCGCGCCGCCGGCCGCGGGCGCGACCGCCGGCGCCGCCGCGTTGTCCGCCCTGCCCGCGGACGCGCTGCTGCCGCTCGCGCTGCACCCGGCCAGCAGCAGCACCGCCGCCACCGCGCCGGCCACCCCCGCTCTGCGCACCCGTACTCCCATGCCCGTCCCCTCCCCGTGGTCGACGGCGGGCCGCTCGCCCGCCCCTCGGCACTGTGACGCGCGGACCCGTGAACCGGACCCGCCCCGGCGGTACCGGAACGATCACGCCTCGGCCTCGCACCGGTCTCGGCCGGCGGTGCGGGGCATTTCGGGATCCGGGATAAGGGCTGCGAGACTTCGGGACATGGCGAAACCTCACGTCGTGGTGATCGGTGGCGGCATCGCGGGCCTGGCCGCGGCCGCCTTCCTCAGTGACCGGCCGGTGCGGGTCACCGTGCTGGAGGCGTCCGACCGCTTCGGCGGCAAACTGCTCGGCGGCGAAGTCGGCGGCGTCCCGGTCGACCTCGGCGCGGAGTCGATGCTCGCCCGGCGTCCCGAGGCCGTCGACCTGGCCCGGAAGGTCGGCCTGGGCGAGCAGTTGGAGCCGCCCACCACCGCCAAGGCGTCGATCTGGACCCGCGAGGGCCTGCGCCCGATGCCCGCCGGCCAGCTGATGGGCGTCCCCGGCGACCTGGACGCCCTCAAGGCCTCCGGCGTGCTCACCCCGGAGGGCCTGGAGCGGGCCGCGAACGAGCAGCCCGCCGAGATCGGCGACGACGCCGCGATCGGCTCCTACGTCGCGGCCCGGCTCGGCCGCGAGGTCGTCGACCGGCTGGTCGAGCCGCTGCTCGGCGGCGTGTACGCCGGCCACGCCGACGAGATCTCGATCCGCGCCGCCGTCCCGCAGCTGCTGGCGCTCGCCCAGCGCGGCGGCTCGCTGGTCGAGGCCGTCCACGAGCGGACCGCCGCCGCGACCGCCACCGGACCGGTCTTCCAGGGCCTGCGCGGCGGACTCGGCACCCTCCCCGGGGCGATCGCCGCGTACGACCGCGCGCACGGCGCCGAACTGCTCACCGGCCACCCCGTGGAGGCGCTGCGCCGCACCCCCGACGGCTGGCAGGTCACCACCGCCGGGCGGCGCCTGCACGCCGACGCCGTGGTGCTGGCCGTCCCCGCGCCGCACGCCGCCGCACTGCTGGCCGCCGACGCGCCGGCCGCCGCGGCCGAGCTGCGGGAGATCGAGTACGCGTCGATGGCGCTGGTCACGCTGGCGTTCCGGCGCGCCGACCTGGCGGACAGCCCGCTCACCGGCAGCGGCTTCCTGGTGCCCCCGGTGGACCGGCGGCACATCAAGGCGTCCACCTTCTCCAGCAACAAGTGGGGCTGGCTGGAGCGCTCCGCCCCCGACGCCTTCCTGCTGCGCACCTCGCTCGGCCGGCACCGCGAGGACGCCGCGCTCCAGTTGGACGACGCCGAACTCGTCGCCCGCTCGCTCGCCGACCTGGGCGCCGCCGTCGGCCTGGGCGCCACCCCGTACGACCACGCCGTCACCCGCTGGACCGACGGCCTCCCGCAGTACCCGGTCGGCCACCTCGACCGGGTCGCCCGGATCCGCACCCGGCTCGACGGCCTCGGCGCGATCGCCGCCTGCGGCGCGGCGTACGACGGCGTCGGGATCCCCGCCGTGGTCGCGAGCGCCCGCCGGGCCGCCGACGCCGTCCACCCCGTCGCCGGAACCACCCGCACAGAAGGGACAATGGGCTCATGACCGATAGCACTGAGCAGCCCGTGAAGAAGAAGGCCCGCGACCTCAACCAGGTCATCCGCTACACCATGTGGTCGGTGTTCAAGCTCAAGGACGGCCTCCCCGAGGACCGCACCGCTCTCGTCGCCGAGGTGGACGCCCTCTTCGAGCAGCTCAACGCCAAGGACGTGGTGATCCGCGGCACCTACGACGTGTCCGGTCTGCGCGCCGACGCCGACCTGCTGATCTGGTGGCACGCCGAGTCCTCGGACGACCTGCAGGAGGCGTACAACCGCTTCCGCCGCACCGGGCTGGGCCGCCGCATGGAGCCGGTCTGGTCGAACATGGCGCTGCACCGCCCCGCCGAGTTCAACAAGTCGCACATCCCGGCGTTCCTCGCCGACGAGCGGCCCCGCGAGTACGTCTGCGTCTACCCGTTCGTCCGCTCCTACGAGTGGTACCTGCTCCCCGACGAGGAGCGCCGGGCGATGCTGTCCGAGCACGGGCAGATGGCCCGCGGCTACCCGGACGTGCGCGCCAACACGGTGGCGTCGTTCGCGCTCGGCGACTACGAGTGGCTGCTGGCCTTCGAGGCCGACGAGCTGCACCGGATCGTCGACCTGATGCGCGACCTGCGCCCGTCCCGCGCCCGGCTGCACGTGCGCGAGGAGGTGCCGTTCTTCACCGGCCGCCGCAAGTCGGTCGGCGACCTGGTCGCCGGACTGTTCTGACCGCCGGGCCGCTCCGGTCCGCCCCGACAGCCGCCACCGTGCCCACGGTGGCGGCTGTCGGCCGTTCCGGCCCCGGTCAGGCCGGCGCGTTCTCCAGGTCGTCGATGACCAGGTCGGGCAGGCGCAGCTGGTAGTCGACCAGGGTGGTGGAGCCGTCGTCCCACTGCTCGGTGAGCAGGACGGTGGTGTGCCCGGCGCCGCTGTCGCCCTGGGCGACGCTCCAGCCGGCCGGCACGTTCTGCGCCCGGAACACCGGGTCGGCGTCGTTCTCGGCCGCCCACTGGTCGAGCCGGGCGTTCAGGTCGTCGGTCAGGTACTGCGCGCGGACCTGGCGGGCCCCGTCGAGGTCCCCGCTCAGGACGTCCTCGCGGTACTGCGCGAAGAACGCGTTGACCTGGCGTTCGGCGGGGGTGAGGCGCTGGTCCGGCGCGGACCGCTGGTGCTGCCGGGGCCGTTCCAGGGCGACCGCCGGGGCGGGGGCCAGCAGACCGGCCAGGGACAGGGCGAGGACCGCCGCGGCGGCGGTGCGGAGACGAGTCATGCCGCCGAGTCTGCGGGCCGCCGGGTGTCCTTCGTGTACGACGCGCTGGTGCGGTGCCGGAACTGGCCCGATCGGCTGCGGGGAGGCCCGCGTGGGGGCGAACTCCCGGTCCGGCGCTGGGAGCTGACGGCGGATCGGATCGGGTCGCCGGAATGCGGAAATACTCAATCCGTTTGTGGATACTGTGCGATGATCGCACCCGGCGGCGTGTCCCGTACGTCCGGTTGAACCGCGCCCGGAGTGCCGACCGCTGCCCCTCCCGGGGCGGCCGCACCCCTGCCCGCCCATCCCGTCCCCACCGAAGGATGTCCATGTCCCTCTCCACCTCCGCGGCGGCCCGGCCCCGCCGCGTGCGCGGCCGGGCGGTCCTGCTCGCCGCGACGACCACCGCGTTAGGCATACTCGCCGGCGCCGACCCCGCCCGTGCCGACGCCGTCGTGCAACTCGCCGGCCCGGCCGGGCCCGTGCCGGCGAACGCCCCGTACACCGTCACCCTCGACGTGCCGAACAACGCCGGCCCGGGGAAGAACTCGCCCTACGTGAACATCGCGCTGGCGGGGGCCGCCGCGACCGTGACGTCCGCCAAGTCGTCGGCCTGGGACTGGGACTGCGACTTCACGGCGGGATCGTCCGGCGCGTGCTGGAACCTCGCCGGCCTGCCCTCCGCCACCTCGATCACCCTGACCGTCCTGCCGACGGCGGGCGGGAGCGTCACCGTCTCGGCGGACGCCCGCGACCGGAACCAGCCCGTCGGGGCCGACTCGCTGACCACGCAGGTCCAGGCCCCGGCGCCGGCGGTGACCGGCCTCGCCCCCGACCACGGCCCGCTGGCCGGCGGCACCAGGACGGTCCTCACCGGCAGCCACCTGACCGGGGCGACGGCGGTCTCCTTCGGCGCCGTGCCCGCCACCGCGTTCACCGTGGACAGCGACACGCAGATCACCGCCACCGTCCCGGCCGGGACCGCCCCCGGGACGGCCGACGTCACCGTCACCACCCCCGGCGGCACCGCCGCCGCCGGGACGTACACCTACCAGGACCCTGCGACCACCGGCGGCTACGTGTTCTGGCAGAGCGCCGACCCGGCGTCCGGCTCGACGGTGAAGACCGGCACCGAGGTCACCTACACCGTGACCGTCGCCCAGCAGGGCGCGGACCCGGCCGCGGGCGCGACCGTCACGGGCGACCTGTCCCAGCTGCTCGACGACGCCGCCTACCCGGGCGACGTGGCGGCGAGCACCGGCACCGCCACCGTCAAGGACGGCAAGCTGACCTGGACCGGCGACCTGCCGGTCGGCGGCAGCGCGACGATCACCTACTCGGTGACCGTCAACGGCGACGGCGACCGCCGCCTGCACAGCACCGTCGGCACCCCCGACGAGCGGCGGGGCGCCTGCGACAGCACGAAGAGCTGCACCGCCGACCACACCGTCCCGGCCCCGAGCACCCCGACGCCCACGCCCACGCCGACCCCGACGCCCGAGCCGACGGTGACGCCGACCGACGGCGGGCAGACCCCCGCCGCCCCGGCGGCCTCGCCCGACAGCCGGACCCCGGCCGCCACGGCATCCCCGACCGCGTCCTCGTCCGTGCTGGCCAGCACCGGCGCCGAGACGCTCGGCACCGCCGCGACGGGCGCCGCCCTGCTCGCCCTCGGCGTCCTCACCGTCGCCCTCGCCCGCCGCCGGGGCCGCCGCGGCTGACACCCGCACCCCGCACGGCGCGGAGGCCGCCACCGGGATCCCGGTGGCGGCCTCCGTCGGATCGGGCCTAGCGCTGGCCGAGTGCCGCCCGCAGTCGCGGGTCCTGGACGGCCTCGGGGCCGCGGATCGCGACCGCGGTCAGCAGGTCGTCGGCGGTGCCGGTCAGGCAGACGTGCGGCCACCGCATGGTGCCCAGCAGCCGCTGGCCGGCCGGGGCCGCCCAGGCGGTGTAGGCGTGCACGTCCACCCGGGCCATCAGCAGGGTGCCGCCGGTCAGCACCAGCGGCAGCGCGTACCAGGCGAGGACCGTCCGGGCGGACGCCCCGTCGGCGTTCAGCACCACCGTCAGCAGCAGCATCGCGGCCGCCCACAGCAGCGCGTACCGGACGTGCCGGATCGCCCGCAGCGCCCGGTCCCGGACCACCGCCGGGGTGGCCAGCCCGGCCAGCGCCAGCCGGTCGCCGATGTCCCGGACGGTGGGGTGGGCGGCCAGCGCGGCCTTCAACTGGGCGGTGCGGCACTGGCCCTCGGGGCCGATCGCGGAGATCAGCGCCCGCTCCAGCCGGCCCCGCCCCTGCGGATCGACCACCGTGGTCCACCCCGTGTGCGCGAGGTGCAGCCGGCCCAGCCCGGCCATCCGGACCAGCGCCAGATCGACCACCCGGGCCGGGCCGCCCGCCAGGTACGCCGTCTCGTACAGGCCGATCCCCGACGGCCGGGCGTCGGCCGGCAGGTGGTCGGCGAGAGCGTCGGCGATCGCGGCGACCCGTACCAGGCGGAGACAGGACAGCACCGCGGCGGCACAGGTCGGGATCAGCAGCAACACCCACATGCTGCTTGTTCTAGTCCCGTGCCCGCGGCGAACGGAACGGATCCCCCGGCCGCGATACCGAACTGTGACAAAGCTGTTTCTCAGGAACCGCACCCGCCGCCGCCGCAGCTCGACCCGCACGAACTGGACGAACCGCACGAGTGCGACGACCCGCAGGAGTGCCCGCCCGAGTGGCCGCCGCCGTGCCCGCCGGAGCCTCCCGAGGAGCTGGACGAACCGCACGAGGAGGCGGTGCTCCCGCACGACGCCCCGCCCGCGGCCGTCCCGGAGTGCGAGCCGCTGCCCGAGCGCGAGGACCGCGACGACCGTCCCGACTTCGCCGCCCCCGCCGGCGGCGGTGCCGCCACGGCGCCCCCGAACGCCGCGCGCAGCGGCATGTCCTCGGACGTGCTCAGCGAGGCCGGCCCGCCCAGGGCGTACGCGCCGACCAGGGCGGCGTACTGGCGGTCGACGCCGTGCGGCTGCCACGGGCTGCTGCCGCGCAGCAGCTGCAGCTGGCGCTCACCGGCCGGCGTGATCCGGGACTTCGGCGGCCGGCCGACCGCGAGGTGCACCGCGGCGATCACCGCCAGCGCCCCGAACGCGAAGAACGGGGGCGTGCTGGCGTCCCGCTCCGGCCCGGACAGCCACCGGACGGTGGCGACCGTTCCGAGCACCAGCGTCACCAGCAGCGCGAGCACCACCAGCCGGCGGGCCCGCCACGCCGCCCTGAGCGCGGCGGGCCGGCGCAGCAGGCCGCGGGCGGCCAGCGCGTCACCGATCCGCCGCACCTCCGGGGCGCCCAGCACGGAGTCCCGCAGCACCGACAGGTCCCGGCCGGTGCGGCCGCCGACGGCGGTGATCAGCACCGTCTCGACCGGGTCGCGCGGCGCCGGGTCGGTGACCGTCACCCGCCGGGCGCGGGAGACCACCACCCGGCCCTCGCGCTCCATCCGCAGCAGCGCGGTGCCCACCGCCCGGTCCGGCCCGCCGGCCAGGAACGCGGCGTCCAGCAGCGGCATGCCGCGCCCCGGCAGGCCCTGCGGATCGGTGACCCGGCGGCAGCGCCGGTCGAAGACGGTGGCGACGGTCATGGCCAGCGCGACCAGGACCAGTGCGACGACGAACTGCATGTTCCACATTCCCCCGTGCGTCCTTTCGTTCGGCGGTGCGGTGGTTACGGGTGGGCCCGGGCGGTGCGGCGCGGCAGCAGGCGGCCCCAGCGGCTCGCGGCCGGGTGCAGCAGCCGCCGCAGCGCCGGGTGCCAGGGCGCCCCGGGTGCGGCGTCCAGCGCCCAGTCGGCGAAGGCGCGGGCGTCGGCCCGGTAGCCGCCGGTGAGCGGCCGGCCGGTGGCGTAGCGGCGGAACAGCGGGGCGAAGTCCGCGCCGAGCAGCTCGGGCAGTTCCGGCATCAGGTGCCCGACGGTCTCCCGCCGCTTGGCGAGCAGGCCCTCGGACTGGGTGCGCAACTGCGCCGGGTCGAAGCCGGCCGGGGCGGGGCCGCCGGCCACCAGGGCGGTCAGCAGCTCTTCCTGACGGGCGGCCAGGTGGCGGCGGGCCAGGGCGAGTTCGGCGTCGGCGCGGTCGCGGATCAGGTATTCGTCAAGCTCGGACACGGGCGTTCTCCTCCCGGTGGACGCGGGCCGTGCGGTGGACCCGGCGGATCGCGTCGAGTTCGGCGGACAGTTCGGCGGGCGGCGGGTACGCGCCGTCGCGCTCCAGCAGCACCCCCGGCGGGTCGGTGCGCTCGCACAGCGCGGCGAGCACCTCCAGCACGGGGGCGGTGACGGGATGGGTGTGCGTGTCGTGCCAGACGCCGTCGCGCTCCACCCCGCCCGCGACGTGCACGTAGGCGAGCGCGTCCAGCGGCAGCCGGTCGAGTTCGGCGGCCGGGTCGACGCCCAGGTTGACCCGGTTGGTGTGCAGGTTGGCGACGTCCACCAGCAGGCGCACGCCGGTCCGTTCGACCAGCTCGGCGAGGAACTGGGCCTCCGTCAACTCCTCGCCCGGCCAGGCCAGCTGGGCGGCGATGTTCTCCAGCGCCAGCGGCGCCGGCAGCTCCCGCTGGGCGATCCGCACGTTGGCGGCCACCACCCGCAGCGCCTCCCTGGTCCGCGGCACCGGCAGCAGGTGCCCCGCCTCCAGGCCGCCCGCCCGGACGAACGCCAGGTGCTCGCTGACCAGCGGCGCCCCGAGCGCCTCCGCCACCGCGGCCAGCCGGGCCAGCCGGGCCGGATCGGGCGCGGCGGCGCCGCCCAGGCCGAGCGAGACGCCGTGCGGGACGACCGTGACCCCCCGGCTCCTCAACTCGGCCAGCGACGGCGGCAGATGGTCGGCGCAGACGTTCTCCGCGACCACCTCCACCCAGTCCAGGCCGGGCAGCCGCTCCACGACGGTGTCGATCTCGGGGCGCCAGCCGAGCCCCGTGCCCAGCCGCGGAATTGCGGACGACGACATATTCCACCCCTTTCCGCCGGGCCATTCGACGGCCCCGGCTCCCCCTGCCGAGGGTGTATCCGGGCGGAGCCGATGCCAAGCGGGACACCGGAAACTCAGAGCTGAACTTGAGGTTTCCGGCGCACTGAACGAACCGGCCCGCAGGTGGGGGGAAATTCAGCGGCGCGCAGGCGAACGACTGGCTAACGTGACATGCCTATGACTGCGACGCCGTACCACATCCGCCCGTTCACCCCCGAGGACGCCGCCGGGGCCACCGAGGCCTACCGGGCCGGCCGGCCGCACCTGGTCATCACGCCCGAAGTGACCAGCTGGCTCGTCGGCCTGCCGCACTACCACCTGCTGGTCGCCGAACGCGCCGGACAGGTGGTCGGCTCCGCGAGGTTCGGCCCGGTCACCGAGAGCACCACCCCGCACCAGGGCTTCCTGAACGTCAGCGTGCTTCCCGCGCACCGCGGCGCCGGCATCGGCACCGCCCTGGTCACCGCCGCCGAACGCGAACTCGCCGCCCTCGGCACCCGCGAGGTCCACGGCTGGGCGGACGGCACCCCGGAAGCACTCGCCTTCGCCGCCGCCCGCGGCTACCGCAAGGGCCGCCGCGCGCAGTTCGCCGGCCGCGACCTCACCACCCCGCTGCCGCCCCTGCCGGCCACCCCGCCCGGCATCGAACTGCGCCCCGCCGCCGACTTCCTGGACGACCCGTACCCCGTGTACCTGGTCGACATCGACGGCACCCGCTCCGAACCCGGAGACCTGGCCCTGGAGGACCAGTCCTACGAGAGCTGGCTCGCCGAGATCTGGAACCGCCCCGACCAGGACCACACCCTCACCGTGGTCGCCCTCGACGGCGGCGAGGCCGTCGCCTTCTCCGCCGCGCAGACCGACGGCCGCACCTACTGGTCGGCCTTCACGGCCACCCGCTCCACGCACCGCGGCCGCGGCCTCGCCAAGCTCGCCAAGGCCCACTCGCTGCACCGCGCGCAGGCCCGCGGACTCGTCGCCGCGTACACCAACAACGACGCCGACAACGCGCCGATGCTCGCCATCAACGAGTGGTTCGGGTACCGGGTCTGCGCGGAGGAGTGGAAGCACAGCCGGACGCTGTGACCCCCTACTCCACGTCGACGCCGTGCGCGCGGGCCAGCCCCGCCAGGCCCTCCGACCAGCCCTGGCCGACGGCACGCAGCTTCCAGCCGTCGGCCGGGTGCCGGTAGATCTCCGCGACCACCATCGCCGAGACCGCCGGATCGGCCGGCGGCCGGAACACCCACCGGCCGCCGCCGGCGGCGAGCTCCACGGCCGGGTCGACGAGGTCCGCGCAGGTGGCGTCGGAGTCCGTGTCGAGGTTCACCGACACCGCGACCCGGTGGACGGCGGCGGGGAGCCGACCGGTGCGCACCACGGCGCTGCCGTCGCCGGGCTCCAGGGTGACGGCGCCGTTCGCGGCGGTCGGCTGGTGGTAGAAGACGAAGTCCTCGTCGGTGCGCACCTTCCCGCCGGCGTCGAGCAGCAGCAGGGTCAGATCGGCGTCCGCGCCGCCGGCCCGGAACCGCACCCGCACCTCGCCGTCGGGCAGCGCGGTGTTCTGACCGGGCTGCAACTCCACACCGAGGAACGGGGGTTCGGCTCCGCGTTGGCGGGGCATCCCGACCGGCTCCGGAGCCGGACCGAGGCGACCCGGCAGGCCGTGCTCGTGGAGCAGGGTGAGCAGCATCGTCCCGTCGACCAGGGTGAGCGGCTTGTTCTCCACGTGCTTGCGCGACCCCGGACCGAAACGCGAAGTGGTGACCAGGATGCCCCGGTTGGCGCCCTGGTGGCGCATCGTCGACTCCAGGTCGCGGACGGCGCTGGGGGAGACGGTGTGCCGGTAGCGCTTGGCCTGGATGACGATCTTCCCGCCGGTGATCGGGTCGGGGTCCTCGGCGAGCACGTCGACGCCCTCGTCGCCGCTGCGGGCGGTGGTGCTGGTCCGGAGGCCGCGGCGGCGGAACAGCTCGGCGATCAGCTTCTCGAACTCGATCGGGTCCATGGCGAACAGGTCGGGGTCGGCGGCCTCCGGGGCGAAGGACGCGGCGGCCGGGATCGCGGCGACCGGGTCCGCCTTCTCGGGGCGGGCGGAAATGCGTCCCCCGAGCGCGTCGAGCAGGCAGTCCATCGGCTCGACCCGGTCCAGGGCGAGGCGGCGGAAGGTGCTGCGGTCGACCTCGACCGCCAGGACGCAGCGGTCGCCCTCCCGGCCGGTCGCCGGATCCGGAGCGACCACCACGCCGTTCAGACCGACCGAGGTCAGCAATCCGGCGGTGTCCGCCCGGAACACCTCGGCGAGCACCCGCAGCGCGGTCTGCGCGAGGACCTCGCGATAGAGCTCCTTGCGCTGCGCGACCGGCCGGGCGACCTCGTCCTCCCGGTCGGCGGACCGCACGTAGCGGTACTTCCCGACGGCCGGCACCACGTCGAACGGCGGAAACTCCCAGCGGATCACCAGCCGGCCCGCGGACCCGTCCCAGGAGACCCCGCCGACGGACGGAAAGCCGTCCGGCCAGTCCTCGCGCCAACCCAGTACCGTCTCGAACAGGCCCAGCACGGCCTCGCTCTCGCCCGCCCGCACCTGCGCGGACAACTCCGCGGCCTGCGCGGACTGCCAGGCCAGCTGCCGACGCCGCTCGACTGCCCACGCGTCGTACTGGGCGCGGTAGTCGGCGAGTTGGCGCTGGCGCTGCTGCTCGGCTGCCCAGGTCGCGTGCCAGTCGTGCTCGAACCTGGCCCGGGCCTCCGCCGCGCGGGCGTTCCACTGGCGGCGGGCGGCATCCTGATGGGCCTGAGGGCCCGTCAGGGGAGGGAGCAGGTAGTTGTTTTGATCGGGCATCGGGATCGGCGTGCCCAGCGGACCCGGGTCGAACGGCGGGAGCGGCTGCTGTCCGGCCGAGGCGACAGCCGCCAGCGAGAACCCCGGACCGGTCAGGCCGGTGGCCAGTACCTGACGCAACTCCGCGACACGATCGTCCAGTTCGGCCGTCCGGCGGGCCGCGTCGGCAGACCGCTCCTGCTCGTAGGACCGCACCGACCCGGACCGGGCCGGCGCGCGCCGCACCTCCTGCCGGGACCGCTCACGCGACGGACCGGACGACCCCGGTCGTGCCTCCGCGCGGCGGTGCTGCTCGCGCTGCGCCTCCGCCAGTACCGACCACACCCCGGAAGACCGCCGCCGTGCCACGCCCGCCCCACCCACGTCCAGACCGAACCAGAGCGTTCAGTCTTCCACGGGGGCGGGCGCGGCCGCGCCCTACTCGGCGGGCTTCAGGCGCAGCGAGATCGAGTTGATGCAGTACCGCTGGTCCGTCGGCGTGTCGTAGCCCTCGCCCTCGAAGACGTGCCCGAGGTGGCTGCCGCACTTCTTGCAGCGGACCTCGACCCGGCGCATGCCGAGCGTGGTGTCCTCCAGGTACTCCACGGAGTCGCCGGCGAGCGGCGCGTAGTACGACGGCCAACCGCAGTGCGAGTCGAACTTCGTCTCGCTGCTGAACAGTTCGGCGCCGCACGCCCGACAGCTGTACACGCCGACGGTCTTGGTGTCGGTGTACTCGCCGACGAACGGGCGCTCGGTGCCGGCCTCGCGGAGCACGTGGTACTCCTCGGGGGACAGTTCGGCCCGCCACTCGGCGTCGGACTTCTGGACCTCGTAGCTCACGGTGCTCTCCAGGGCTCGCCGTCGGACTCAGACAGCAGGTGCAACGTCCGCCAGGGCGGCCAGAATTTCCGGGCCCAGGTTGGTGACGTCGCCCGCGCCCATGGTCAGCACCAGGTCGCCGGGGCGGGCCAGTCCGGCCAGCACGGCGGGGGCGGCGGCGAACTCGTGCTCGGCCCGGACGTCCGCGCCGGCCCGGCGGGCCGCGTCGATGATCAGCTCGGCGGTGACGCCGGGGATCGGGTCCTCGCGGGCCGGGTAGATGTCCAGCACCACCGAGGCGTCGGCCAGCGCCAGCGCCTGCCCCATCTCCTCGGCGAGCTGCTGGGTGCGGGAGAACAGGTGCGGCTGGAACACCACCAGCACCCGGCCGGCGCCCGCGGCCTCGCGGATCGCCTCCAGGTCGGCGGCCATCTCGGTCGGGTGGTGCGCGTAGGAGTCGATCACCTGCACGCCGCGGGCCTCGCCCTTCAGCTGCAGCCGCCGCCGGACGCCGGTGTACGCGCCGAGGGCCTTCGCCAGCCCCTCCGCGGGGACGCCCAGCGCGACGCCCGCGGCCAGCGCGGCCACCGCGTTGTGCGCGTAGTGCCGGCCCGGCACCGAGACGGTGAACGTCAGCCGCTCGCCGCCGAGTTCGACCGTCACCTCGCTGGTCATGCCGCGGGCGGCCACCGACAGCACCCGCACGTCGGCGTCCTCGGCGGCGCCGACCGTCACCACGTTCAGGCCGTCCCGGCCGGCGACCCGGCGGGTCAGCTCGCGGGCGCCCTCGTGGTCGGCGGAGACCACCAGGGTGCCGCCGGGGACGATCCGGCCGACGAAGGTCTCGAAGGACTCGTAGATCTCCTCCATCGACGCGTAGTTGGCGTGGTGGTCCAGCTCGACGTTCAGCACGATCGCCACCTCGGGCGCGTACTTGTGGAAGCTGCGGTCGCTCTCGTCGGCCTCGGCGACGAAGATCTCGCCCGCCCCGTGGTGCGCGTTCGAGCCGGGCAGGTCGAGGTCGCCGCCGATCGCGTACGAGGGCTCCAGGCCGAGCTCGCCGAGGCTGACCGCCAGCATCGAGGTGGTGGTGGTCTTGCCGTGGGTGCCCGCCACCGCGAGCGCCCGCCGGCCGCCCATCAGCGCCGCCAGCGCGTCCGAGCGGTGCACCACCGGGATGCCGCGCTCCCGGGCGGCGACCAGCTCCGGGTTGTCGGCGCGGATCGCACTGGACACCACCACGCTGCTGGTGCCGGCCGGCAGGTGCTCGGCGGCGTGCCCGACGAACACCGTGGCACCCAGCTCGCGCAGCGCCCGCACGGTGTCCGACTCCTTGGCGTCGCTGCCCGACACGGCGGCGCCGCGCACCGCGAGGATCTTCGCCAGGCCGGACATGCCGGCGCCGCCGATGCCGATGAAGTGCGGGGCGTGCAGGTCGTGCGCGGCGTCGTTCAAGGCTGGCTCCGTACTGGCAGTAGAGGAGGCGGAAGAGAGGGCGTCCCGTGAACCGTGCGGCTGCGCGGTTCACGGGACGATTCTGCCCTAATCGGCAGGGCGGTCAGGATTCGCTGGCGAACAGCTTGAGCACCGGGACGCCGACCTCGTGCCGGGCCCGGGAGGCCCAGTCGCGGTGGAAGAACTCCTCGACGAAGTGCGGCGAGGTCAGCACCAGCACCTCGTCGGCCCGGTTCTCCTCCACCACCTCGCGCAGCCGCACCAGCGGATGCTCCTCGACCACCTCGCCGACCGCCTCCGCCCCCGCCCGCCGCAGGTGCCGCAGGCTGTGTTCGAGGGACTCCCCGGCCAGCGTCGGGGCCGCTTCGGACGGCTCCTCGCGCTCGTGCACCGCCTGGTCGAGATGGCCGAGGGCCACGTCGTCCAGGGCGCGCAGCAGTTCGTCCTGCTTGCCGCGCGGTTGCATCAGGACGACGAAGGACACCTGCTCCTCGCCGTGGAGCGTGGTGACCAGTTCCACGTCGGCGTCGGACAGTGCCTTTTCGATCATCAGTACGGTCTTGAACACGTGAGTCCCTTCGCTGGTACGGGCCCCCGGGTCCGGTTTCCTCAGCCCCTCCTTCATAGTGCCCGGAGGAAGGATTCCTCACGCTGCACACGCGCCACACGGAACACATGATCCACATCGGTCAGGAAGTGGCTCAGGTGCGGGCGGGGTCGCTCGGGGAGCGGTCCGGATCGGTCGACCGCAGATAGCGGGTGAAGAGGAAACCTTTCTCCTCGATCAATGACACCAGCCGCATCCGCCGGACGTCCGCGATTTGCGGCCCGTTCACGATCCTCGGTGAATCACCCGCTGTCACCAACGGGGCCAGCGAGAGGCACAACTCGTCCAGCAGACCGTCCGCCGCGAGCTGGCCGAGCAAGCGGGGACCGCCCTCCGAGAGCTGGCGGTGCCAACCACGCTCCGTGAGCGCCGCCACCGCCCGGGGGAGGTCCACCGACCCCGTTCCTGCGGTGATCACATCGGCTGCCGCGGCGGTCCGGGCGAGCTTCCCGGACGGCGCGTCCTCGGTGGTGATCACCACCGTCGGCACCAGCGGGGAGGTGAACAGCGGTGCCGAGAGGTCCAGGTCCAGGCTCCGCGTCACCACCGCGATCACCGGCGCCGGGAGCTGGCCCGCGGCCCGCCGCCGCTCGGCGAACTCCGCCCGCGCCCGACCCGGCCGGTACCCCTCCGCCCGCACCGTCTCCGCACCCACCAGCACCACGTCGCACAGCGCCCGCAGCACCCCGAAGATCCGCTTGTCCGCCTCGCTGGACAGCCCGTCCGAGAGGCCGTCCAGCCGGGCCGCGCCGTCCAGCGACGCCACCATGTTCGCCCGCAGCCACGGGCCGTCCGACGGGTACGCGTACGCCTCCGCCAGCCACTCCAGACTGCCGGGCGTGCCGGGGGTGTTGCCGAGAAGTTGCTCCATGGGACCGAGTCTGGCAGGTGGGCGCGAGGACGGGGGCGCGGGGAACCGCGCGTCGGAAGGCGCCCACCAGCACGGTCGCGACGCGGGACGACGACGTGCCCGCGGGAGGACCCCGCGCGCCTCCGGAGGTGCATCCCCGGCGTTTCGCGCCCACCTGTAGGCTGGTTTCTCGTGTCTGCACCTGCCTCGGAGTCCGAGATCCGTACCGTGACAGCCCTCGCCGCCCGGCGGCCGGTGGTTCCGGCCGAGCGGCTGGTGGCCGAGATGGTGCCGCCGCCGCGGTTCGCCGGCGTGAGCTTCGGCAGCTACCTGCCGGACTCCTCGCAGCCCAGCCAGTACGAGGCCGTGCAGATCCTGGAGTCGTTCGCGGCGGGCCTGAACGCGGGCGCGGAGCCGGTCAGGCGCGGCTGGTTCCGGCGGTCCGCGCCGGCGCCGAGCGGGCCGGCGGGGATCTACCTGGACGGCGGGTACGGCGTAGGAAAAACGCATCTGCTGGCGTCGCTCTGGCACGCCGTCCCGGGCCCCAAGGCGTTCGGCACGTTCGTGGAGCTGACCAACCTGGTCGGCGCGCTGACGTTCCAGGGCGCGGTGAAGACCCTGAGCTCCCACCGGCTGCTGTGCATCGACGAGTTCGAGCTCGACGACCCGGGCGACACCGTCCTGGTGTCGACCCTGCTGAGCCGGCTGGTCGAGAACGGGGTCAAGCTCTGCGCGACGTCGAACACGCTGCCGGAGAAGCTCGGCGAGGGCCGGTTCGCCGCCGCGGACTTCATGCGGGAGATCCAGGGCCTGTCCGCGCACTTCCGCCCCGTGCGGATCGACGGCCAGGACTACCGCCACCGCGGCCTGCCGGACGCGCCCCCGCCGTACTCGGACGCCGAGGTGACCGCCCGGGCCGAGACGACCCCGAACGCCTCGCTGGACGACTTCGACACCCTGCTGGAGCACCTCAAGGAGGTGCACCCCAGCCGCTACGGCGCGCTGCTGGACGACGTCGGCGCGGTGTTCCTGCGCGGCGTGCGGCAGGTCGACGACCAGTCGACCGCGCTGCGGCTGGTGGTGCTGGCCGACCGGATGTACGACCGGGAGCTGCCGATCACGGCCTCCGGCGTGCCGTTCGACCAGGTGTTCACCGAGGAGATGCTCCGCGGCGGCTACCGCAAGAAGTACCTGCGGGCGGTCTCCCGCCTGGTGGCGCTGGCCCGCGACTCCGCGAAGTAGCGCGCCCGGCTCAGGGGTACAGGGTGACGTCCGGCAGCGGCCGGCCGTCGGCGTCGAACAGGGCCGTCCCGCAGTCGCAGCGCTCGCCGGCCAGGGTCTCGCCGGGCGGCAGCTCCCAGACCAGCTGCTGCGCGCAGCCGGGGCAGTCCAGGCAGACCAGGGTCGGCCGGGTGCCCCAGGGCAGCACCGGGCAGTGGTCGTGGGTGAGGCCGGTGAGGCCGTCCGGCGTGCTGCCGCCGGTCCGGGCGACCAGCAGCGCGTAGGCGTCGTCCCCGTGGTGCACCTGCAGGAGGGCGCAGCCGAGACCCGCCAGCACCCCGGACAGGTGGTCGAGCTGGCGGACCGGCAGGTCGCCGCGCCGCAGCGCCGGATCGGCCTCGGCGGCGCGGCGGACGGCGGTGTCGTCGACGTCCGCCGGGTCGGCGCCGAGGGCCCGCACCCGGGCGGCGACGAACTCCGCCAGCCGGCCGGGCTCCTCCTCGCCGCTCCAGTCCAGGGTGAGGAGCACCCGGTCGACGCCGGTCCCGCGGGCCCGCTCGTCGGCGGTGAGCACAAGTTCTGCCAGTTCGGTCATGCCGGACACGCTAACGACCACCGCCGACAGCCCGGACCGGACCCGGAGTGTCGGCGGGCGGTCGTACCGTGGAGGCGTGCGTCCCATCACGAGTATTGAGCGGTCCGTGGCGCCCTTCGAGGTCGTCAGCCCCTACCAGCCCAATGGTGACCAGCCGGCGGCCATCGCCGAGCTGGAGCGCCGGATCCGCGCGGGGGAGAAGGACGTCGTCCTGCTCGGTGCGACCGGTACCGGCAAGTCGGCCACCACCGCGTGGATGATCGAGAAGCTCCAGCGCCCCACCCTGGTGATGGCGCCGAACAAGACGCTGGCCGCGCAGCTGGCGAACGAGTTCCGCGAGCTGCTGCCGAACAACGCCGTCGAGTACTTCGTCTCGTACTACGACTACTACCAGCCCGAGGCGTACGTCCCGCAGACGGACACGTACATCGAGAAGGACTCCTCGATCAACGAGGAGGTCGAGCGGCTGCGCCACTCCGCCACCAACAGCCTGCTCACCCGGCGGGACGTCGTGGTGGTGGCGTCGGTGTCCTGCATCTACGGCCTCGGCACGCCGCAGGAGTACGTGGACCGGATGGTCCGGCTCAAGGTCGGCGAGGAGGTCGACCGGGACGCGCTGCTGCGCCGCTTCGTGGACATCCAGTACACCCGCAACGACCTGGCGTTCAGCCGCGGCACGTTCCGGGTGCGCGGCGACACCATCGAGATCTTCCCGGTGTACGAGGAGCTCGCCGTCCGGATCGAGATGTTCGGCGACGAGATCGAGGCGCTGTACACGCTGCACCCGCTGACCGGCGAGGTGATCAGCCAGGACGACTCGGTGTACGTCTTCCCCGCCTCGCACTACGTGGCCGGCCCGGAGCGGATGGAGCGGGCGGTCAACGACATCGAGAAGGAGCTGGAGCAGACCCTCGCCCGGATGGAGAAGCAGGGCAAGCTGCTGGAGGCCCAGCGGCTGCGGATGCGCACCACCTACGACATCGAGATGCTCCGCCAGATCGGCACCTGCTCGGGCGTGGAGAACTACTCGATGCACTTCGACGGCCGCGAGCCCGGCTCGCCGCCGAACACCCTGCTCGACTACTTCCCCGAGGACTTCCTGCTGGTCATCGACGAGTCGCACGTGACGGTCCCGCAGATCGGCGCGATGTACGAGGGCGACGCCTCGCGCAAGCGCACGCTGGTCGAGCACGGGTTCCGGCTGCCCTCGGCGATGGACAACCGGCCGCTGAAGTGGGAGGAGTTCCAGGAGCGGATCGGCCAGACCGTCTACCTGTCGGCGACCCCGGGCAAGTACGAACTGGCGCGCGGCGACGGGCAGGTGGAGCAGATCATCCGCCCGACCGGCCTGATCGACCCCGAGGTGATCGTCAAGCCGACCGAGGGCCAGATCGACGACCTGGTGCACGAGATCCGGCAGCGGGTGGAGAAGGACGAACGCGTCCTGGTCACCACGCTCACCAAGAAGATGGCCGAGGACCTCACCGACTACTTCCTCGGCCTGGACATCCGGGTCCGTTACCTGCACAGCGACGTCGACACCCTGCGCCGGATCGAGCTGCTGCGCGAACTGCGGGCCGGCGAGTACGACGTGCTGGTCGGCATCAACCTGCTGCGCGAGGGCCTGGACCTGCCCGAGGTGTCGCTGGTGGCGATCCTGGACGCCGACAAGGAGGGCTTCCTGCGCTCCGGCACCTCGCTGATCCAGACCATCGGCCGCGCCGCCCGGAACGTCTCCGGCCAGGTGCACATGTACGCCGACAAGATCACCCCGGCGATGGACCTGGCGATCTCCGAGACCAACCGCCGGCGCGCCGTCCAGCAGGCGTACAACGAGGAGCACGGGATCGACCCGCAGCCGCTGCGGAAGAAGATCGGCGACCTGCTGTCCACCATGGCCGGCGAGGACGTCGACACCGAGGAGCTGCTCGCCACCGGCTACCGCCAGCAGGGCAAGGGCAAGGCCCCGGTGCCGTCGCTGGGCCTCGACCGCAAGCCGGCCAGGAGCCTGCCCGCGGCCGAGCTCGCCGAGCTGATCCAGGACATGACGGACCGGATGCACACCGCCGCCGCCGAGCTGCAGTTCGAGGCGGCGGCCCGGCTGCGCGACGAGGTGAAGGAGCTCAAGCGGGAGCTGCGCCAGATGCGCGAGGCCGGGATGGCCTGATCGGGCGGTCCGGAACGGCCCGCCGTGTCGTGGTTCTGCCACAGTCTCGCCGTCCCGGACCGGGGCGGCGGGGCGGCGGCGTAGGGTGGTGCGCGGCCGGCCCGGTGCCAGGGCGCTCCTGGCACGTCCGGCCGCGTGCGAGAGCCGGGGCGACCCGGCGGAAGGGGTGGTCGACGTGTCGGTGAACCTGGCCAAGGGTCAGAGCGTCAGCCTGTTGAAGTCCAGCGGCGGGGAGCTGAGCGTGGTCCGGATGGGCCTCGGCTGGAAGTCCGCTCCGGGCAAGCGCGGCTTCTTCAGCCGCCGCCCGAAGGAGATCGACCTGGACGCGTCCGCCCTGCTCTACGACGGCAAGGCGATGAGCGACGTGGTGTTCTTCTCGCACCTGGTCAGCAACGACGGCTCGGTGCAGCACACCGGCGACAACCTGGTCGGCGGCGCCGGCGGCGAGGACGACGAGAGCATCCTGGTGGACCTGACCAAGGTGCCGCGCCGGGTGACCCAGATCGTGTTCACCGTCAGCTCGTACAGCGGCCAGAACTTCCTGGAGGTGCAGAACGCGCACTGCCGGCTGGTCGACGAGAGCACCGGCAAGGAGCTGGCCCGCTACGAGCTCACCGGCGGCGGCACCCACACCGGGCAGATCATGGCCAAGGTGGAGCGGGACGGCGCGGGCTGGAAGATGACCGCGATCGGCGCCCCCGCCAGCGGCCGCACCTTCCGCGACATGCTGCCGTTCATCGAGCCGTTCCTGTAGGCCGCGTCCTCCGCCCCTCGGGGCATCTCTTTACCTTCTTTACCCTTCCTTGGTCCTCCTGTTACTCTCGACGGGAGCGGAGGGGAGTATTCCCCGTTCAGTGACCCCGTCATCACGGGTGCCCGTCGCGGCATCCCGGGGCGCTGGCCGCGCGGCACCGGCCTGCGGGCGCGCCGCGCGGCGGAAGAGACCTCCGGCAGTGACGATGTTCGCCTAGCTGCCGGAGGAGCAGTCATGGACGTTTCCGCAGGCCTGTGGGCCGGCACCATCGCGGTGCTGGCCCTGTTGATCGTGGCCGATTTCTTCATCGGCGGCCGCAAGCCGCACGAGGTCTCCATCAAGGAGGCCGGCATCTGGACGGCGGTCTGGGTCGTGCTGGCCCTGCTGTTCGGCGGCTTCCTGGCCTGGTACGGCGGCGGGAAGCCGGCCGGGGAGTTCTTCGCCGGCTACATCACGGAGAAGTCGCTCAGCGTCGACAACCTGTTCGTGTTCATCCTGATCATGGGCAAGTTCGCGGTGCCGAGGATCTACCAGCAGCGCGTGCTGATGTTCGGCGTGATCATCGCGCTGGTGCTCCGCGCGGTGTTCATCGCCGGTGGTGCGGCGCTGGTCTCCAGCTTCTCCTGGGTCTTCTACCTGTTCGGCGCGTTCCTGGTGTGGACCGCCTGGAAGCTGATCAAGGAGGCCCGGGCGGAGGAGGAGGGCGAGGAGGACTTCGAGGAGAACCGCCTGCTCAAGTCCATCCAGAAGCGCGTCCCGTCCACCGAGACCTACCACGGCACCAGGCTGTTCGTGCGGGAGAACGGCCGCCGGCTGATGACCCCGATGCTGATCGTGATGATCGCGATCGGCACCACCGACGTGCTGTTCGCCCTGGACTCGATCCCCGCCATCTTCGGCCTCACCCAGGACCCGTACATCGTCTTCACCGCCAACGCCTTCGCGCTGATGGGCCTGCGGCAGCTGTACTTCCTGATCGGCGGCCTGCTGAAGAAGCTGGTCCACCTGTCCTACGGGCTGTCGGTGATCCTGGGCTTCATCGGCGTGAAGCTGGTGCTGCACGCGCTGCACGAGAGCGGCGTGCACGTGCCGGAGATCAGCATCCCGGTCTCGCTGGGCTTCATCCTGGCCACCCTGGCGGTCACCACCGTCACCAGCCTGATCGCCTCGCACCGGCAGAACGCCGACGACGCCGACCGGTCGGCGGAGATCGACGCCTGACCCGGGCGTGCGCGAGGGCCCCCGCCGAAGCCTCGGCGGGGGCCCTCGCGCGTGCTCACCAGCCGCGTTCGCGCCACTCCGGCAGGTGCGGGCGCTCGGCGCCCAGCGTGGTGTCGCTGCCGTGGCCCGGGTAGACCCAGGTCTCGTCCGGGAGGACGTCGAAGATCTTCTCGTTGACGTCCCGGAACAGCGAGTCGAACGCGGCCGCGTCGCCCCAGGTGTTGCCGACCCCGCCCGGGAACAGGCAGTCGCCGGTGAACAGGTGCGGGTGGCCCTGCGGGTCGTCGTAGACCAGCACGATCGCGCCCGGGGTGTGGCCCACCAGGTGGCGGACCGTCAGCTCGATCTGCCCGACCCGGAGCACCGAGCCGTCCTCCAGCGCGACGTCGGTGGGCACGTCGATGCCCTCCGCGTCGATCCGGCCGGCCGCGGTGCGCGCCCCGGTCGCGGCGACCACCTCGGCCAGCGCGGCCCAGTGGTCGCGGTGCCGGTGGGTGGTGACCACCATGGCCAGCCGGCTGCCCACGGTCTCCAGCAGCACCGGGGCGTCCGCCGCCGCGTCGATCAGCAGCTGCTCGTCGGTGGCCCGGCAGCGCAGCAGGTAGGCGTTGTTGTCGTACGGCCCGACCGCCACCTTCGTGATGATCAGGTGGGCCAGCTCCCGGACGTCGGGCGCGCCGCCGACCTTGACCGCTCCGTGGTACGTCATCACGCCGCTCCTCGCTGTCGCTGGGGGTGTCCCGTCAACCGGCACCATCATCCCATCGGGGGGAGCTCGGGCAGGGAGGTGCGCGCGTCGACCAGGCCCTCGTCGCCGCGGTGCACCTGCAGGCCGTCGCCGTCCGAACGCCCGGACAGCCAGCCGGTGAGCGCCCGGACCGGGCCCTCCACCACCAGCTGCGGGTCGCCGTCGCCGCCGAGCCGGGCCTCCAGGCCGGCGTCCTCGGCGATCAGCCGGACCGCCGGCAGGCCGTCGAGCGCGCCGAAGTGCGCGCCCAGCCGGCGGAACTCGGCGATCGCGAACGGCTCGGGCCAGTGCGCCGGGGTGTAGCCGGCGTTCAGGTCGACGTGGTGGTACTCCAGCTCGGCCAGCCGCTTCCCGGGCAGCTGCCAGGCCGGGAAGGTGTAGCCGGAGCGGTGGGTCAGGACGGCCTGCCAGTGCTCGGGGGCGAGCTCCCGGGCAGCGTCCACGAACCGCTGCTGGCTGTCGCGGACGTCGGCCAGCTGCACGTCCAGCGGCCGGCCGGAGCCGGCCTCGATGTCGGCGTCCCGGGCGGCCGGGCTGGAGTACTGGGGAAGGTTCTGGCCGGTGCGGGCGTTGGACAGCAGGACGACCAGGGAGTCCGCGTTGCGGGCGATGTGCGTCAGCACGTGGCCGCGGGTCCAGCCGGGCAGGCCGGACGGTTCGAACAGATCCTCGGGCTTCAGCTCGGTCAGGGTGTGCAGCAGTTCGGCGGTGCTCTCGACAGTGGCCTGCAGCTGCTCGGCCGCGGTGGTCGCGTCGCTCATCGGGTGGTGCCTTTCGACGGTCGGTGGAGCGGTTCAAGGCGGTTCTCGACGGGCCCGGGCCGTTGCCCGGACCGGTTGTCAGTCGTTGACGCTACCGTCGGGCGCGGGTGCCGTTCACTCGTCCGGGTGGACCCCGCTGGACAGGTTCGATATTCGAACTGGTGAGCTAGTACGCTGGCGGGCGCATCCTGGAAGAAGCAGACCTCACATTTCGACCCGGAGAAAGGCGCCAGTTACTGTGGCAGACCGCCTCGTCGTCCGCGGTGCACGCGAGCACAACCTCAAGAACGTCTCGCTCGACCTGCCCCGGGATTCCCTCATCGTCTTCACGGGCCTCTCCGGGTCCGGCAAGTCCTCGCTCGCCTTCGACACGATCTTCGCCGAGGGCCAGCGGCGCTACGTCGAGTCGCTGTCCTCGTACGCCCGCCAGTTCCTCGGGCAGATGGACAAGCCGGACGTCGACTTCATCGAGGGTCTCTCCCCGGCCGTCTCGATCGACCAGAAGTCCACCAGCCGCAACCCGCGGTCCACCGTCGGCACCATCACCGAGGTGTACGACTACCTGCGCCTGCTGTTCGCCCGGATCGGCAAGCCGCACTGCCCGCACTGCGGGCGCCCGATCGCCCGGCAGTCGCCGCAGGCCATCGTCGACAAGGTGCTGGAGCTGCCCGAGGGCACCCGGTTCCAGGTGCTCAGCCCGGTCGTCCGGGAGCGCAAGGGCGAGTTCGTCGACCTCTTCGCCGACCTGCAGTCCAAGGGCTACGCCCGCGCCCGGGTCGACGGCCGGACCGTTCAGCTGACCGAGCCGCCCACGCTGAAGAAGCAGGAGAAGCACACCGTCGAGGTGGTCATCGACCGCCTCACCGTGAAGTCCAGCGCCAAGCGCCGGCTCACCGACTCGGTGGAGACCGCGCTCAAGCTGGCCGGCGGCATGGTGGTGCTCGACTTCGTCGACCTGCCGGACGACGACCCCGAGCGCGAGAAGATGTTCTCGGAGCACCTCTACTGCCCGTACGACGACGTCTCCTTCGAAGAGCTGGAGCCGCGCTCCTTCTCCTTCAACTCCCCGTTCGGCGCCTGCCCCGACTGCTCGGGCCTGGGCAACCGGATGGAGGTCGACCCCGAACTGCTCGTCCCCGACGAGGAGAAGTCGCTCGACGAGGGCGCCATCCACCCGTGGTCGCAGGGCGCCACCAAGGAGTACTTCCAGCGGCTGGTCGACGCGCTGGCCGGCGAACTCGGCTTCCGCACCGACATCCCGTGGGCGGGGCTCCCCGCCCGCGCCCGCAAGGCCCTGCTGTACGGCCACAAGACCCAGGTCGAGGTGCGCTACCGCAACCGGTACGGCCGCGAGCGCTCCTACACCACCGCGTTCGAGGGCGCCGTCCCGTTCGTGACGCGGCGGCACTCCGAGTCCGAGAGCGACTCCAGCCGCGAGCGCTTCGAGGGCTACATGCGCGAGGTGCCCTGCCCGACCTGCAAGGGCACCCGGCTCAAGCCGGTGGTCCTCGCGGTCACCGTGATGGACAGGTCCATCGCCGAGGTCTCCGCCATGTCGATCAGCGACTGCGCGGACTTCCTCGGCGCGCTGCGCCTCGACGCCCGCGACAAGAAGATCGCCGAGCGGGTCCTCAAGGAGGTCCTGGAGCGGCTGCGCTTCCTGGTCGACGTCGGCCTCGACTACCTGTCGCTGAACCGCGCCGCGGGCACCCTGTCCGGCGGCGAGGCCCAGCGCATCCGGCTGGCCACCCAGATCGGCTCCGGCCTGGTCGGCGTGCTCTACGTGCTGGACGAGCCGTCCATCGGCCTGCACCAGCGCGACAACCACCGGCTGATCGAGACCCTGGTCCGGCTGCGGGACATCGGCAACACCCTGATCGTCGTCGAGCACGACGAGGACACCATCAAGACCGCCGACTGGATCGTCGACATCGGCCCGGGCGCCGGCGAGCACGGCGGCAAGGTGGTGCACTCCGGGTCGCTCAAGGAACTGCTGAAGAACGAGGAGTCGCTGACCGGCCAGTACCTGGCCGGCAAGCGGGCCATCCCGATCCCGGCCGCCCGCCGGCCGCGCGACAAGAAGCGCCAGATCGTGGTGCACGGCGCCCGCGAGCACAACCTGAAGGA
Organism: Kitasatospora sp. NPDC059646; assembly: GCF_042734615.1. NCBI lineage: Bacteria > Bacillati > Actinomycetota > Actinomycetes > Kitasatosporales > Streptomycetaceae > Kitasatospora > Kitasatospora sp. NPDC059646. Next base: position 24,167 of record NZ_JBHWDS010000059.1, read on the forward strand.
CGTCACGGTCGGCTTCCCGCTGGGCACCTTCACGGCCGTCACCGGCGTCTCCGGCTCCGGCAAGTCCACGCTGGTCAACGACATCCTGTACTCGCACCTGGCCCGCGAGCTGAACGGCGCCCGCAGCGTTCCCGGCCGGCACACCCGGATCACAGGCACCGACCTGGTCGACAAGGTGGTGCACGTCGACCAGTCGCCGATCGGCCGGACGCCGCGCTCCAACCCGGCCACCTACACCGGCGTCTTCGACCACGTGCGGCGGCTGTTCGCGGAGACCCAGGAGGCCAAGGTCCGCGGCTACCTGCCCGGCCGGTTCTCGTTCAACGTCAAGGGCGGCCGCTGCGAGAACTGCTCCGGCGACGGCACCATCAAGATCGAGATGAACTTCCTGCCGGACGTCTACGTCCCCTGCGAGGTCTGCCACGGCGCCCGCTACAACCGGGAGACGCTGGAGGTCCACTACAAGGGCAAGTCGATCGCCGAGGTGCTGGACATGCCGATCGAGGAGGCCCTCGACTTCTTCGAGGCCGTCCCCGCGATCGCCCGCCACCTGCGCACCCTCAAGGAGGTCGGCCTCGGCTACGTCCGGCTCGGCCAGCCCGCGACCACCCTGTCGGGCGGCGAGGCGCAGCGCGTCAAGCTCTCCGCCGAGCTCCAGAAGCGCTCCACCGGGCGGACGGTCTACGTCCTCGACGAGCCCACCACCGGCCTGCACTTCGAGGACATCAGCAAGCTGATCAAGGTGCTGGAGGGCCTGGTCGAGAAGGGCAACACGGTCATCGTCATCGAGCACAACCTCGACGTCATCAAGACCGCCGACTGGCTCGTCGACATGGGCCCCGAGGGAGGCGCCGGCGGCGGCACCGTCGTCATCGAGGGCACCCCGGAGGAGGTCGCCGCCTCCACCGCCAGCCACACCGGCAAGTTCCTGCGGGACATCCTGCCGGGCGTCTCGGACGCGACGCCGGTGAAGCGCCGGAAGAAGTAGCCGAAGGGTTGGCCGGATCCGCCCGGGGAGTCGCCAGGCTCCCCGGGCGGTCCGCGTGGTGCGTGCTACGTTGCTGGCGCCCTTCCCCGCACCGAGGAGTTCCCGATGTCCGAGCCCGTCGCGTCCCGCCGTACCGTCCTCTGCTGCGCGGCGGTCGCGCTGGCCGGCGCCACCGCGGCCGGCTGCTCCTCGTCGGGCGGCGGCAAGGAGCAGGCCAAGTCCGCCGGCCCGATCGACCTCGGCAGCGCCGCGGACGTCCCGGTCGGCGGCGGCAAGGTGTACCGCGAGCAGGCCGTGGTGGTGACGCAGCCGGCCGCCGGCCAGTACAAGGCGTTCAGCGCGAAGTGCACGCACGCCGGCTGCCTGGTGAACGGCGTGGTCAAGGAGCAGATCCAGTGCCTGTGCCACGGCAGCCGGTTCGGGATCTCCGACGGCGCGGTCCAGGACGGCCCGGCGCCGAAGCCGCTGCCCGAGTACCAGGTCGCCGTGCAGAACGGGAACCTCCAGGTCACCAAGGTCTGACGACCGGCCGGCGGCGGGCCGCAGGGCCTGCCCGGTCGGAGGTGTCCGACTGACGGCGCGCGCACCGCGCTGTCACCCGCAGTCGGTACGGTAGGGGCATGGCTGACCCGTCCACCTACCGACCGGCTCCGGGGGCGATCCCGCTCTCGCCCGGGGTGTACAAGTTCCGTGACGCGCACGGGCGGGTCATCTACGTCGGCAAGGCGAAGAGCCTGCGCCAGCGCCTGTCCTCGTACTTCCAGGACGTCGCGAACCTGCACCCGCGCACCGCGACGATGGTGACCACCGCGGCGTCGGTGGAGTGGACGGTGGTGTCCACCGAGGTCGAGGCGCTGCAGCTGGAGTACTCCTGGATCAAGGAGTTCGACCCGCGGTTCAACGTCAAGTACCGGGACGACAAGAGCTACCCGGAGCTCGCGGTCACCCTGAACGAGGAGTTCCCGCGGGTCCAGGTGATGCGCGGCGCGCACAAGAAGGGCGTGCGCTACTTCGGCCCGTACGGGCACGCGTGGGCGATCCGCGAGACGGTCGACCTGCTGCTGCGGGTGTTCCCGGTGCGGACGTGCTCGAACGGCGTGTTCAAGCGCGCCCAACAGGTCGGCCGCCCCTGCCTGTTGGGCTACATCGGCAAGTGCGCGGCGCCCTGCGTCGGCCGGGTGGGCGCCGCCGAGCACCGTGAACTCGCCGAGGAGTTCTGCGACTTCATGGCCGGCCGGACGGGCAACTACCTGCGCCGCCTGGAGGTGCAGATGCAGGAGGCCGCCGCCGAGATGGAGTACGAGAAGGCGGCCCGGCTGCGCGACGACCTGGGGGCGCTGCGCCGCGCGATGGAGAAGAACGCGGTGGTGCTGGCCGACGGCACCGACGCCGACCTGCTGGCCCTCGCCGAGGACGAACTCGAGGCGGCGGTGCAGATCTTCCACGTCCGCGGCGGCCGGGTGCGCGGCCAGCGCGGCTGGGTGACCGACAAGGTCGAGGACGTGGACACGGCCGGCCTGGTCGAGCACGCACTGCAGCAGCTGTACGGCGCGGGCACCGAGCCGGTGCCGCGCGAGGTGCTGGTCCCGGCGGTGCCGGGCGAGGCCGTCCGGGAGTGGCTGTGCACGCTGCGCGGGTCCCAGGTCGACCTGCGGGTGCCGCAGCGCGGCGACAAGAAGGACCTGATGGAGACGGTCCAGCGCAACGCCCAGCAGGCGCTGGCGCTGCACAAGACCAAGCGCGCCTCGGACCTGACCACCCGCAGCCGGGCGCTCCAGGAGATCGCCGACGCACTGGAGTTGGACTCGGTGCCGCTGCGGATCGAGTGCTTCGACATCTCGCACCTGCAGGGCGAGGACGTGGTGGCGTCCATGGTGGTGTTCGAGGACGGCCTGGCCCGCAAGAGCGAGTACCGCCGGTTCCAGATCAAGGGCTTCGAGGGCCAGGACGACGTCCGCTCGATGCACGAGGTGATCAGCCGCCGGTTCCGCCGCTACCTGCAGGAGCGCGAGCAGACCGGCGAGTGGGCCGTCCCGGAGGAAGTGCCGGACGGCGACGAGGCGTTGACCGACGAGAGCGGCCGCCCCAAGCGCTTCGCCTACCCGCCGCAGCTGCTGGTGGTCGACGGCGGGCAGCCGCAGGTCGCGGCGGCGCAGCGGGCGCTGGCCGAACTGGGCATCGACGACGTGGCGGTGTGCGGCCTGGCGAAGCGACTGGAGGAGGTGTGGCTGCCCGGGCAGGACGACCCGGTGGTGCTGCCGCGCTCCAGCGAGGGCCTGTACCTGCTGCAGCGGGTCCGCGACGAGGCGCACCGGTTCGCCATCACCTATCAGCGTTCCAAGCGGGCCAAACGGCTCACGGCGGGGGAACTGGACTCCGTCCCCGGCCTCGGAGAGACTCGCCGCCGGGCCCTGCTGAAGCACTTCGGTTCGCTGAAGAAGCTGCGGGCGGCCACCGTCGACGAGCTGTGCGAGGTCCCGGGTATCGGGCGCCGGACCGCCGAGACTGTTGCCGCAGCCTTGGCCTCCCGTACACCCGCCGCATTCGCGGTCAACACCGCGACCGGCGAGATCATCGAAGACAGCACCGCCACAGCAGTACCGAGAAGCGGGGAAGAGACGTGACTGTGTCCAACGGGGGAGAGAGCACCCCCGAGCTGGTGATCATCTCCGGCATGTCCGGGGCGGGCCGGTCCACCGCGGCCAAGTGCCTGGAGGACCTCGGCTGGTTCGTGGTCGACAACCTGCCGCCGGCGCTGATTCCCACCATGGTCGACCTGGGGGCCCGCTCGCAGGGCGCGGTGCCGCGGATCGGCGTGGTCGTCGACGTGCGCGGCCGCACCTTCTTCGACGACCTGCTGACCTCGCTGGAGGAGTTGGAGAAGCGCGGCGTCCGGCTGCGGGTGGTGTTCCTGGACTCCTCCGACGACGCCCTGGTGCGCCGTTTCGAGAACGTCCGCCGCCCGCACCCGCTGCAGGGCGACGGCCGGATCGTCGACGGCATCGCCCAGGAGCGCGAGCTGCTGCGCGAACTGCGCGGCGAGGCCGACCTGGTGGTCGACACCTCGAACCTCAACGTGCACCAGCTGCGCGCCAAGATGGACGCCCAGTTCGCCGGCCAGGACGAGCCGGAGCTGCGCGCCACCGTGATGTCCTTCGGATTCAAGTACGGCCTGCCGGTCGACGCCGACCTGGTGGTGGACTGCCGGTTCCTGCCCAACCCGCACTGGGTGCCCGAGCTGCGCGCCCGTACCGGAACCGACCCGGACGTGGCAGAGTACGTGTTCCAGCAGCCCGGCGCGCAGCCGTTCCTGGACGGCTACACCGAGCTGCTGCGGATCATCACCGAGGGCTACCGGCGCGAGGGGAAGCGCTACATGACGCTTGCCGTAGGCTGCACCGGAGGCAAGCACCGCAGCGTCGCGATGTCCGAGCAGCTGACGAAGCGTCTGATCGCGGACGGGGTCGAGACGGTGCTGGTCCACCGGGACATGGGCCGGGAGTAGCGGCCGGGAACCCCCCGTACCGCCGCCCCGGCCGAGCACGAGACAGGAACATGGGGTCGGCGTGACGGGATACGTGCCAGCGCGGCAGCAGCTCCGGACCAGACCTGCCGAGCGGTCCGCCGCGCCGCGCCCCGGCGCGCCGAAGATCGCCGCGCTGGGCGGCGGCCAGGGGCTGTCCGCGTCGCTGTCCGCCCTGCGCCGGCTCACCACCGAGCTGACGGCCGTGGTCACCGTCGCCGACGACGGCGGCTCCAGCGGGCGGCTGCGCGCCGAACTCGGCGTGCTCCCGCCCGGCGACCTGCGCAAGGCGCTGGCCGCGCTGTGCGGCGACGACGACTGGGGCCGCACCTGGTCCGAGGTGATCCAGCAGCGCTTCACCGGGACCGGCGAGCTCGGCGGCCACGCGGTCGGCAACCTGCTGATCGTCGCGCTGTGGGAGAAGCTCGGCGACCCGGTCGAGGCGCTGAACTGGGTCGGCCGGCTGCTGAACGTGCAGGGCCGGGTGCTGCCGATGTCCGCGGTGCCGCTGGACATCGAGGCGCAGGTCCGCGGCCACGACCCGCTGCGGCCCGGCGAGGTGACGGCGGTGCGCGGCCAGGCCTCGGTCGCGGTCACCCCGGGCACCGTGCAGTCGATCCGGCTGCTCCCGGACGAGCCGCCGGCCGTCCCGGAGGCCGTGCAGGCCGTCCTGGAGGCGGACTGGGTGGTGCTCGGCCCCGGCTCCTGGTTCACCAGCGTGCTGCCGCACCTGCTGGTGCCGGAGCTGGCCAAGGCCCTCACCGAGACCCGGGCCCGCCGGCTGCTGACCCTCAACCTGGCCCCGCAGCCCGGTGAGACCGAGGGCTTCACCCCGCAGCGCCACCTGGAGGTGATCGCCGACCACGCCCCCGAGCTGGCGGTGGATGCGATCCTGGTGGATGAGCGGGCGGTCAGCGGAGGCGCTTTCGGGCTCGCCGACCTGACCGGCCTGGAGCAGGCCGCGAAGCGGATGGGCGCCGCCCTGGTGCTCGACTCGGTGGCCCGCGCCGACGGCACCCCGCGACACGACGCGGAGCTCTTGGCCGCGGCGTACGACCGGATTTTCCGGACTCATGGAAGGATCGGCCCATGGCGATGACGGCAGCGGTGAAAGACGAGATCTCCCGGCTTCCCGTCACCCGTGCCTGCTGCCGCAAGGCGGAGGTCTCGGCGATCCTGCGTTTTGCGGGCGGACTGCACATTGTGAGCGGCCGCATCGTGATCGAGGCGGAGCTGGACACCGGCATTGCGGCACGGCGGCTGCGCAAGGACCTCCTGGAGATCTTCGGACACTCCTCGGATCTGGTGGTGATGGCCCCCGGCGGGCTGCGACGCGGCAGCCGGTACGTGGTGCGGGTGGTGAAGGACGGCGAGCTGCTGGCCCGGCAGACCGGGCTGGTGGACGGACGCGGACGGCCGATCCGGGGCCTGCCCCCGGCGGTGGTGTCCGGCGCGACCTGCGACGCGGAGGCCGCCTGGCGCGGCGCGTTCCTGGCGCACGGCTCGCTCACCGAGCCGGGCCGCTCCTCCTCGCTGGAGATCACCTGCCCCGGCTCGGAGGCGGCGCTCGCCCTGGTCGGCGCGGCTCGCCGGCTCGGCATCCCGGCCAAGGCCCGCGAGGTGCGCGGCGTGGACCGGGTGGTGATCCGCGACGGCGACGCGATCGGCGCGCTGCTCACCCGGCTCGGCGCGCACGAGTCGGTGCTGGCCTGGGAGGAGCGCCGGATGCGCCGCGAGGTCCGGGCCACCGCCAACCGGCTGGCCAACTTCGACGACGCGAACCTGCGCCGCTCGGCCCGGGCCGCGGTCGCCGCGGGCGCGCGGGTCCAGCGGGCGCTGGAGATCCTCGGCGAGGAGGTGCCCGAGCACCTCGCCGCGGCCGGCGCCCTGCGCATGCAGCACAAGCAGGCCTCGCTGGAGGAACTCGGCGCGCTCGCCGACCCGCCGCTGACCAAGGACGCGGTGGCCGGCCGGATCCGTCGCCTGCTGGCGATGGCCGACAAGCGCGCTGCCGAGCTCGGCCTGCCCAACACCGAAGCCAACCTGACCGAGGAGATGGCCCTGAGCTGACGGGCCGTCAGCCTGGTGAAACGCAACCCCGAAGGGGCGTGCGGAGCATGACGCGGCATCCGCCGCGGCCAAGCCCGCCCGCCCCTTTCGGCCATGTGGGCCCTTGCGCCCTACCGGTGAGGCGATGTGCCTTGCGACACTTGAGCGAGGTAGGGTCAGCAGTGGTCGGGGAAAACCCAAAATTTCACCCCCGTCGGGCTCCGGCCCGGCGTACCTGTTAGGAGATCGGTTCGTGACGATCCGGGTAGGCATCAACGGGTTCGGCCGCATCGGCCGCAACTTCTTCCGTGCGGTCAAGGCCCAGGGCGCGGACATCGAGATCGTCGGTGTCAACGACCTGACCGACACCAAGACTCTGGCTCACCTGCTCAAGTACGACACCACTCTCGGTACCTTCCCCGGCGAGGTCTCGCACACCGAGGACACCATCACCGTCGATGGTCACACCTTCAAGGTCACCGCCGAGCGTGACCCCGCGAACCTCCCCTGGGCCGAGCTGGGCGCCGACATCGTCGTCGAGTCCACCGGCATCTTCACCAAGGCGGAGGGCGCGAAGAAGCACCTGACCGCCGGTGCGAAGAAGGTCGTCATCTCGGCGCCCGCCACCGACGAGGACATCACCATCGTGCTGGGCGTCAACGACGACAAGTACGACGCCGCCGCGCACCACGTCATCTCGAACGCCTCCTGCACCACCAACTGCGTGGCGCCGATGGCGAAGGTGCTGGACGAGAACTTCGGCATCGTCAAGGGTCTGATGACCACCGTGCACGCCTTCACCAACGACCAGGTCACCCTGGACTTCCCGCACCGGGACCTGCGTCGCGCCCGCGCCGCCTCGCAGAACATCATCCCGACCTCGACGGGTGCCGCCAAGGCCACCGCCCTGGTCCTCCCGCAGCTGAAGGGCAAGCTGGACGGCACCTCGCTGCGCGTCCCGGTGCCGACCGGCTCCATCACCGACCTGGTGGTCACCCTGGAGCGCGAGGTCACCAAGGACGAGGTCAACGCCGCGTTCCAGAAGGCCGCCCAGGAAGGCCCGCTGAAGGGCATCCTGGCGTACACCGAAGACCCGATCGTCTCCTCGGACATCGTGAACGACCCGCACTCCTGCATCTTCGACTCGAAGCTGACGATGGTTCAGGGGAACCAGGTCAAGGTGCTCGGCTGGTACGACAACGAGTTCGGCTACTCCAACCGCCTCGTCGACCTGGTCGCCATCGTCGGCGAGCAGCTCTGACTCCCAGCGGTAGCTGACGTGACGTAAGGGGCAGGGCCCGGACGGCTGTCACCGCCGACCGGGCCCTGCCGCTGCGCCCATCCTCGTCCGTCCTACCCTCCCTGGTGACTCGCTGCCCCGTGTCACCGTCTGCCGATCCACCCATCGAGGAGCAAGCAAGACCGTGAAGACGATCGAAGACCTGGAGGTCTCCGGCAAGCGGGTGTTCGTCCGCGCGGACCTCAACGTGCCGCTGTCCGGTGAGACCATCACCGACGACGGCCGGATCCGCGCCGTCGCGCCGACCATCGCCAAGCTCGTCGAGCGCGGCGCCCGCGTGGTCGTCGCCTCGCACCTGGGCCGCCCGAAGGGCGAGCCGGACCCGAAGTTCTCCCTCGCGCCGGTGGCGGTCCGCCTCGGCGAGATCCTGGGCCGCCCGGTGGCGTTCGCCGCCGACACGGTCGGGGACAGCGCGAAGGCCACCGTCGCCGCCCTCGGCGACGGCGAGGTCACGCTGCTGGAGAACCTGCGCTTCAACCCAGGCGAGACCTCCAAGGACGACGCCGAGCGCGGCGCGTTCGCCGACCGGCTGGCCGCGCTGGCGGACCTGTACGTCGGCGACGGCTTCGGCGCCGTGCATCGCAAGCACGCCTCCGTCTACGACCTGCCGGCCCGCCTGCCGCACGCCGTCGGCGACCTGATCGCCACCGAGGTGGGCGTCCTCAAGCGCCTCACCGAGGACGTGGCCCGCCCGTACGTGGTGGTGCTCGGCGGCTCGAAGGTGTCCGACAAGGTCGGCGTGATCGAGAACCTGCTCGGCAAGGCCGACCGGATCCTGATCGGCGGCGGCATGATGTACACCTTCATCGCCGCGCAGGGCCACGGCGTCGGCGCCTCGCTGCTCCAGGAGGACCAGATCCCGGTCGTCCAGGACTACCTGAAGCGCGGCGCCGAGCAGGGCGTCGAGTTCGTGATCCCGGTCGACACCGCGGTGTCCGGCTCGTTCCCGGACGTCAAGGGCGGCGCCCCGGTCGACGACTTCGCGGTCGTCCCCGTGGACGCCATCCCGGACGGCGCGCTCGGCCTGGACATCGGCCCGAAGACCGCGAAGCTGTTCGCGGAGAAGATCGCCGACGCGAAGACCGTGTTCTGGAACGGCCCGATGGGCGTGTTCGAGCACCCGGCGTTCGCCGACGGCACCCGGGCCGTGGCCCAGGCGCTGATCGACTCCGACGCGTTCACCGTGGTCGGCGGCGGCGACTCGGCGGCGGCGGTCCGCACCCTGGGGTTCGACGAGGCGAAGTTCGGACACATCTCGACCGGCGGTGGCGCGAGCCTCGAGTACCTGGAGGGCAAGACCCTCCCCGGTCTCGCCGCCCTGGAGGACTGAGAACACATGACTGAGCGTCTCCCGCTGATGGCGGGCAACTGGAAGATGAACCTCGACCACCTCGAGGCCATCCGCCACACCCAGAAGCTGGCGTTCACGCTGGCCGACAAGGACTACGCGGCCGTCGAGGTCGCCGTCCTGGTCCCGTTCACCGACCTGCGCTCCGTGCAGACCCTGGTCGACGGCGACAAGCTGAAGATCAAGTACGGCTCGCAGGACATCTCCCAGCACGACGGCGGCGCCTACACCGGCGAGGTGTCCGGCCCGATGCTGTCGAAGCTGAACTGCGCCTACGCGGTGGTCGGCCACTCCGAGCGCCGCCAGTACCACGGCGAGAACGAGGAGATCGTCAACGCCAAGGTGAAGGCCGCCTACCGCAACGGGATCACCCCGATCCTGTGCATCGGCGAGCCGCTGGACGTCCGCAAGGCCGGCACCCACGTCGAGTACACCCTCGGGCAGCTCGACGGCGCGCTGGACGGCGTCCCGGCGAGCGACGCGGAGAGCATCGTGGTCGCGTACGAGCCGGTCTGGGCGATCGGCACCGGCGAGGTCGCCACCCCCGAGGACGCGCAGGAGGTGTGCGGCGCGATCCGGGCCCGGCTCGCCGAGCTGTACACCCCCGAGCTGGCCGACAAGGTCCGCGTCCTGTACGGCGGTTCGGTGAAGTCCTCGTCGGCGGCCGGCCTGATGGCCAAGCCCGACATCGACGGCGGGCTGATCGGTGGCGCCTCGCTGGACGCCGACGAGTTCGTCAAGATCGTGCGCTACCGCGACCAGGCAGTAGGCTAACGCCGCCGCAGCAACGTAGGCTTTGGGGCCGGACCGCGAAGAGCGGGCCCGGCCCCTTCGCCGAAGATTCGAGAGAGTTGGTCCCGTCGTGGTTCTCGGGTTCGAGATTGCTCTGATCGTCCTCAGTGCGCTGATGATCCTGCTGGTGCTGCTGCACAAGGGCAAGGGCGGCGGCCTGTCCGACATGTTCGGCGGCGGCGCGATGTCCACCGGCGGCGGCTCCGCGGTCGCCGAGCGGAACCTCGACCGCATCACCATCGTCGTCGGCCTGGCCTGGTTCGCCTGCATCATCGTGCTGGGGCTGCTGCTGAAGGGCAACTGACGCCCGACAACTGACGCGAAGTCGGCGGGCGGTGGTGGCACAGCCTTAACCGCCGCTTACACTAGGACGACTTCGCCACCGTCCGCCCAGCCGCGGCCGGACGGCACCAGCACGCAGGGGAGTCAGACCGTGGCAAGTGGCAACGCGATCCGAGGCAGCAGAGTCGGTGCCGGCCCGATGGGAGAGGCGGAGCGCGGCGAGTCCGCCCCCCGCAACCGGATCTCCTTCTGGTGCGCCAACAAGCATGAGACGCGCCCCAGTTTCGCCGCGGAGGCGGCCATCCCGGACACCTGGGACTGCCCCCGCTGCGGGTTCCCGGCCGGCCAGGACGAGCACAACCCGCCCGCCCCCGCCCGCAACGAGCCCTACAAGACCCACCTCGCGTACGTGCGCGAGCGGCGGACGGACGCGGACGGCGAGGCGATCCTCGCCGAGGCGCTGGCCAAGCTGCGCGGCGAGATCTGAGCCGTTCGGCAACGCGAAAGCCGCCCACCCGGGAGTGATTCTCCGGTGGGCGGCTTTCTGCGTGAGGCAGCCGTCCGACCGGGTTCCCGGGCGGGCGGCCTTCTCCGTCGCGCAGTTCCCCGCGCCCCTGGCGGGGCGCGGGGAACGGGTGGCCGGCTCGGCGGAAGGGACCTGACGGGGCGTCAGGCGAGCTTGCCGGCGGCTGCCTCGTCGAGGAGCCACAGGGTCTGCTCGGTGCCCTTGACCGCGCCGGCCGGGGCCGTCGCGGCGCCGGGCGCGGTGCGGGCGAGGGCGACGGCGTCGGCCTTGTCCGCACCGGCGGCGAGGAGCCAGACCTGACGGGCGGTGCGGAGGGTGGGCAGGGACAGCGAGATGCGGGTGGGCGGCGGCTTCGGGGAGTCGTGCACCGCGATCACCGTGCTGCCGGTCTCACTGGTCCCGGGGTGGCCGGGGAACAGCGAGGCGACGTGGGCGTCCGGGCCGACGCCCAGCAGCAGGACGTCGAACACCGGGTCGGCCGCGGCGAGTTCCGCGGCGTACCGGGCGGCGGCGTCCTCGGCGGGGGCGCCGTCGTCGGCGGGCATCTCGTGGATGCGGGCGCCGAGCGGCCGGACGGCGTCCAGGAACGCGGCGGCCTGGACGGCGTTGCGGTCCGGGTCGCCGGCCGGCAGGTAGCGCTCGTCGCCCCACCACAGGTCGACCCGCGCCCAGTCGACCGCGTCGCGCGCCGGGTGGGCGGCGAGCGCAGCGAGCAGGGCGTTGCCGTTGCGCCCGCCGGTGAGCACCAGGTGGGCGGTGCCGCGTGCGGCCTGGGCGTCGACGGCGGCGGTGACGAGCCGGGCGGCGGCCGCCTCGGCCATCAGCGCCGGGTCGCGGTGGACCAGGACGCGTTCGGCGCTCACTGGGCGCTCTTCTTGCGGGCGGCGGCCTTCTTGGCGGCGGCGGGCGTCTCCCGGTCGCCGACCGCGTGCTCCGCGACGTGCGCCTGCTCGACGGTGCCGCCGGGGCCCGCGTGCTCGACTCCGGCGATCCGCTCGCGCAGCCGGTCCACCGGGGTCCGGACGGCGGTGGCGTAGATGTCGTCGGGGTCGAGGCGGCGCAGTTCCTCGGCGATCAGCTCGGCGGTGTCGCGGCGCTTGAGCGCGACCATGCGGTCGGGCGCGCCGGGCATCGACAGGGTGCCGAGCAGGCCGTCGGGGCGGTCCAGGACGATGTCGCCGTCCTTGGTGCTCAGGGTGACGGAGGTGATGCCGGGGCCGCCGGTGACGACGCGTTCGACCGGGACCCGCAGGCGGTTGTGCAGCCACAGGCCGAGCAGTTCGACGCTGGGGTTGTACGACTCGCCCTCGACCACCGCGGCGGTGATCGTGACGTTGCGCTGGTCGAGCGCGGCGGCCAGCATCGAGCGCCAGCCGGTGATCCGGGTCCACGCCAGGTCGGTGTCGCCGGGGGTGTAGCCGGTGGCCCGCTGGGCGAGCTGGCCGACCGGCGACTCGGCGGTGACCGCGTCGGTGATCCGGCGCTGGGCGAGCGCCCCCAGCGGGTCCTGAGCGGGGTTGAGCGGCGCGTTGTCCGGCCACCAGACCACCACGGGGGCGTCCGGCAGCAGCAGCGGCAGCACCACGGACTGGGCGTGCGCGGCGAGTTCGCCGTGCATGCGCAGGATGACCGTTTCGCCGCTGCCGGCGTCGCTGCCGACCAGGATCTCCGCGTCCAGCCGGGTCTCGGCCCGGGCGCGGGGCGAGCGGCCGGCCCGCTTGATGACGGCCAGGGTCCGCGAGGGGTGCTCGCGGGAGGCGTCGTTGGCGGCCTTCAGGGCGTCGTAGGCGCTGCCCTCGTCGGTCACGATGACCAGGGTCAGCACCATGCCGGCGGCGGTCGAGCCGCTGGCCCGCCGGGCGTCCATCAGGGCAGCGTTGATCTTGCTGGACGTGGTGTTCGTCAGGTCGATCTTCATGGCCGGCGCCAGCTCCTGCCGTCTCGTGCGAGCATCTCGTCCGCCTCGACCGGGCCCCAGGTGCCGGCCGGGTACTGCGCGGGTTTGCCGTTGGTGTCCCAGTACTGCTCGATCGGGTCGAGGATCTGCCAGGACAGCTCGACCTCCTGGTGCCGCGGGAAGAGGTTGGCGTCGCCCAACAGGACGTCCAGGATGAGGCGCTCGTACGCCTCGGGGCTGGACTCGGTGAACGACTCGCCGTAGGCGAAGTCCATGGTGACGTCGCGGACCTCCAGCGCGGTGCCGGGGACCTTCGAGCCGAAGCGCACGGTGACGCCCTCGTCCGGCTGGACGCGGATCACCAGGGCGTTCTGGCCGAGCTCCTCGGTGGCGTAGGAGTCGAACGGCAGGTACGGGGCCCGCTGGAAGACCACCGCGATCTCGGTGACCCGGCGGCCCAGCCGCTTGCCGGTGCGCAGGTAGAACGGCACGCCCGCCCAGCGGCGGTTGTTGATCTCCAGCTTGATGGCCGCGTAGGTGTCGGTCTTGGACTCGGGGTTGATGCCGTCCTCGTCCAGGTAGCCGACCACCTCCTCGCCGCCCTGCCAACCGGAGGTGTACTGGCCCCGCACGGTGTGCTTGCCCAGGTCGGCGGGGAGCTTGACGGCGCTGAGCACCTTCAGCTTCTCGGCGACCAGCGCCTTCGGGTGGAAGGACGCGGGCTCCTCGATGGCGGTCAGCGCCATCAGCTGGAGCAGGTGGTTCTGGATGACGTCCCGGGCCGAGCCGATGCCGTCGTAATAGCCGGCCCGGCCGCCGATGCCGATGTCCTCGGCCATGGTGATCTGCACGTGGTCGACGTACGACCGGTTCCAGATCGGCTCGAACATCTGGTTGGCGAACCGCAGCGCCAGGATGTTCTGGACGGTCTCCTTGCCCAGGTAGTGGTCGATCCGGAAGACCTCGTCCCGGGGGAAGACCTCGTGGACGATCCGGTTCAGCTCCTGGGCGCTCTCCAGGTCGTGGCCGAACGGCTTCTCGATGACCGCGCGGCGCCAGGACCCGGCCGGCGGGTCGGTCAGGCCGTGCTTCTTGAGCTGCTGGACCACGGTGGGGAAGAACTTCGGCGGCACCGACAGGTAGAACGCGAAGTTGCCGCTGGTGCCCTGCGCCTGGTCGAGCTCCTCGATGGTGCGGCGCAGCGTGTCGAACGCCTCGTCGTCGCCGAAGTCGCCCTGGACGAACCGCATGCCCTTGGCGAGCTGCTGCCAGACCTCCTCGCGGAAGGGGGTGCGCGCGTGCTCCTTGACGGCGTCGTGCACCACCTGCGCGAAGTCCTCGTCGGCCCACTCGCGCCGGGCGAAGCCGATCAGCGAGAAGCCCGGCGGCAGCAGGCCGCGGTTGGCGAGGTCGTAGATCGCCGGCATCAGCTTCTTGCGCGACAGGTCGCCGGTGACGCCGAAGATCACCAGTCCGGACGGGCCGGCGATCCTCGGGAGCCGGCGGTCGGCGGGGTCCCGCAGCGGGTTGACGGGCCGGACCGGGGTGTCTCCCGCGGCCGGCTCCGTTCCCTCCACGTCCGGGTACGGCTGGGTGTTGCTCACTGTGGTGTGCTCCGCTTTCCGTGCGTCAGTTCGTGAGCAGGATCAGTTGTCGCTGTGCGACTGGAGCGCGGCGGTGACGGTCTCCAGCAGCTCGGACCAGGAGGCCTCGAACTTCTGCACGCCCTCCTCCTCCAGCACCCGCACCACGTCGTCGTAGTCCACGCCGGCCGCGGCGACCGCGTCCAGCACGGCCTTGGCGTCCGCGTAGTTGGGGGTGATGGTGTCGCCGGTGACGACGCCGTGGTCGTCGGTGGCGTCCAGGGTGGCCTCGGGCATGGTGTTGACGGTGCCCGGGGCGACCAGCTCGGTCACGTACAGGGTGTCCGGCAGGCTCGGGTCCTTGACGCCGGTGGACGCCCACAGCGGGCGCTGCGGCTTGGCGCCGGCCGCCTCCAGGGCCTGCCAGCGGGCCGAGGCGGGCTTGCTGCCGTCGACCGAGCCGTAGACCTCCTCGTACGCCTGGTAGGCGAGGCGGGCGTTGGCGACGGCGGCCTTGGAGCGCAGCTCCTTGGCCTCGCCGCCGAGGGCGTCCAGGCGCTTGTCGATCTCGGTGTCGACGCGGGAGACGAAGAACGACGCGACCGACTCGATCTGGGAGAGGTCCAGGCCGGCGGCCTTGGCCTGCTCCAGGCCGGTCAGGTGGGCGTCGATGACGGCCTTGTAGCGCTCCAGCGAGAAGATCAGCGTGACGTTGACGCTGATGCCCTTGGCGAGCACCGCGCTGATCGCGGGCAGGCCGCCCATGGTGGCGGGGATCTTGATCAGCACGTTCGGGCGGTCGACCAGCCACCACAGCTGCTTGGCCTCGGCGATGGTCGCGTCGCTGTTGTGGGCCAGCCGCGGGTCGACCTCGATGGAGACCCGCCCGTCGCGGCCGTTGGAGGCGTCGTACACCGGGCGCAGCACGTCGGCGGCGTCGCGGACGTCCGAGGTGGTGATCATGCGGACGGCCTCTTCGGTGGTGACCTTGCGCACCGCGAGGTCCTCGAGCTGGGTGTTGTACGCCCCGTTGCCCGCGATGGCCTTCTGGAAGATGGTCGGGTTGGTGGTGACGCCGACGACGTGCTTCTCCTGCACCAGCTCGGCCAGGTTGCCGGAGTTCAGGCGCTCCCGGCTGAGGTCGTCCAGCCAGATGGCCACGCCTTCTTCGCTGAGGCGGTTCAATGCGTCGGTCATGGTGCTTCAGTCCCTCTTCTTCTTTTCGTACGTCTGCGGGGGAGTCCGGGGCCCGGCCCGGGGCAGTGCGGATACCCCGGGCCGGGCGGGTCAGCGCGTCAGCGGGAGACGGCCTCGACCGTGCGCAGCGAGGCGCGGGCGGCGTTGGCGACCGCATCGGCGGTGATGCCGAACTCCTGGTACAGCACCTTGTAGTCGGCGGAGGCGCCGAAGTGCTCCAGGCTGATGATCCGGCCGGCGTCGCCGACCAGCTCGCGCCAGCCCTGGGCGATGCCCGCCTCGACCGAGACCCGGGCCCGGACGTTCGGCGGCAGCACGCTGTCGCGGTACGCCTGGTCCTGCTCGTGGAACCACTCCACCGACGGCATCGACACCACGCGGGTGGGGACGCCCTCGGCCTGCAGCGCCTCGCGGGCCTGCATCGCCAGCTGCACCTCGGAGCCGGTGCCGATCAGGATCACCTTGGGCTCGCCGGCCTCGGCCTCGGCCAGCACGTAGCCGCCCTTGGCCGCGCCCTCGGCCGAACCGAACACGTCGCGGTCGAAGGTCGGCACGCCCTGGCGGGTCAGCACCAGGCCGACCGGGCCGGGGTGGCTGGTCTGCCGCTCCAGCACGGTGCGCCACACCACGGCGGTCTCGTTGGCGTCCGCCGGGCGGACCACGGCGAGGCCGGGGATGGCGCGCAGGGCGGCCAGGTGCTCGACCGGCTGGTGGGTCGGGCCGTCCTCGCCGAGGCCGATCGAGTCGTGCGTCCACACGTAGACGACCGGCAGCTTCATCAGCGCGGCGAGCCGGACCGCGGGGCGCATGTAGTCGGAGAACACCAGGAAGGTGCCGCCGTAGATGCGGGTGCGGCCGTGCAGGGCGATGCCGTTCATCACGGAGCCCATGGCGTGCTCGCGGATGCCGTAGTGGATGGTGCGGCCGTACGGCGAGGCGCTCTTGAGCGGGTTGCCCTCCGGAAGGAAGGAGGACTCCTCGTCGATGGTGGTGAGGTTGGACTCGGCGAGGTCCGCGGAGCCGCCCCACAGTTCGGGGATCAGCTTGCCGACGGCCTTCAGCGTGTCGCCGGAGGCCTTGCGGGTGGCGACGTCCTTGCCGGCCGGGAAGACCGGCAGGGCCTTCTCCCAGCCGTCGGGCAGCTCGCCGATCTGGATCCGGTCGTACTCGGCGGCGCGCTGCGGGTTGGCGGCGCGCCAGTCGCGCAGCTGCTCCTCCCAGGCGGTGCGGGCGGCCTGGCCGCGCTGCACGACCTCGCGGGCGTGCGCGACGACCTCGTCGGTGACCTCGAAGGTCTTCTGCGGGTCGAAGCCCAGCACCTTCTTGGTGGCGGCGATCTCGGCGTCGCCGAGGGCGGAGCCGTGGGCCTTGGCGGTGTCCTGGGCGTTCGGCGCGGGCCAGGCGATGATGGTGCGCATCGCGATGATCGACGGCTTGCCGGTCTCGGCCTTGGCGGCCGCGAGCGCGGCGGCCAGCGCCGGGACGTCGATGTCGCCGTCGGACTTCGGGGCGACCCGCTGGACGTGCCAGCCGTACGCCTCGTAGCGGGCCAGCACGTCCTCGGAGAACGCGGTGGCGGTGTCGCCCTCGATGGAGATGTGGTTGTCGTCGTACAGCGCGACCAGGTTGCCGAGCTTCTGGTGGCCGGCCAGCGAGGACGCCTCGGCGGAGATGCCCTCCTGCAGGTCGCCGTCGGAGACGATCGCCCAGATGGTGTGGTCGAACGGCGAGGTGCCGGCCGGCGCGTCCGGGTCGAACAGGCCGCGCTCGTAGCGGGCCGCCATGGCCATGCCGATCGCGTTGCCGACACCCTGGCCGAGCGGGCCGGTGGTGGTCTCGACGCCGGCGGTGTGGCCGTGCTCCGGGTGGCCGGGGGTGCGGCTGCCCGCGACCCGGAAGGCCTTCAGGTCGTCCAGCGACAGTCCGTAACCGGACAGGAACAGCTGGGTGTACAGCGTGAGAGAGGTGTGCCCCGGCGAGAGCACGAAGCGGTCGCGGCCGACCCAGGTCGGGTCGGTCGGGTCGTGGCGCAGGAAGCGCTGGAAGATGAGGTACGCGGCGGGGGCCAGCGACATGGCGGTGCCCGGGTGCCCGTTCCCCACCTTCTGCACGGCGTCCATGGCCAGGACCCTGGCCGTGTCCACGGCCCGCTGGTCCAACTCGCTCCACTCGAATACGTTCGGCGTCGT
The DNA here is from genome assembly GCF_042734615.1 of Kitasatospora sp. NPDC059646. Lineage (NCBI taxonomy): Bacteria > Bacillati > Actinomycetota > Actinomycetes > Kitasatosporales > Streptomycetaceae > Kitasatospora > Kitasatospora sp. NPDC059646. The sequence goes on from NZ_JBHWDS010000059.1 coordinate 41,841, forward strand.
GCTCACCCTGACTCAGGGCTCCTTCCGATTTTGTGAAGTGTGACCCCGTGAAGGGGACCGGTCGGCCACGCCGTTGTGGGTTGGTGCGCCGATCACGGAGGGTTGATCCCGCTTCTCTGTGCGAGCCTACCGTTTGCGGGGGCCCTCACCCTGCGTGCCGGGCAACGTGGACCGGCGGCGTCGCATTCCCCTGGCGTGGCGTCAACTGCCCTGTCCTACCCTCACCCGTCCAGGGAGGGTTCGCGCGTCCGAGGGGCAAGACGCGAGCACGTGCGGCTCGCCGGGGGACCCCGGGGCGGATCGGGAGATATGGAACGTCTATGGTTGCGTGGTACGCGCAGCGCGGACGGTGGGCACCCTGCGGGTCTCCGGGACGCCTGTGGAAGTTCATCGACTGTTGAGGTGTCCGTGACCGCCGTCGAATCCCGCCCCGCCGGGGTGGTGGGGACGAGGACCGCGCCCCGGCCGCTCGGGGCCCGCGTCGGGGCCTTCGTCGCCCTCACCAAACCCCGGATCATCGAGCTGCTGCTGATCTCGACGGTGCCGGTGATGTTCCTGGCGCAGGACGGCGTGCCGAACCTGTGGCGGGTCCTCGCGGTGGTGGTCGGCGGCTACCTGTCGGCGGGCGGCGCCAACGCGCTCAACATGTACATCGACCGCGACATCGACGCGGTGATGTCCCGCACCGAGCGGCGCCCGATCGTCACCGGCATGGTCTCCCCGCGCGAAGCGGTGGTCTTCGGCATCACGCTGGCCGTGGTCTCCACCGTCTGGCTCGGCGTCCTCGTCAACTGGCTGTCCTCGGCGCTCGCGCTGGCCGCCCTGCTGTTCTACGTCTTCGTGTACACGCTGGGCCTGAAGCGGCGCACCGCGCAGAACGTCGTCTGGGGCGGCATCGCCGGCTGCATGCCGGTGTTCGTCGGCTGGGCGTCCGTCACCAACTCGCTGTCCTGGTCGGCGGTGCTGCTGTTCCTGGTGGTGTTCTTCTGGACGCCGCCGCACACCTGGGTGCTGTCGATGAAGGTCCGCGACGACTACACCCGGGCCGGCGTGCCGATGCTGCCGGTGATCCGCGGCAACATCGGCGTGGCCAAGCAGGTCGTCGCCTACTCCTGGGTGATGGTGGCGACCTCGCTGCTGCTGTGGCCGGTCGCGCACACCAGCTGGCTGTACCCGGCCACCGCGGTCGTGCTGGGCGCGCTGTGGATGAAGGAGGCGTACGCGCTCCAGTCGCGCGCCAAGGCCGGCATCGTGGGCGCCAAGCTCAAGGAGATGCGGCTGTTCCACTGGTCGATCACCTACCTGACGCTGCTGTTCCTCGAAGTCGCGATCGACCCGTTCATCGGCTGACCCGACTCCTCGACCCTCCCTCGGCCTCAGCGCGGCGCAAGCCCGCTGGGGCCGACGTGGTTCTCCAGCCAGGCGTGCAGCGGGGCGGCCGCGTGCAGGAACCGGGTGACGCGGTCGTACGCCTTCGGGGTGCCCAGCCACGGGGCGGGCTCCCACCGCTGCCAGGCGATCAGGCCCTTGTGGCGCAGCAGTTCGATCCGCGGGTGGTCCCTGGGGTAGCCGCGCGGCGCGGTCTTCAGGCTGTCCCGGCCGACCACCTCGGGCCCGGCCCGGCGCACGGCCGCCACCACCCGCTCCAGCTCGGCGCCCGTCACGTCCTCGGCGACGGCCGTGCGGTAGGCCGCCAGCTGGTCGCTCGCCAGGTGGTAGTAGCCCAGCCCGCAGGCCAGTCCGTCGGCGGACAGCTGCACGTAGCCGCCGGACTCCAGAACAGCTCCGATGTGCGTCTTGTACGGGGACTTGTCGGCCGAGAACCGGACGTCCCGGTTGGGCCGGAAGATCTTCCCCGGCCCGAACTCGGGTTCCAGCCGGGCCAGCAGCGCCTCCATGGGGGCGCGCACCTGCTCCTCGTACCGGGCGCGGTGCGCCGTCCAGAAGGTCCTCGAGTTGTCGGCCTCCAGGTGCTCGTAGAACTCCAGGGCCTCGGCCGGCCAGCCACGGAAATCGTTCACGAGGGTCAGTATTCACGCCGCGGGGGCGTGCGCCGCGCGGCTTTGCCCGCGCATGGGGTGACGTTTCGTCAGCGGAAACAGTTCTCCAGTAGGGTCGGCCACCGCCACGATCCTGTCGTCATCTTTTCGGGGGAACCGATGCCGCTGCCGTCCGTCGCCGTGTCCGGACACCTGTTCCGGGCCCGGGAACCCGCCGAGCTCGCCCGGCGGGTCGGCGCCTTCGCCGCCGCGCCCACCCGGCTCCTGCTCGCCTCGGACGGGCTCACCACCACCCTGCTGTCCGCCTGGACCGGCGGGCCGGTGCGGGTCGCGGGCGCCGACCACCGGCGGGTGGCCGCCGCCGGGGCGCCCACCGGGGCCGCCGCGCTGCTGCGGGCCGGCGCGGACGAGGAGCTGATCGTCCGCCGCTCGGTGCTCGCCGGGCCCGACGGCGGCGAACTGTCGCGCAACGTGGTGGTCGCCCGGGCCGGGCTGTCCGCCGCCGCCGAGGAGTGCCTGACCGACCCCGGCGCACCGATCGGCGCCGCCCTGCAGGCCACCGGCACCGCCCACCGGCGCACCGTGCTGGACGCCGGCGTGCGCGACTGGGACGGCGCGGACGCCGCGTACAAGACCTACCTGATGTGGCACGGGCAGCAGCCGCTGGCCGCCGTCACCGAGACCTTCGACCCGGCCGTGGTGCCCGCCGCGCCCGCCGCCGCACTCCTCGCCGCCGGAGGCCGCCGATGACCGCCCGCACCACCACCGTCGCGATCGTCGGCGCCGGGCCGGCCGGTCTGGTCCTCGCCCACGTGCTGCACCGCGCCGGGGTCGCCGTCACCGTCCACGAGCGGCAGTCCCGGGCCGCCGTCGAGAGCGCCGCCCGCGCCGGGGTGCTGGAGCACCGGGTGGTCGAGTACCTGCGGGCGCTCGGCCTGGCCGACCGGCTGACCGCCGAGGGCGAGCGGCACGGCCGGTGCGAGATCACCTGCCTCGGCGAGAACGTGCTGGTCGACTACGGCGCGCTGTCCGGCGGCGTCCGGCACTGGGTGTACCCGCAGCAGCTGCTGCTGCGCGACCTGATCGCCGGGTACGAGCGGGACGGCGGCGCGATCGCCTTCGAGCGGCCGGTGCGGTCCGTCACGGCGGACGCCGACGGCCGGCCCGTGCTGGACACCGCCGACGGCCCGCTGCGCGCCGAGTACGCGATCGGCTGCGACGGCGCGCACGGCGTGGTCGCCGCCGCTTTCCCCGACGGCGGCGCCGGGCCCGGGCGGCGCTACCCGTACGACTGGCTGACGGTGCTGGCCCGGATCTCCCGGCCGGTCGAGCAGATCCGCTACGCGGTGCACGCCGACGGCTTCGCCGGGATGATGCCGCGCACCGCCGACGTCGGACGGTTCTACCTGGAGGTGCCCGCCGACGAGGACCCGGCCGGCTGGGACGAGCGGCGGATCCGCGCCGAACTCGAACGCCGGCTGGAGCTCGGCGGCGACGACCCGGCGCTCGGCGCACTGCTGGAGACCGGCATGCTGCGGATGCGCGGCCGGGTCGCCCGCCGGATGCGGGCCGGCCGGCTGCTGCTGGCCGGCGACGCCGCGCACACCGTCACCCCGTCCGGTGCCAAGGGCCTCAACTCGGCGGTCGCCGACGCCGCCGACCTGGCGGCCGGCCTGCTCGCCGAACTGCTGGACGGCGACCCCGCCGGCCTGGACGGCTACCAGCGGCGCCGGCTGGACGCCGCCTGGCGGACCCAGGAGTTCTCCGACCAGCTGCTCGACCTGCTCCACCTGCCCACCGGGCTGCCGCCCGCGCAGCGGGAGTTCGCCCTGCGGCTGCGCCTGGAGCGGATCCGGCGGATCGCCGCCCCCGGACCGGAGGGCGCCGCCTTCGCGCTGGCCTACGCCGGGGCCGGTGAGCTGCCGCTGCCCGCCATGTGGCCGTCGGCACAGGGCGCCGCCGTCGCCACCGGCGCTACCGGTCGGTAGCATGCGGGCATGACCAGCGCAGAGACCGCCACCACCGCCGCGCCGGACGCCCGCGTCGAGCGCCGCGCCAAGCGCATTGCCAAGCACCTCACCAGCTTCGCCGCGCAGCACGGCGGCAGCGCGGACGGGGTCGTCGAGTACGTCGGACGCACCGCCACCCGGATCGTCGTGGTCGGCGCCGACGGCACCTGGGGCGACCAGGTCGCCCCGACCTACGCGATCGGCCGCCGGGCCGCCGAACTCGCCGGGCTCACCCTGCACGACGACTTCGAGGGCGAGCTGGGCGCGAAGGTGAAGACCGGCCCGTACGAGTGGAAGCGCATGGCGGGCATCCAGATCTGACCGCCCGCCGGCGGACACGGCGAAGAGGAGGGGCGGCGCTACCCGCGCCGACCACCTGTAGCTACGTTACGGGGGGCGGCGCCCCCCCCGCCGCGCCCGAAGGGCGGGCGGGGGGGGGGGGCGGGCCGGGGGGTGCGGGCGGCCCCCGACGGCGTTTCAGGGCAGGCGCGGCGGGGAGTCCAGGGCGGCCGCCACCAGGGCGCGGACCGTGGTGTCGTCCACGTCGCCGGCCAGGACCACGCCGCGGAACAGCATCAGGCCGGCCCACGTGTCGAGCAGCGTGAGGACGTCGGTGTCGGGCGGGAGGACCCCGCGGGCGACGGCCCGGCGCAGGACGGTCGCGGAGCGGTCCCGGCGGGGCTCGACCAGGTCGGTGCGCAGCCGGAGGGCGAGCTCGGGGTCGGTGGCGGCGTCCGAGATCAGCGCGGGCAGGATCGCCCGCACCTGCGGGGCGCCGTACAGGCCCGCCAGCGCCCGGGCGACGGCCAGGATCTCGCGCGGGCTGTCGCCGAGGTCGTCCACCGGGACGTCCGGCAGCCGGGTGCGCACCGCGTCCAGCGTCAGCGCGGCCTTGTGCGGCCAGGACCGGTAGACGGTGGCCTTGCCGACGCCCGCCTCCTGCGCGATGCCGCCGACCGTCGCCTTCGCGTAGCCGACCCGGGCCAGCACCCGCAGCGTGGTGCCGAGGATCCGCTCGCGTGCCGCCAAGTCTCGTACCGGGGCGCCCTGTTCGGCCGTGACCGGGGTCAGGGTCCGCTTCTCCCCCATGCTGTTCCTCCTCCGTGTGCGGGTGTCAGCGGCCCGGCAGCCAGCCGGCGACCAGGTCGGCGATCCCGCCGCCGGCGCGGGCCCAGCGGACGTGGTCGGCGGACTCGCCGTCGGCCGGGGTGTGGTGGCGGCGTTCCACCGCGGCGGCCGGGAGTTTGGCCACCAGGCGGTCGACGGCTCCGGGCGGGGCCAGCCGGTCGCCGGGCAACGAGACGGCGAGGACCGGGAGTTCGAGTGCGGCGAGGGCCTGCTCGTAGTCGAGGTCGGCGCCGGCCGGCGCGAAGCGGCCGGTCCGGCCGAGGCGGGCCCAGTCGCGCATCAGCCGGGCCGGCTGGCGGCCGCCGAAGCCGAGCCGGTGGCCGGGCCAGTAGCCCCACACGGTGGCGACCAGCGCCAGGAGTTGACTGCTCGCCAGGACCCGCCAGCGGGCCGCGCCGGGAAAGCCCCGGAAGTCCACCGACCCGGACGCGACCAGCACCAGCCCGTCCACCGCCTTCGGCTCCCGCGCGGCGGCCAGCACCGCGGCCTGCCCGCCGATGCTGTGCCCCAGCAGGACCAGCGGCGTTCCCGCCCCGAACCGCTCCCGCACCGCGGCCGTCACCGCCGGGACGTCCCGGGCCGCCAGCGCGTGGTAGCCGTGCGTCGAGCCCCGCCCCGAACGCGGCCCGCTCTCCCCCTGGCCGCGCAGGTCCACCGCCACCGCGGCCACCCCGCGCGCCGCCAGCTCCCCGCAGAACGGCGCGTAGTAGCCCGCCGGCACGCCGAGAGCGGGCCACAGCACCACGACCGCCCCCGGCTCGCCGTCCGGCGCCGTCACCACCGCGGCCAACGCCTCCGCCCCCGGCACCGGGATCCGCACCTTCTCCACCTCGGTCGCCATCCGCCCCTCCGGTTCCGTCGCCGTGCCGGCCGCAGCCCGGCAGCAGCCCGGCAGGACGGAACGAGTCGTCTCGTTCCACGCTAGCGAGGGTCCTCACGGACCGTCAAGTACCGCTCTGACAAGCACTTTTGCCGCTCCCGAACCCCCTTGCGCCGCGCTCCGCGCCCCGGCTACAGTCCGGACGCCCAGACCCCGGACCGTCGAAAAGAGGCACCTCGTGGAACGCCAGTGGACCCTTCGGGAGAGCGTGACGGTGCACGCCTCCGCCGAGTCGGTGTACGCCGCGCTCCGCGACCTGCGGAACCTGGCCCGCTGGAGCCCCGAGTGCATCGGGATACGCCGGCTGGGCCGCGGACCGGTCGGCGAGGGCACCCGCTTCCTCGGCTTCAACCGCAAGGGCCCGTTCCTGTGGTTCACCGACTGCCGGGTCGCCACCGCCCGCGAACCGCACGAGTTCGCCTTCCGGGTCGCCATCTTCGGCCTCCCCGTGGCCCGTTGGGGCTACCTGGTCGAACCGGCCGACACCCCGGACGCCGTCCGCGTCACCGAGTACTGGGAGGACCTCCGCACCGGCCCCGGCTCCCGGGTCACCGAACTCCTCGGCCGCGTCTTCACCGGCACCCGCCCCACCGACCGCGCCGCCCTCAACCGCACCGGCATGCGCGCCACCCTGGACCGCCTCCGCTCCACCGTCGAAGCCCCGGCCGGCCCCCTCACCCGCTGAGCGCCCCCGCGGCGAGGCGGTACACCACCGTCCGGCGGGACGGGCCCGGGGGAAGGGCCGGGTCGTCGAAGTCCCGGGACGGGTCGCGGGTCATGCCGAGGCGTTCGGCGACGGCGCGGGACGGGGCGTTGGCGGCGGCGATCAGGGCGAGGATCTCCGGGAGGGCCAACTCCTCGAATCCGTACCGGAGTACGGCCCGGGCCGCCTCGGTGGCGTAGCCGCGGCCCCAGGAGTCGGGGTGCAGGCGCCAGCCCGCCTCGACGCCGTCGAAGGGGGTCTCCTCGTCCACCGGGTCCAGCCCGGCGAAGCCCAGGAAGGTGCCCTCGGCGCGGAGTCGGACGGCCCACCAGCCCCAGCCGCGGTCGGCGAGCTCCTCGCGGAAGGCGGCGAGCGAGCCGGCGGACTGCTCCCGGGTCATCACCGGGCCGAGGTGCCGGCGGACCTCCGGGTCGGCGTTGAGTTCGGCCCAGCGGTCCAGATCGCCGTCCTCCCACTGGCGCAACAGCAGCCGGGGAGTGGTGAGTTCGACAGCAGCACCCATCTCAGGCCTCCGCTCCGGCGAGGACCTCGCCCGCCAGTTCCTCCGCCGCGTCCAGCACCGCCCCGAGCGCCGCCGGGTCGGTCGAACCCGGAGCGAACAGCCGCTGCGCGCGGATCGAGAAGTCCCGGGGCGCACAGGCCAGTCGACCGGCCGCGGCGATCGCGCCCTTCTCGTTGACCAGCCACCGGCCGGCCCGCGCGTGCAGCGCGTGCGCCAGCAGGCCGACGGCCCGGAACAGGCAGCCCTGCACGTAGCCGGCGTCGCCCCGCCGCGCCCCCTTCCGCGCGTTGGCCAGCGTGAACGGCACCTCCCACGCCGCGTCCGCCTCCAGTCGGCGCGCCAACTCGGGTGGGAACTCCAGCACTTCGGCCCGCAGCGCGGCCAACTCGCCGGACGCGTCGGCGAGCACCCGCCCGAGCGCCAGCTCCCCCGGGTACGCGTAGGAGGGGACGCCGTACGGGTGGCCGGGCTGCTGGCCGAAGAGGTAGCGGCCGGCCCGGGCCTCGGCGGCGTGGTCGCGGACGCGGGCGACGTCCCGGTAGATCCAGTCGACGCGGACCGGCCCGAGGTCGAGCCAGGCCCCGCCGTCCACCCAGGGGCCCCAGCCGCCGGGTTCGGTGACGTCGACCGGGCGGCCGCAGAGTTCGGCGGCGAGGCTGCGCAGCGCGGCGGTGTCCAGTTCGCCGGCCCGGTAGTACAGGCCGAGGTCGTAGTCGGAGCCGGGCGCGTGCGCACCGCGGGCCCGGCTGCCGCCGAGGCAGACGCCGACGATGCCGCCGACCCCCGCCAGTCGCCGGGCCATCCGCCCGAGTTCGGCGTCGCTCAGCTCGGCGTCGCTCGACTCGGCGTCGCTTCCGCTGTTCTCGTTCATCGTCCGCCACGATGCCGCACGGGCCCGCCCGCCGCCAGGCGTTTTCGCCGGACCGGGGAGGGCGCGGCGGGGGTGCCGCTCCACCCCCCCCGCGCCGGGGGGCCGCCGGCCGCGCCGGGGGCCGGGCCCCGCGTGCGGCGGAC
>NZ_JBHWDS010000060.1:0-47323 GCF_042734615.1 Kitasatospora sp. NPDC059646
GCCGACCTCGCCGCCCATCTGCGCGCCGGAGAAGCCGATCCGCGGCACCAGGTCGGACTTGGCGCACTTCGCGGGGTCCGGTCCGGTGGAGCAGACCTGGTCGTCCGAGGTGAGCAGGGCGATCTTCGCGTCCCGCGCGGTCTGCACGACCTGCGGGCCCACCGCCGGGTCGGGCACCACCACGATGACGCCGTTGGTCTTCCGGGCGATCGCGGACTGCACCTCGCTGACGGTCTTGTTGGCGTCGTTGCCGAGGTTGACCACCTTCAGGTCGATGCCCAGCTCGGCGGCCTTGTTCTTCGCGCCGGCCGCCTCGCCGACGAAGTACTCCTGGTCGCCCTGCTTCTGCAGGTAGGTGATCGAGATCCTCCCGTCGACCGGGGCGACCGCGGGGGTGCCGGAGACGGACTCCTGGCCGGTGGAACAGGCGGTGGCGGTCAGGCCCAGGGTCAGCAGGAGCCCTGCGGCGGTACGGCGATCGGTGACACGGAACATGAGGGGAGGCTCCTTTGCGCCGGGCCGTCGGGCGGCTCGGGCGCGGGTGGGGAATCGGGGTGAGGGGGAAGGGCTCCTGGTTCCGCCGCGCAGGCTCGGTGGCCCGTCAAACCACAGAAACCAACATGCTCGAACGCGACGTCACACATCACAGTGCCATTGCACTGACATGTCAAGAGGGTGTGCAGCGGGGCCCGCTTGGGGCGCAAGTTCGGCTTGAACCGTTGCGAGGAAGGCGTGTTCGGGGTCTTGAGTGCCGCTTTCCGGTCTGGCTACCATGCGTTGCTTTCTGTTTGAAGTTCCTCCAGCCGTCGCTCTCTGGAGATGGATTCAACAGAACCAAGCGTCATGCGACACTCCCTCACACGCTCACCTGGAGCGCCCCCATGCGTCCACCCGCGCTACGCGCCCTGCTGCACGCCCTCGCGGCGCTGTCCCTCGCGGCATCCGGCCTCACGGCCGTCGCCGCCGCCTCCGCCCCCGCCGCGGCCCTCGACAACGGCCGCGCCCTCACCCCGCCGATGGGGTGGAACTCCTGGAACACCCTGGGCACCGCGGTGACCCAGCAACAGGTCGTCCAGACCATCGACTTCATGTCGTCCAAGGGCCTGGTGGCGGCCGGCTACGACACCGTCACCATCGACGACGGCTGGTCGCTCTCCCACCGCGACGGCCAGACCACCGACTTCGCCAAGACCCCCTACGGCGCGATGCAGCTGTACGACGCCGACCGCAACCCCACCAGCGGCACCGACGGCACCGGGTTCGACCTGACGACGGGACACCTGACACCGGACCCGAACCGCTTTCCGGCCCGCACCGTCGACGGGCGGACCCTCAACGGCATCCAGTACCTGTCGTGGTACGCCCACACCAAGGGCATGAAGCTCGGCCTCTACGCCACCGACACCTACACCACCTGCCAGGGGCACCCGGGCAGCCTCGGGCACGAGTCGACCGACGCCGCCGACTTCGTCGCCTGGGGCGTCGACTTCGTCAAGTACGACGACTGCCCCTACGGCCCGCCGATCGCCGGCCCGGACGGGTACGACTACGGAACCCAGGGCGAGGGCCGGGAACTCACCCGCTCCATCTACGCCCGCACCCAGGACTTCCAGCGCGCCCTGGACGCCGCCTCCGCGGCCCAGGGCCGACCCCGCGTCGTCCTGAGCGTGTCCGCCCAGCCCGTGCACACCGGCCTCCCGTACCTGCTGGCCGGCGACGACCCCGCCCGCACCGACCCGGTGATCACGGCGGCCGGCACCCCCGCCCGGCAGGCCCCCGGCTACGCACCGACCGGCATCTGGTGCGGCCAGGTCGCGAACCTCTGCCGGATCGGCGGCGACCGCGGCCCGGACCTCGAAGGCGTGCTCTTCAACGGCCAGCTGCGGACCGCGCTGGAGTACCCGGGCAACGTCCGGCCGGGCAGCTGGAACGACCTGGACATGATGTTCGCCGGCTGGCTCGACCCGTACGGCATCTACGGCACCACCGACACCTGCACCTGCCACAAGCCGATGAGCGACACCGAATCGCGCAGCGAGATGTCGATCCTCGCCATGACGGCCTCCCCGCTGATCTCCGGCGCCGACCTGCGCAGCGCCGCCGACTCCCAGCACAGCTCCGACGGCTACACCTGGTCCACGGGCATCAGCGACTCCGCCCTCGCCGTCTACAAGAACGCCGACGTCATCGCCGTCGACCAGGACAGCCTCGGCAAGCCCGCCACCCTGGTCGGCAGCCCCCCGGACGGCCCCACCGCCCCGATCGTCCTCAAGCGGCAGCTGGCGAACGGCGACACCGCCGTCCTGCTGGTCAACCAGGACCCGAACTCCGCCCGGACCGTCTCCACCACCCTGGGCGCACTCGGACTGGCCGGCCCCGGCTACTCCTCCAAGGAGCTGTGGACCGGAGCCACCGGCGACATCACCGGCACGCTCGGCGCCGCGCTCGCCCCGCACGGCGTGGCCATGTACCGGCTCAAGGCCCTGCCCGCGACCGTCCCCGCGGCGGTGATCGGCGACGGCCGCCACCACGGCATCAGCGCCGGCGGCACCGGCGGCCAGGTCCTGGAGGTCCGGGGCACGTGCAGCGCCCCCGACGGCTCGACCACCGACATCAACACCTGGTGGGACTGGCACACCTCGGAGCGGTGGCGCTTCGACCCCAACCCCGACGGCACGGTGCACATCACCGACGACTGCTTCACCGACACCCAGGTCCACGGCACCCTCACCGGACCGGCCGCGCCCGGCGGCCCGGCCTGGGTCCTCAACAGCTACGACCCCAACAGCCCCCACCAGAAGTGGCGCGTCGTCCAGAACACCGCCACCGGTGCGCTGACCATCACCAACGTCGCCACCGGCCTCGCCCTGGACGCCCCGCAGTCCACGCCCACGTCCGCCGTCGTCCTCGACCGGCCCGACGGATCGGCCGCCGGCCAGTCCTGGAGCCTGATGTCCTGAGACCGTGGACCCACCGAGCCCGGAGGGTGCGGGGCCGCGCCCCGCACCCTCCGCCGAGGAGCCCCGCGCCGCGCCGTCCGCGCCACGCCGTCGGCGGACCGCGCGACGGCTCCGTCCCGCTCCACCGTCCGTGCGGTCGACCGCCGCACGTCCCGTTCCCGGGAGGAACCTTGCAGTCCTTACGCGCAAAGCTGTCCCGCCGCATCGGCGGCGCCCTGACCTCACTCACCCTGCTGGCCGGTGGCGGCGCGCTCGCCGTCGGCACCCAGCTCGCCACCGCCCCACCGGCGCTGGCGCTCGACAACGGCCTCAACCTGACCCCCCAGATGGGCTTCAACAACTGGAACACCACCTGGTGCGGGTCCCAGTTCAACGAGGACCTGGTCAAGGGCATGGCCGACCTGTTCGTCAGCAAGGGCCTCAAAGCGGCCGGCTACCAGTACGTCAACCTCGACGACTGCTGGGCGCTGCCCACCCGGGACCTGTCCGGCAACCTGGTGCCCGACCCGGTCCGGTTCCCGCACGGCATCAAGGCACTCGCGGACTACGTCCACGCCAAGGGCCTGAAGTTCGGCCTCTACTCCAGCGCCGGCATCCACACCTGCGACGTCAAGGGCTTCCCCGGCGGCCTCGGCCACGAACAGCAGGACGCCGACCTGTGGGCCTCCTGGGGCGTCGACTACCTCAAGTACGACAACTGCAACAACATGGGCGTCGACGCGCAGACCCGCTACAAGGCGATGGGCGACGCGCTGAAGAAGACCGGCCGGCCGATCCTCTACAGCATCTGCGAATGGGGCTCCACCGGCCCGTGGAACTGGGCGCCGCCGGTCGGCAACTCCTGGCGCACCACCGGCGACATCAGCGACACCTGGCAGAGCATGATCTCCATCGCGCACGCCAACCAGGGACTCTCCGCCTACGCCAAGCCCGGCGCCTTCAACGACCCGGACATGCTGGAGGTCGGCAACGGCGGCATGACGGGCACCGAGTACCGCACCCACTTCAGCCTCTGGGCCGAAATGGCCGCACCCCTGCTGATCGGCGCCGACCTGCGCACCGCCCAGCAGGAGACGCTCGACATCCTCACCAACGCCGACGTCATCGCGATCGACCAGGACCCGCTGGGCAAGCAGGGCTCGGTGGTCTCCAACGACCACGGCCTGGTCGTCATGTCGAAGCCGCTGGCCGACGGCGGCCGCGCGGTCACCCTCACCAACGAGGGCTCCTACGACGCCACCCTCACCACCACCGTGCAGGCCGTCGGCATCGGCGGCGCGCCCTCGTACACGGTCAAGGACCTGTGGTCGAAGAAGACCACCACCAGCACCGGGACGATCAGCGCCACCGTCCCCGGCCACGGCACCGCGATGTTCCGGATCACCCCGAGCACGCCCGTCCCGCCGCCCACCGGCATGAGCTACCTGAGCGACCTGCCGTTCCTCGCCCAGGTCAACGGGTGGGGCCCGGCCGAACGCGACCGCAGCAACGGCGACTGGGCCGCCGGCGACGGCCACACCCTGGCCGTCCGCGGCACCACGTACGGCAAGGGCATCGGCACCAACGCCCCGAGCGACCTCACCTTCCACCTCGGCGGCACCTGCAAGAACCTGGTGACCGCCGTCGGCATCGACGACGAGACGTCCGGCAACGGCTCAGCCGTGTTCCGGATCTACAAGGACGGATCCCTCGCCGCCGACAGCGGGAGGCTCACCGGCAAGGACGCGGCCAAGAAACTCACCGTCGACCTCACCGGCGCCACCACGCTGCGGCTCGTGGTCACCGACGCCGGCGACGGCACCAGCTGGGACCACGCCGACTGGGCCGACGCCAAGGTCGCCTGCGGCAACGGCCCCGCCGCCGGCGCCCACCAGCTCTCCGACCTCACCTGGACCTCCGCCAGCAACGGCTGGGGCCAGGTCGAGAAGGACACCAGCAACGGCGACAACCAGTCCGGCGACGGACACACCATCACCATCAACGGGGCGACCTACGCCAAGGGCCTGGGCACCAACGCGCCCAGCGAGATCGTCTACTACCTCGGCGGCACCTGCACCTCGCTGACCACCGACGTCGGCGTCGACGCCGAGGCCATGGGCCGCGGCACCGTCGCCTTCCAGATCTGGAAGGACGGCACCAAGGCCGCCGACAGCGGCGTGCTGAACGCCGCCGCCGGCGCCAAGCACCTCACCGCCGACCTCACCGGCGCCTACGAACTCCACCTCGTCGTCACCGACGGCGGCGACGGCAACAACAGCGACCACGCCGACTGGGCCGCCCCCCTCCTCACCTGCTGACCGCCCCCACCCTGCTGCGGTGCCGGCCCCCCCACCCGGCACCGCACGGCCGGTCACCGCCGGGCACGCGGAACGCGGCCCCGTGAGTGCCTCTTACAGGTCGTAGTACAGCTCGAACTCGTGCGGGTGCGGGCGGAGGGCGATCGGGGCGATCTCCTGGGTGCGCTTGTAGTCGATCCAGGTCTCGATCAGGTCGGTGGTGAAGACGCCGCCGGCCAGCAGGTACTCGTGGTCGGCTTCGAGGGCGTCGAGGACGGCGCCGAGCGAGGCGGGGACCTGGGGGACGGCGGCGTGCTCGTCGGGGGCGAGTTCGTAGAGGTCCTTGTCGACGGGCTCGGCCGGCTCGATCTTGTTCTTGATGCCGTCGAGGCCGGCCATCAGCATGGCGGAGAAGGCCAGGTAGGGGTTGGAGGCCGGGTCGGGGGCGCGGAACTCGATGCGCTTGGCCTTGGCGTTTGAGCCGGTGATCGGGATGCGGATCGCCGCGGAGCGGTTGCGCTGCGAGTAGACCAGGTTGACGGGGGCCTCGAAGCCGGGCACCAGGCGGTGGTAGGAGTTCACCGACGGGTTGGTGAAGGCGAGCAGCGACGGGGCGTGCTTGAGGATGCCGCCGATGTAGTAGCGGGCGGTGTCGGACAGGCCCGCGTAGCCCTGCTCGTCGTAGAACAGCGGGTTGCCGCCGGTCCACAGCGACTGGTGGACGTGCATGCCGGAGCCATTGTCGCCGAAGATCGGCTTGGGCATGAAGGTGGCGGTCTTGCCGGCCCGCCAGGCGACGTTCTTGATGATGTACTTGAACAGCATCAGGTCGTCCGCGGCGTGCAGCAGGGTGTTGAACCGGTAGTTGATCTCGGCCTGCCCGGCGGTGCCGACCTCGTGGTGCTGGCGCTCCACGGTCAGCCCGGCGCGGCCGAGTTCGAGGGACATCTCGGCGCGCAGGTCGGCGAAGTGGTCGACCGGCGGGACGGGGAAGTAGCCGCCCTTGTACTTGACCTTGTAGCCGCGCACGTCGCCCTCGGCGGAGCCGGTGTTCCAGGCGCCCGCCACCGAGTCGATGTGGTAGTAGGACGCGTTGGCGCTGGTCTCGAAGCGCACCGAGTCGAAGACGTAGAACTCGGCCTCGGGCCCGAAGTAGGCGGTGTCGGCGATGCCGGAGGAGGCGAGGTACGCCTCGGCCTTGCGGGCCACGTTGCGCGGGTCGCGGCTGTAGGCCTCGCCGGTGATCGGGTCCTGGATGAAGAAGTTGATGTTGAGGTGCTTCTCGCCGCGGAACGGGTCCAGCCGGGCGGTGGCGAGGTCCGGGACGAGCGCCATGTCGGACTCGTGGATGGCCTGGAAGCCGCGGATCGAGGAACCGTCGAACATCAGCGTCTCGTCCGGGTCGAAGGTGTCCGCCGGAACCGCGAAGTGCTGCAGCACGCCCGGCAGGTCGCAGAACCGGACGTCGACGAACTTGATGTCGTTGTCCGCGATGTACTGCTTCACCTCGTCGGCGTTGGTGAACATCCGTACTCCTCCTCGGCGTGCGGTCTGAGCCTCCGTCAGGGACGACGGGAGCCCCCGTGCAGGGGGCTCACGATAGGAACGGCCCGTTTCCTGATCGTGACTCGGCTGTTTCCGACATGTTAACCAGGCCGCTCCGACGGGTGGCAAAGGGGGGCGGTCCGGGGCAAATCGACGGCCCCGCAGACGACGTGTACCCGGAATGGTTCAGACCACTCCTGGCAGTCGGCCGAACCCCGGTTCACCCCGACGGGATTCCGGCCGGGCGCGCCCCACCGCGGGCCCGGCACCGGCCGCGGCGGTAAGCCCGGTTAGGGTGGATCCGTGGACACCAGAGAAGCACTCGGATCGTGGATCGACGGCCCGAAGGCGGCCGCCGAGAAGATGGGCGCCGACTTCGGCCACCGCGGCGAGCGCCTCGGCCTGCCGCCCACCGGCCCCGGCTCGATCGCCGGCCCCGGCCGCCGGATCGGCGCCCTGTTCGTGGACGGCTGGCTGGTCAGCCTGGTCGCCTACGGCCTGATCTCGCAGGGCGACCAGGGCGCGGCCAACCTGTGGACCACCCCGCTCTTCTACGCGGTCACGGTGCTGTTCCTGGCCACCACCGGCACCACCATCGGCAAGCGCCTGTTCGGCCTGCGGGTGGTCCGGCTCGACGGCCGCCGCGCCACCATCCCGCAGGTGCTGCTGCGCACCCTGCTGCTGTGCCTGGTCATCCCGGCCGCCGTCTGGGACCGCGACACCCGCGGCCTGCACGACAAGGCCGTCGGCACCGTCGAGGTCCGGATCTGACCCGACGGCACACCCGCCGACAGCACGCCCGGGAACGCCTCCGGAACGTCGAACGGCCCCGCTCGCGGAGAGGAGTCTCGCGAGCGGGGCCGTGGTGTCCTACGGGGGAGTGGGCGCCTAGCGCGCGCCGCCCTTGGGCATCCGGGCGCCCTTCGGCATCGGGCCCTTGGGGATCGGCGCCTTCGACAGCAGGTCGCCGAGCGCCCGCAGCCGGTCGTTGGTCTCGGTGACCTGGGCGGCGGTGATGGCCCGCGGCAGTCGCATCAGGTGGATCTGCAGCTTCTTCAGCGGGATCTCGCCCTCGCCGTTGCCGACCATGATGTCGTGCACCGGGATGTCGCCGACGACGCGGGACATCTTCTTCTTCTCGGACGCCAGCAGCGGACGCACCCGGTTCGGGTTGCCCTCGCCGATCAGCGCGATGCCGGCCCGGCCGACCGCGCGGTAGACCGCGTCCTGGCTGCGGGTGACCGCGACCGGGGTCTGGTTGGCGCTCCAACCGCGGCGGATGTTGCCCAGCACCGCGGCGACCGCGCCCGGCTGGCCCTCCATCTGCCCGAACGCGGCGCGCTCGGCACGCCGGCCGAACACGATCGCGACCGCCAGCACTGCCACCACGAAACCGAGAATGCCCAGGTAGACCGGGTGGTCCAGGGCGAAGCCGATGGCGAGGAACACGCCGAAGGTCAGCAGGCCGACGCCGGCGATGATCAGGCCGATCTTGGAGTCGACCTGCTTGGTCATGACATATGCCTGGCGGATCTGTGCGAGCCGCCCAGGAGTATCGGATTTTTGCCTCGCCATACCGCTCATGGTACGTGCCGGGGGTGGCGATCTTCCAAGGCGGTGCCGGTTCCGTGACCCTGGACTTCCCCTGATCCCGGCCCGGACACCGACCGTGTCTCAGGCGCTGCGCTCCGGCACCCGCACGGGGCGCTCGCGCTCGTCCGCCAGCCGCCGGTTCTCGCACACCGCCGCCCACGCGTTGCGGCGCGCGCCGCGGATCAGCAACACCTGTTCGGCCCGCCGCAGGGCGGTCCTGAGTCCGGTACGCATGACGTCACCAACTCCTCGACCCGGGTACCGCTCCAGCGTCCCGGACGCCCGTTACCGTACGGTGACCCGGCCGTCAATGCCACGTGAAACGTCGGCGGTTAGCCCGGACGGCCCCGGACGCGCCGGAGGGCGGACCCGAACGGGCCCGCCCTCCGCGCACGGCGCACCAGGCGCTCAGACGGCCGCCTGCTCGCGGCGCTCCAGCGCCTGCCGGTACAGCCGGCCGGCCCGGTACGAGGAACGCACCAGCGGGCCGGACATCACACCGGCGAAGCCCAGCTCCTCGGCCTCCTCCTGGAGCTCGACGAACTCCTGCGGCTTCACCCAGCGCTCCACCGGGTGGTGGCGCAGCGAGGGCCGCAGGTACTGGGTGATGGTGATCAGCTCGCAGCCGGCGTCGACCAGGTCGGCCAGCGCCTCGCTGATCTCCTCGCGGGTCTCGCCCATGCCCAGGATCAGGTTCGACTTGGTGACCAGCCCGGCCGCCCGGGCCTGGGTGATCACGTCCAGCGAACGCTCGTACCGGAACGCCGGACGGATCCGCTTGAAGATCCGCGGCACCGTCTCCACGTTGTGCGCGAGCACCTCGGGGCGGGACGAGAAGACCTCGGCGAGCTGCTCCGGCACCGCGTTGAAGTCCGGGATCAGCAGTTCGACGCCGGTCCGGCCGGCCTCGCGGGCGGCCGTCATCGCGTGCACCTGGCGGACCGTCTCCGCGTACAGCCACGCGCCGCCGTCCTCCAGGTCGTCGCGGGCGACGCCGGTGATGGTGGCGTAGTTCAGGTCCATCGTGACGATGGACTCGGCGACCCGGCGCGGCTCGTCCCGGTCGAACTCGGCGGGCTTGCCGGTGTCGATCTGGCAGAAGTCGCAGCGGCGGGTGCACTGGTCGCCGCCGATCAGGAAGGTCGCCTCGCGGTCTTCCCAGCACTCGAAGATGTTGGGGCAGCCCGCCTCCTGGCAGACCGTGTGCAGCCCCTCCTTCTTCACCAGGGAGTGCAGGGCGTTGTACTCCGGCCCCATCTTCGCCCTGGTCTTGATCCACTCGGGCTTCCGCTCGATGGGGGTCTCGCTGTTGCGGACCTCCAGGCGGAGAAGCTTCCTGCCGTCGGGTGCGACAGCGGACACGTGCGACTCCTAGAACTAGACGGGGTACTCCACAGGGTACGCCGTTGCTTCGATGGCCTGCTCGGGGCCCCGGGCCTTCGTTCGGAAGGCAACGCCGGGCGCGGCGCAGCGATTCCGGGCCCCGGCGGGCCGGTGGCGTCAGACCGCGACGGCGGGCTCGGGCAGTTCGGCGAACACCTCGGCCAGCTTCCGCTCCACCGTCGCCACCGCGTCCGCGACCGGGAACGGGCGGGCCAGCTCGCCGCTCAGCGAGGCCACCCCGGCGTCCCGGATGCCGCACGGGACGATCTTGTCGAAGTAGGTCATGTCCGGGTCGCAGTTCAGCGCGAAGCCGTGCATGGTCACGCCGCGGGCCACCCGCACGCCGATCGCCGCGAGCTTGCGGTCGTCGCCGCGCTGGCCGGCGTTGGACGGGGCGTACTCGGGGCCCGCGAGCCGCGGGTCGATGCCCAGCGGCAGGCCCATCCGCAGCGTCAGCTTGCCGATCTCCACCACCTGCGACGGGTCCACCACCGCGCCGGGGATCTCCGCGCCCAGCTTCCACACGCCGCTGCGGCCCTCGACCCGGGTGGTCTCCACCCCGAACTCGGTGCAGGCCCGGATCAGCGCCTCCTCCAGCCGGCGCACGTACGCCACCACGTCGATCGGGTCCGGCAGCTTCACGATCGGGTACCCCACCAGCTGGCCGGGGCCGTGCCAGGTGATCTCGCCGCCGCGGTTGACCTCCACCACCGGCGTCCCGTCCAGCGGCAGGTCCTCCGGGTTGGTGCGCTTGCCCATCGTGTAGACCGGGTCGTGCTCCAGCAGCAGCACCGTGTCCGGGATCTCGTCCGCCACCCGCAGCGCGTGCAGCCGCTGCTGCTCCGCCCACGCCTCCTGGTAGGGGACGGTCCGCTCGCCTATCCCCATCCGCACGAACCGCACGTTCTCGCTCACCACACCACTCCCGGTCGGCCGGATCAGCCCAACCTCGCCACTGTACGCCCAGCGGGGCGCACAGCCGGGGGAGCGCCCTCAGTCACCCGCCAACAGCTGGAGCCGCAGGGCGAGTTGCAGCTCCAGTGCCCGCTCCGGCTGGTTCCAGTCGCGGCCGAGCAGCACCTCGACCCGGTCGAGCCGCTGGACCACCGTGTTCACGTGGACGTGCAGCAGGTCCTTGGCGCGGGTCAGGCTGCCGCCGCAGTCGAAGTAGGCGCGCAGGGTGCGGACGAGTTCGGTGCCGCGCTTGGCGTCGTAGTCGAGGAGCGGTCCGAGGGTGGCGCGGACGAAGCCCTCGACGTCGTGGCCGTCGCCGAGCAGGACGCCGAGGAAGCCGAGGTCGGCCGCGCACGCGCCGTCGCCCTCGCGGCCGAGGACGCACAGCGCCCGGACGCAGCGCACGCCCTCCGCGTAGGCCGCGGCCAGCGCGACGGGCCCGCTCGCGGCGCGTCCGGTGCCGACGGTGACCGGTGACCCGACCAGCCGGGCGAGGCGCTCCGCGGCGGTCGCGGCGACCGCGCCGTCGCCGGCGCCGTCGTGCGGGACCAGCAGCACCACGCCGTCGCCGAACTCGGCGCTGATGCCGCGGGAGCCGAACAGGTAGCGGGCGGCGGCGCCGGCCAGCCGTTCCCGGGCGGAGCTCTCGGCGGCGACGGCGACCAGCACGAGATGGGGGCGGCCGAGGTCGACGCCGAGGCGGCGGCCGCGGGCGGTGAGGCCGGAGGGGTCGCGGTCGGGGGCGGTGAGCAGGTCGGCGAGGAGTTCGCCGCGGACCCGGTTCTCGGTCTCGGCGACCGAGCGCCGCAGCAGGAGCAGCAGCGCGGTGACCACGCTGGCGCGTTCGAACACCCGCCGGTCGGCGTCGTCCAGCTCGGGTCTGCCGTGCAGCACCAGGGAGCCGAGGAGTTCCTGTCCGGCCAGGACCGCGCACACCCAGTCCGCGCCGTGCCGGACCGCGTGGCCCTCGGTGCGGGAGGAGGCGACGGCGTCCGCCAGGCCGTCGGGGGCGCCGCCGGGGCCGGTGAGCGGGGTGCCCTCGGCGTCGTGGACGGAGGCCTGGCCGTCGAGCAGCGCGGCGACCTCCGCGGCCACGTCGGAGACCTCCGCGCCGCGCAGGACGAGGTCGGTGAGCCGGTCGTGGGCCTGCTCGGCGCGCTGGACGGAGCCCGCGTGGGCGCGGATGACGGCGTTGGCGGTGGCGAGCTCGGCGAGCGCGGCGCGGGTGTCGGCGAGCGACTTGGCGGTGTCCAGGGCGATGGCGGCGTGTGCGGCGAGGGTGCAGAGCAGGGCGACCTCGTCGGGGGAGAAGGCGCGCGGGGTGCGGTCGGCGGCGAACAGTACGCCGATCACGGTGCCGCCGAGCAGCAGCGGGACGCCGATGATGGCGACCAGGCCCTCGTCGAGCACGCCGGCGTCGATCTGGCCGGTGTGCCGGAAGCGTTCGTCGACCCGGTAGTCGTGGGAGGCGTAGGGGCGGGCGGTCTGGGCGACCAGGCCGCCGAGGCCGTCGCCGAGGCTGAGCCGGAGGGTCTGGAAGAGCGGCGACACGGAGCCGTCGGTGACCCGCATGTAGGTGTCGCCGGCCTGCTCGTCGGGGAGGGTGAGGTACGCGGTGTCGGTGCCGAGCAGCATCCGGGCGCGGCGGACGATGGCCTGCAGCACGGCGTCGAGGTCGCGGGAGGCGGCGAGGTCGCCGGCGGTGTCGAACAGCGCGGTCAGTTCGGCTTCGCGGCGGCGGTGCTGACGCATCGTCCGGTGCACGCGCAGGGCCTGCCAGGTGGCGTCGTCGATCTCGGTCAGGACCTGGGCGGGTGCGCCCTGCCGGCGGGCGTCGGCGAGGACTTCGGCGAAGTCCTCGGTGGCGGCGCCGGTCGCCAGCAGGTCGAGGAGTCTGCGCAGCGCCGGTGCGGCGGTGGTGTGGCGGTCCATTCGGTCTTCCCTGTCACTCGTGCCCCCCCGTGGCCCCGTTCGCCCGCGGCCCGTCGCAGGAACGGGCCGGGGCCGCGCCGCCGGGCGGGTGCCCGGGGACGCGGCCCTGATTTTGTCGGAAGTGGTCAGACCGTCGTATCGGCCTTCACCGAGTCCACCCGAGCGCCGTCCGCCTCGGCGAGGTCGGCGCCGCGGGTCTCCCGGCCGCACAGGACGGCCAGGACGGTGATGGCGGCGGCGATCGCCACGTACACGGCGATCGGGGTGGCGCTGCCGTAGTCCTTGAGCAGCGCGGTGGCGATCAG
Organism: Kitasatospora sp. NPDC059646; assembly: GCF_042734615.1. Taxonomy (NCBI): domain Bacteria; kingdom Bacillati; phylum Actinomycetota; class Actinomycetes; order Kitasatosporales; family Streptomycetaceae; genus Kitasatospora; species Kitasatospora sp. NPDC059646. The sequence continues at coordinate 12,949 of NZ_JBHWDS010000060.1, forward strand.
CGGGGCGGGGGCGCCGGCCGCGACGGAGGAGAACTGGGCGCCGATGGAGGCCCCGGAGTAGCGGGTGCGGGTGGCGAACAGCTCGGAGAAGAACGCGGCCTGCGGGGCGTACATCATGCTGTGGAAGACCAGGCCGACGGTGACGGCGGTGACCAGGGCGGTGAAGTCCTCGGTGTCGACCATGCCGAAGAACACGAACGACCAGATGCCGACGCCGACCGCGCCGACCAGGTACACCGGCTTGCGGCCGACCCGGTCGGAGAGCGCCCCGAACAGCGGGATCAGCGCGAACTGGATCGCCGAGCCGATCAGCACGGCGTTCAGCGCGGTCTGCTTGGGCAGGTGGGCCTGGCCGACGGCGTACGCCAGCACGAAGGTGGTCATCACGTAGTACGAGATGTTCTCCGCCATGCGGGCGCCCATCGCCACCAGCACGTCCCGCCAGTGGTCGCGCAGCACCGCCACCAGCGGCGGCTTCTGGCGCTCCGTCCGCTGCTCGGCCGCCGCCAGCGCCGCCTTGAACAGCGGCGACTCGTCCACCGCCAGCCGGATCCACAGGCCCACCATCACCAGCACCGCGGACAGCAGGAACGGCACCCGCCAGCCCCAGGCCAGGAACGCCGCGTCCGACTGCACGGCCGTCATCAGCGACAGCACACCGGCCGCCAGCAGGTTGCCGGCCGGCGCGCCGCCCTGCGGCCAGGACGCCCAGAAGCCGCGCCGCCGCCGGTCGCCGTGCTCGGAGACCAGCAGCACCGCGCCGCCCCACTCGCCGCCCAGCGCGAACCCCTGCACCAGCCGGAGCGCCGTCAGCATGACCGGCGCCGCCACGCCGACCTGGTTGTACGTCGGCAGGCAGCCGATCAGGGTGGTCGCCCCGCCCATCAGCAGCAGCGACAGCACCAGCAGCTTCTTGCGGCCGATCCGGTCGCCGAAGTGCCCGAACACCAGCGCGCCCAGCGGCCGGGCGGCGAACCCGATCGCGTAGGTGAGGAAGGACAGCAGGGTGCCCGTCAGCGGATCCGACTTCGGGAAGAACACGTGCCCGAAGACCAGCGCCGCGGCCGATCCGTACAAGAAGTAGTCGTACCACTCGATGGTGGTGCCGATCAGCGAGGCGGCGACCACCCTGGGCAGGGAGGCGGTTCTCGCGACGTCGGGAGAGGCAGCCATCAGGGATTCCCTTTGCGGAAGTGGGGGGTGAGGGAAGGTCAGGACCCTATCGGCCCGCTGCGGCCGGACTCAGTGCGCGGTCCAGCCGCCGTCCACCGGCAGGCTCGCGCCGGTGATGTAGGAGGCGCTCGGCGTGCACAGCCACACCGCCAGCTGCGCCACCTCGTCCGGTTCGATCAGCCGCTTCACGGCGGTGCGGTCGAGCATGATCTGCTCCACCACCTCGTCCTCGTGGATGCCGTGCGCCAGCGCCTGCGCGGCGATCTGCTTCTCCACCAGCGCGGTGCGCACGTACGCCGGGTTGATGCAGTTGCTGGTCACCCCGTACGGGGCGCCCTCCAGGGCGACGGTCTTGCTCAGGCCCTCCAGGGCGTGCTTGGCCGTCACGTACGCCGACTTGAAGGCGCTGGCCCGCAGGCCGTGCACCGAGGAGACGTTGACCACCCGGCCCCACTCGCGCTCGTACATGTGCGGCAGGGTGCGGCGCAGGATCCGGAACGGGGCCTCCACCATGACCCGCTGGATCAGCGTGAACCGCTCCATCGGGAACTCGTGCACCGGCGCGACGTGCTGCAGGCCGGCGTTGTTGACCACGATGTCCGCGTCGGCGGGCAGCGCGTCCACCGCGTCCGGGTCGGACAGGTCGGCGACGTGCGCGACCCCGCCGATCCGCTCCGCCAGCTCCTCGGCGGGCGCGGCGGCCAGGTCGACGACGTACACGCGAGCGCCGGCCGCGGCGAACGCCTCCGCGCAGGCCCTGCCGATGCCGGAGGCGGCGCCGGTCACCAGCGCGGTGCGGCCGTGCAGCGGGGGCCGGGGGAGCGGGTCAGAAGTGGTGTCCATGGCCGAGAACGGTAGGAATCCGCGGCCCCCGCAACGATGTGGGCGGACACCACAGCATCCCCGCTCTTCATGGTGCCGACCGCCATGCGCCCGGAACGCGGGCAGCGGCCCCCGAACTCAAACACGCGGCGCCCGTGCTTCCTCACAACGGGCGGGGCTGCTTCACCCGTTCGGAGGATGGGCGGGCCGAATCCACCCATAGCGCCCCAATGCTCGCTACATTCGCGCCGATTCCCGATCAGGGGGCGCTGTCCCGGGCAGGAGGGGCCGGAACGGCGCCTGAGAGGTGTGGACTGCTATGCCCCAACGGCCCGTAATCGACAGCCCGGCGTACCGACCGCTCGACCCGCTCGACCCGCGCCCGACCGGAGCGGCCGAGACCCCTCCGCGCGCCGCCGAGCCGGCCGACGTCCCGTCCGCCGGGCGCGCCCAGAACCCGCAACTCGCGGCGCTCATCGAGGAGTCCGGCTTCTCGCACGCCGGCCTCGCCCGGCGGGTCGACCAACTCGGCCTGGAACACGGCCTCGACCTGCGCTACGACAAGACCTCGGTGACCCGCTGGCTGCGCGGCCAGCAGCCGCGCGGCGCCACCCCGGCCCTGATCGCGGAGGTGTTCACCCGCCGCCTCGGCCGCCGGCTCACCGCCCAGGACGTCGGCCTGGACGCCTGCGCCCCGGTCTACGCCGGGCTGGAGTTCGCCGAGACCCCGCAGGAGGCCGTCGACATCGTCGCCTCCATGTGGCGCAAGGACAACGGCCCCTACGCCGAACTCCGCAAGATCGCCTTCACCCCCGCCGGCCTGGTCGTCCCCAGCCGCGACTGGCTGATCGGCCGCACCGACGAACGCGTCGCCCGCGACGGCACCACCCTCACCCCCGAGGAGCTGCGCACACCCCCGCAGAGCGGCGCCGCCCGGGTCCCCCAGCAGGCCCCGCGCCGCCCGGCCGGCGGCGCCCCCGAACCCGCCGCCGCGGACCCCCGGGAGAGCCGGCCCCCGGTCCGGGTCGGCCGCGGCGACATCGCCGCGATCCGCGCCGTCGGCGACCTGTTCCGCGCCCTCGACCACGCCTACGGCGGCGGCCACGCCCGGCAGGCGCTGGTCCGCTACCTGGAGAGCGAGGCCGAACCGATGCTCCGCGGCCGCTACGGCGAACAGATCGGCCGCGCCCTGTTCGGCGCCGTCGCCGACCTGACCAGGCTGGCCGGCTGGACGTCCTTCGACATCGCCGCGCACGGCCTGGCCCAGCGCTACTTCGTCCAGGCGCTGCGGCTGTCCCAGGCGGCCGGCGACCGGATCCTCGGCGGCTTCGTGCTCACCACGATGAGCCAGCAGGCCGTCCACCTCGGGCACGCCCGGGAGGCCATCCAGCTGGCCCGGGTCGCCCAGCAGGGCGTCGGCACCACCGCCGCGCCGGTCGTCCAGGCGCTGATGCACGCCGCCGAGGCCCGCGGCCACGCCCTGGCCGGCGACGTGCGGGCCTGCACCACCGCCCTGGTGCGCTGCGAACGGGCCCTGGCCACCGCTCGCAGCGGCGACGAAGTCCCGTCCTGGGCCCGCTACTTCGACGACGCCCAGCTCGCCGACGAGTTCGCCCACTGCTACCGCGACCTGCAGCAGTGGCGCCCGGCCGCCCAGCACGCCGAGAAGTCGCTGCGGCTGCGCGCCCCCGCCTACGCCCGCAGCCGGATCCTGTGCCGCCTGGTGCTCGCCTCGGCCCGGCTCGGCATGGGCGACGTCGACGAGTCCTGCTCGATGGCCACCGACTCGCTCCGCGCCGCCGGCGAGATGCGCTCCGCCCGCACCGTCGAGTACCTCCGCGACTTCCACCGCCGCCTGGCCCCCTACCGCACGACGCCGGCGGCCCGCGCCTTCGAGGAGGCGACCCGGCAGGCGGGCGTGATCTGAGCCGGAGGGGGCCCGGGGAGCGGCCGCCGTTCCCCGGGCCCCGGCCGCTACGCCGCCGCCTCGACGGTCTCCGCCCCGGTCTGCACCCCCAGGTCGCGCAGCACCGCGTCCGCGGCCCGCCGGCCCGAGGCGAGGGCGCCGTTGAAGGTGCCGGTGTCCCGGTGGTCGCCGCAGACGTACAGGCCGGCCAGCAGGCGGACGGAGCGGCGGAAGTGGTGCGGCGGGGGCATCGAGACCACCGCGTCCGGGACGTGGCGGACCGTCAGGAACTCCCAGGCGGCGGTGGAGACGCCGTACAGGTCGGCCAGCCGCCGCCGCACCGCGGGCTCGTCGCCGGCCGGGCCGCCGGAGTCGAAGGCGCGGCGGCCGAGCACGGTGGTGGCGATCAGCGCCCGGCCGTCGGCGGCGTAGGACGGGTCGGCGTCGCTGAGCACCAGCGAGTGCGAGACGGCGGTGCGCTCGGCGTCCAGCAGCAGCATCGGCTCGCCCAGCGGGGAGCGGTTGGCCGCGTGGTAGTAGGTGGTGACGGGGTGGAAGCCGGGCTGCCGCAGCCCCGGGAGCAGCGCGCCGGCGGTCGCCGCGTCGGTGGCGACCACCACCGCGCGGGCCCGGATCCGGCCGTGCGCGGCGGTCTCCACGCCGTCCGTGCCGACCGAGGTGACCTCCACGCCGAACCGCACCGTCCCCTCCGGCAGTCCGGCCGCCAGCTGGGCGGGAACGGCGCCGATCCCCGCCGCCGGGAGGCACAGCCGGCCCCGGGCGTAGGCCCGCAGCACCAGGTCGGCGACCCGGCTGGAGGTGCCGAGCGCCGGATCGGACAGCAGCGCGGCGAGCAGCGGACGCAGGAAGCCGTCCACGGTGCGGCCGGGCAGGCCGCGATCGGCCAGCGCCCGCGCCGCGGTGGTCTCCTGACGGGCGACCAGCTTGGCGGTGGGGGTGGCGGCGAGCCGGGACAGCGCGGAGGCCAGCCGGGCCCGGTCCAGCGGGGTGCCGAGCGGGCTGCGGGTGGCGGCCTGCCGGGCGGGGGTGAGCTGCGGGTCGCCGGCCCGGTAGGTGCGGCCGCTGCTGTGCACCAGGACGCCGGGGGCGAGCGGGCGCAGCTCCAGCCGCTCCAGGTCGAGGCGGCGGGCGAGTTCGGGGTGGGCGGTGTTGAGCAGGTGACCGCCGAGGTCGAGGCGGAAGCCGTCGAGTTCCCGGGTGGCGGTGCGCCCGCCGACCCGCTCGGTGGCCTCCAGGACCTGGACGTTGAGACCCCGGGCGGCCAGTGCGGCGGCGGCGGTCAGCCCTGCGACGCCTGCGCCGACCACGATCGCGTCGGGGTCGGCGGCGTGGACGCGGCTGATGAAGTCATGTGCGGGCACGAATGGGTGCTCCCTCCCTGGCGGAGCCCTCCGCGGCCGCCGCGCGCGGCGGTGCCCGCGAGCGTGCGGGTGGGTGCCGGGGCGGGCCGCGGGGGACAGGACGACAATGGTCCGTCGGTGTGATGCCCAGTCACCCGGCTACCCAGACCGCCGCCGGACACTCAATCGGCCGGCCGGACCGGAAGCGGGGACACGCCGGTTCGGTTCGGTCACCCACCGTGCGTCAAATCCGGCGCGCGGAACGGGAACGGGCGCGCACCGTCACCGTTCACACCCCACGCGCCGTCCCCATGCACCCGTGCGCCCCCCTGATGTCGCGTCAGGAGACGACCGCGGAGCGTCAGGACGAACGCCGTCCCAACGCCGCCGACACGATCGACGGCAGATCCGGGTGCTCGAACTCGAACCCCGCCTCCACCAGGGCCTTCGGCACCACCCGGTGACTGCCCACCACCTCGACGGCCATCTCCCCGAGCACCGCGCGCAGCGCCCACTCCGGCACCGCGAACACCGCGGGCCGGCCCAGCTGTTCGGACAGCTCGGCGGTCAGCTCGGCGTTGCTGACGGGCTCCGGCCCGGTCAGGTTGACAGGGCCGCTCAGCTCCCGGCGCCCGATCAGGAAGCGGAGCGCGGCGACCTCGTCGGCCAGCGAGATCAGGCTCCAGTACTGGCGGCCGCTGCCGAGCCGGCCGCCCAGCCCGAGCCGGAACAGCGGCAGCAGCCGGGCCCCCGCGCCGCCCTTCGGATCGAGCACCAGCCCGGTGCGCGGGTGCACCACCCGGATGCCGGCGTCCGCGGCGGGCCGCGCGGCGTCCTCCCACTCCTGGCACACCGTGGACAGGAAGTCGCTGCCGCTGGGCGACTGCTCGTCGATCACCTGGTCGCCGGTCTGCCCGTACCAGCCGACCGCGGACGCGCTGACCAGCACCTCCGGCGGCGTCTTCAGCCGGGCCAGCGCGGCCGCCAGCGTCTCGGTGCCGAGCACCCGGCTGTCCCGGATCTCCCGCCGGTAGGCGTCCGACCAGCGCCGGTCGCCGACACCCGCCCCGGCCAGGTGGACCACCGCGTCCACCCCCTCCAGCGCGGCGCCGTCGATCTGCATCAGCAGAGGGTTCCACCCCACCCCGACCGTCCCGTCCGCCTGCGGCCCGGTGCGCGACCGCCGCCGCACCAGCCGCAGCACCTCGTGCCCGTCCCCGACCAAGGAGTCCACCAGCGCGGACCCGATCAACCCCGTGGAACCTGTCACCGCGATACGCATGCCGCCCATCCTTCCAGTCCTCACCACCCCCGGGACGGCTGCGACCCGCAGGCCGGGTGCGGGCGCCCCGAGTTGACGCGGCCTCGGCCGGGCAGCCGCCGCCGTCCCGCTCCCGCACCGCGTGCGGGCCCGGATCGGCCCGGCGCCGCCCGTCCGCCCGCGCCGCCCGGGCCTGCACCGACGGCCCCGGCCCTCGCTCCCCGCCTGCCCCCCGTCGCGCAGACAATTCCCGGCACGGTCGGACGTGGACCACCTACCATGGCCGCCATGCCATCGACCGATCCGATCATCCGACCCGCGCAGGAGCGGGACGAGCAGGCGATCCGCGCCATCGACCACGCCGTCTGGTCGCCGCTGAGCGAAGTCGCCCCCAGGGGCGCGGCCGATGCGCCCGTCTTCGACCCCCGGCACCGGCCCGACCAGTACCTGGTCGCCGAGCTCGACGGCGAGGTGGTCGGCTACATCCGCCAGGTCCAGGAGATCCCCCTGGAGTCCAACGCCCACGTCCGGCAGATCCAGGGCCTGGCGCTGCTCCCGCGGGCCCGCGGCCGGGGCATCGGCGACGCCCTGCTCGCCGCCGCCTGCGACGCCGCCCGCGCGGCCGGCGCCCGCCGCCTGACGCTGCGGGTGCTCGGCCACAACGCGCCCGCCCGGCGCCTGTACGAGCGCAACGGGTTCCAGGTGCTCGGCGTCCTGCCCGGCCACTTCCTGCTGGAGGACCGCTACGTCGACGACGTCTGGATGGGCCGCGCCCTGGACTGACCGGTCGTCCGGGCGGCCCGTCAACTGCCCTGTGCCGCCGCCTGATTCGTGACCGCCCCGGCGCTCCCGGGCGCAGCGGCGGGGCGGTACGGTACCGGCGTGAGCAATCCGACGCCGCCCGGCTGGTACCCCGTCCCCGGCACCGGACAGGAACGCTGGTGGGACGGCGCCGCCTGGACGGACTCCCACCGCCCGGCGAACCGGCTGAACGACGCCGTCACCCAGTCCTGGACCACCGGCCCCGCCACCACCGCCGACGCCTGGAGCACCGCCCCCGCGCCCCCGCCGAACAGCGGCGGCCGCGGCCTGGTGCTCGGCGCGACCGGCGCCGTGGTCGCGGTGGTGATCGGCGCGGTCGCCGTCGCCGTGTGGGCGCTGCAGCCCGAGGCCGCGAAGAAGCCCGACCCGTCGCCCTCGCTCACCATCGCCACGGCCGGCCCGCCGCCGTCCCGCAGTGCCTCCCCGTCGCCCCAGGACAGCACCGACCCGTCGCTGACCATCGCCGACCCGACGCACGGCTGGGGCGTGCCGCTGCCCGACGGCTGGACCGCCGAACCCGCCACCGACCAGGCGTCCGTGCTGGAGATCTCCGGCCAGTACGCGTGCAGCCAGTCCAGCTCGCTGTGCGTGCGCGGCCAGTTCGCGATCGCCGCCGAGCCGGTCGACGCCCCGGACGCGCGGACCGCCGCCGAGCACGAGATCGCCGCCTACGCCCCCAGCATCTTCGGCGACCTGAAGGACCACCAGGAGCAGAGCTCCGGCACCCTCGACGTGGCGGGCGCCTCCGGCTGGGCGATCCGCTGGTACGTCCACCCGCAGGCCGACGGCCCGGCCGGCTACGTCGTGGTGGCGGCCGTCCCGGCGAGCGGCGGCGGGTACGTCGTCCTGCACGGCGGCGTGGACGACGACCCCAAGGCCCCGCAGCCCGCGGTGCTCGACCGGATCGTGCACGGCATCCGCAAGGCCGCCTGACGACCCGCCAGGAGCCGGCCCCGCGCCGACCGGGCCCGTCAGTCCCCGTACAACTCCCACAGCCGGGGGTAGCGGGCCGCCATCACCGCCTTGTCCGCGAAGTCGAACGGGGCGCCCTGCGGCACCGGCGGCTGACGCACCCCCAGGTCCGGCAGCGGCAGCCCGGTCAGCCGCTCGTACGCCTCGTCGGCGGCGTACCCGAGCTCCTCGGCGTCGCCGTCCTCCTCCTCGTCGAAGTCCGGGAGCAGTTCGGCGAGTTCGTCGGGGTCGTGCACCCCGCCCTCGAAGACCTCCCGGCCCTGGCCGATCAGCCAGCAGCGGAAGTAGTCGAAGCTGTCCTCGGAGGCCCCGCCGAGCAGCAGGTACGCGGCGCCCCACAGCTCCACCGTGTACGCCCGCTGGAACCGCGCCTCGAACTGCCGGGCGAAGTCCAGCACGTCGTCGGGGGCCAGCCCCATCAGCCGTTCCACCAACGCCTGCGCCTGCTCGTCCGGATCACCCCCGGCCGCGTCCCGGGAGTCGTCGATCAGCTGCCAGAATGCCGTCTCGTCCATCACCGCTCCAGCATCCACAATCCGCACCGCGACCGCACCCGATCGCACCGCCGACGGCACAGCGCGACAAGTGCCCGGACACGCGCGAGCCCCGCGCCGTCCGGGGACGGTGCGGGGCTCGCGGGCGGAACCGGGGCGCCTTACAGGCCGAGCTCGACCTCGAACTCGCCGGCCTCCAGGATCTCCTTGACCGCGACCAGGTAGCGGGCGGCGTCCGCGCCGTCCACCAGGCGGTGGTCGTAGGAGAGCGACAGGTAGGTCATGTCGCGGATGCCGATGGCGGTGCCGCCGTCGGCCTCGATCACCACGGGGCGCTTCACGGTCGCGCCGATGCCCAGGATCGCGACCTGGTTCGGCGGGACGATGACGGTGTCGAACAGCGCACCGCGCGAACCGGTGTTGGAGATGGTGAAGGTCGCACCGGACAGCTCGTCCGGGGTGATCTTGTTGCCGCGGACCTTCGAGGCCAGCTCCGCGGTCTTCTTCGAGATTCCGGCGATGTTCAGGTCGCCCGCACCCTTGATGACCGGGGTCATCAGACCCTTCTCGGAGTCCACCGCGATACCGATGTTCTCGGTGTCGAAGTAGGTGATGGTGCCCTCGTCCTCGTTGATCCGGGCGTTGATGACCGCGTGGGCCTTCAGCGCCTGGGCCGCGGCCTTCACGAAGAACGGCATCGGGGACAGCTTCACGCCCTCGCGGGCCAGGAAGGAGTCCTTCGCCTTCGCGCGCAGCGACATGATCTTGGTGACGTCCACCTCGACCACGCTGGTCAGCTGCGCCTGCTCGTGCAGGGCCTTCATCATGTTGTCGCCGATGACCTTGCGCATGCGGGTCATCTTGACGGTCTGGCCGCGCAGCTCGGACGGAGCGGCGGCGGCCTTCGCCGGGGCGGCGGCAGCGGGGGCGGCGGCGGCCGGAGCCGGCGCGGCCTTCGCGGCCTCGGCGGCGGCGATCACGTCCTGCTTGCGGATGCGCCCGCCGACGCCGGTGCCGGCGACGGAGGACAGCGCGACACCGTGCTCGGCGGCGAGCTTACGCACCAGCGGGGTGACGTAGGCGTCACCGGCGTCCGCGGCCGGGGCGGCGGCGGCCGGAGCGGCGGTGACCGGAGCCGGAGCGGCAGCCGGAGCGGCCGGAGCCGGAGCCGGGGCAGCGGCGGCCGGAGCGGCCGGGGCGGCGGGAGCGGCCGGCGCGGGCGCCGGGGCAGCGGCCGGAGCCGGAGCGGCGGCGGGCGCCGGGGCAGCCGGAGCGGCAGCCGGGGCCGGGGCGGCAGCCGGGGCCGGAGCGGCGGCGGCCGCACCCGCGGCGCCGATCAGCGCGAGCTGGGCACCGACCTCGGCGGTCTCGTCCTCGCCGACCAGGATCTTCACCAGGGTGCCCGCCACGGGGGAGGGGATCTCGGTGTCGACCTTGTCGGTGGAGACCTCGAGCAGCGGCTCGTCGACCTCGACGGTGTCGCCCTCGGCCTTCAGCCAGCGGGTGACGGTGCCCTCGGTGACCGACTCGCCCAGCGCCGGCAGCAGCACCGGGGTGGCGTCGGCGGACGGGGCGGCGGCGGCCGGAGCGGCAGCCGGGGCCTCGGCGGCGGGCGCCTCGGCCACCGGCGCGGCCGGAGCCTCGGCCGGGGCCTCGGCGGCCGGGGCCGGAGCGGCCTCGGCGGCGGGCGCCGGGGCGGCGGCCGGAGCGCCGGAGCCGTCGTCGATGATCGCCAGCTCGGCGCCCACCTCGACGGTCTCGTCCTCGCCGACCTTGATCGAGGCCAGGATGCCGGAGGCCGGCGCCGGGATCTCGGTGTCGACCTTGTCGGTGGAGACCTCGAGCAGCGGCTCGTCCATCTCCACGCGCTCACCCTCGGCCTTCAGCCAGCGGGTGACGGTGCCTTCGGTCACGCTCTCGCCCAGCGCGGGCAGTGTTACTGAGACCGCCATGGTTCCAGCGACTCCTATCAAGTCTTGCGTTCAGGAATGAAGGGGGACGGGGGCGCGATCAGTCGTGCGCGTGCAGCGGCTTGCCGGCCAGCGCGAGGTGGGCCTCGCCGAGGGCCTCGGACTGGCTCGGGTGCGCGTGGATCAGCTGCGCGACCTCGGCGGGCAGGGCCTCCCAGTTGTAGATCAGCTGGGCCTCGCCGACCTGCTCGCCCATGCGGGCGCCGACCATGTGGACACCCACGACGGCGCCGTCCTTGACCTGCACCAGCTTGATCTCGCCGGCGGTCTTGAGGATCTTGCTCTTGCCGTTGCCGGCCAGGTTGTACTTGAGGGTGACGACCTTCTCCTTGCCGTACTGCTCGACGGCCTTGGCCTCGGTCAGGCCGACGGAGGCGACCTCCGGGTTGGAGTACGTCACCCGCGGGATGCCGTCGTAGTCGATCGGGACGACCTTCAGGCCGGCCAGCCGCTCGGCCACCAGCATGCCCTCGGCGAAGCCGACGTGGGCCAGCTGCAGGGTCGGAACCAGGTCGCCGACGGCGGAGATGGTCGGCACGTTGGTGCGCAGGTACTCGTCGACCAGGACGTAGCCGCGGTCCATCGCGACGCCCTGCTCCTCGTAGCCCAGGCCGGCCGAGACCGGGCCGCGGCCGATGGCGACGAGCAGCACGTCGGCCTCGATGGACTTGCCGTTCTCGGTGGAGACCCGGACACCGTTCTCGGTGTACTCCACGCCGGAGAAGCGGGACTTCAGCTCGAACTTGATGCCGCGCTTGCGGAAGGCGCGCTCCAGCAGCTTGGAGGAGTTCTCGTCCTCCAGCGGCACCAGGTGCGGCAGGCCCTCGACGATGGTGACGTCGACGCCGAAGGACTTCCAGACCGAGGCGAACTCGCAGCCGATGACGCCGCCGCCGAGGATGATCGCCGACTTCGGGATGTAGTCGAGCTTCAGCGCGTGGTCGGAGGAGATGATCCGGTTGCCGTCGATCTCCAGGCCCGGGATCGAGCGCGGGACGGAGCCGGTGGCGAGGACGATGTGGCGGCCCTCGACGCGCTGGCCGTTGACGTCCACCGAGGTCTGCGAGGACAGCCGGCCCTCGCCCTGGATGAAGGTGACCTTGCGCGAGGCGACCAGGCCCTGCAGGCCCTTGTACAGGCCCGAGACGACGTCGTCCTTGTACTTGTGGACGCCCTTGATGTCGATGCCCTGGAAGCTGGCCAGGACGCCGAACTCGGCGGCTTCGCGGGTCTCGTCGGCGACCTCGGCGGCGTGCAGCAGCGCCTTGGTCGGGATGCAGCCGCGGTGCAGGCAGGTGCCGCCCAGCTCACCCTTCTCGATCAGCGCGACGCTCAGCCCAAGCTGCGCGGCGCGGAGGGCCGCGGCGTAGCCGCCGCTTCCGCCTCCGAGAATGACTACGTCGAAAACGGTGCTGGCGTCGTTCGCCACGTCACGTCCTCCATGCAAAAGGTGCGGATCGCCGGGCCGGTCGCGGTCCGGTGGGTGAGAGCCCTTGTAAGGGCGCCCAGTCGTGCCGGAAATACATCTTTGCACTTGTTGGCGGCAGGTGGCGTCGGAGGGTGCCCCGGCCGGACCCCGGTGCGGTCCGCGGAGCGGTGGTGTGACCCGCTCCTGGAGGTATCGTCCCAGCTCACGGCCGGGAAATGGGCGTTCGGCGGTACTCCGTACGGGGGGCTTCGCCGGGCTGGTTCCGCTCTGCGGAATCAAGTTTCGCCGGAGGCGAACAGATCCTCGAATTGGCACCGGTCACTACCGGCTGGTAATGCGTGAGGGGCCCGGCACCAACGGTGCCGGGCCCCTCACGTCATCGGGTCACTTGCCCGCGGCGGTGTCCTCCGCGAAGCGGACCAGGGTGCGCACCGCGCTCGCGGTGCCGCCCTTCGGGGTGTAGCCGGACGGGCCGCCCTCGTTGAACGCCGGGCCGGCGATGTCGAGGTGCGCCCAGTCGATGCCCTCGGCGACGAACTCCTGCAGGAACAGGCCGGCCACCAGGCCGCCGCCCATCCGCTCGCCCATGTTCGCCAGGTCCGCGACGGTCGACTCGACCATGCCCTTGCGCAGGTCGGCCGGCAGCGGCATCGGCCAGGACGCCTCGCCCACCGCGCCCGCGGTCTCGTGCAGCTTGGTGCGCAGCGCGTCGTCGTTGGCCATCACGCCGAAGGTGCGGTTGCCCAGCGCCAGCACCATCGCGCCGGTCAGGGTCGCCACGTCGACGATCACGTCGGGCTGCTCCTCGCCGGCCCGGACGATCGCGTCGGCCAGCACCAGGCGGCCCTCGGCGTCGGTGTTCAGCACCTCGACGGTCTTGCCGCCGTACATCCGCAGCACGTCGCCGGGGCGGGTCGCCGAGCCGGACGGCATGTTCTCCGCCAGCGCCAGCCACGCCGTCACGTTGACCTGCAGGCCCAGGCGCTTGGCGGCGACCACGGCGGCGAACACCGCGGCGGCACCCGACATGTCGCACTTCATGGTCTCGTTGTGGCCGGCCGGCTTCAGCGAGATGCCGCCCGAGTCGTAGGTGATGCCCTTGCCGACGAACGCCAGCGTGGCCTTCGCCTTCGGGTGGGTGTACGCCACCTTCACCAGCCGCGGCGGGTTGGCCGAGCCGACGCCGACGCCCAGGATGCCGCCGAAGCCGCCCTTGGCCAGCGCCTTCTCGTCCAGCACCTCGACCTTCAGGCCGTGCTCCTTGCCGGCCGCCTGGGCGATCGCGGCGAAGGACTTCGGGTTCAGGTCGTTCGGGGCGGTGTTGATCAGGTCGCGGGCCCGGTTCATCTCCTCGCCGATCGCCGTGGCGCGCTCCACGGCGGCCTTGGCGTCCTTCGAGCCCTTGCGGTCGGTCAGCACGACCAGCTCGGCGACCGGGGCCTTGGCGACCTCGCCCTTGTAGGCGCCGAAGGAGTACGAGCCGAGCAGGCCGCCCAGCGCGACCGCCTCGACGTCCTCGGCGGAGACGGCCGGCAGCGCCAGCGCGGCCTTCTTCGAACCGGCCAGCGTGCGGGCGGCCACACCGGCGGCCTTCCGCAGGTCCTCGGCGTCGTACGCGCCGTCGACGGCCTCGCCCAGGCCGACGGCCAGCACCAGCGGAGCCTTCAGCCCGGCCGGCGCGGGAAGCTTGACCGCCTCACCCTCGGCACCGGTGGCGCCCAGGGTGGTGAGGACCTCGGCCAGCTTGCCATCGAACGCCTCGACGACCGCCTCGGCGCCGGCCGCCACGACCAGGCCCTTAGGGCCCTTCGCGACACCGATCACCAGGGCATCCGCACGCAGGCTCGCGGCGGAGGAGGTGCTCACAGACAGTGCAGTCACGACAAATGCGTCCTGTTCTTTCGCGGTCCACAGCCGGCGCCGGCTCCATTGCCGACCGGCAAAACCCAGGCAGACCTCGCGGCAAAACGGGGCATGGGGCCAGGGTGCTCACCGCATGGTAGTCCGCATGTTGGGATCTCGCCGCCCCGCCTGCCCCCGTGCACGAACCGCCGCGACTCGTGACGGTGCGTGAGTTCCCGCGCGGGCCCGCCGTCATGCCAGTGCGAGTGCCACCAGCGCCCCGGTCGCGGAGGTCTCCACCAGCGCCCCCAGCACGTCCCCCGTCACCCCGCCGAAGCGCCGCACGCAGCGCCGCAGCAATCCCCCGGCGAGCGCCACCCCGAGCAGCACGGCCACCCCGCACTGCCACCGCAGCGCCGCCGCCCCGGCGGCCACCAGCAGCGTCACCAGCACCGCCGTCACCGGGCGGACGGTGCCCGCCACCATCGCCCCCAGCCCCCCGGGCCGGGCGGCCGGCACCGGGCGCAGGCACCCCCACAGCAGCGCGGTGCGGCCCGCCGTCGCGGCGACGCCGGCGGCGAGCGCCCCGCGCCAGAGCGAGGCCCCGAACTGCCCGGCCAGCGCGGCGACCTGAGCGAGCATCAGCAGCACCAGCGTCAGCACGCCGAACGGCCCGATGTCCGACTGCTTCATGATCCGCAGCGCGTCCTCGGCGGGCTTGCCGCTGCCGAGCCCGTCCGCGACGTCGGCCACCCCGTCCAGGTGCAGCCCGCGCGTCGCCACCGCCCAGACGGCCACCGCGGCGATCCCGCCCAGCAGCGCCCCGCCCCGCCAGGCGACCAGCGCCCCGACGGCGCCCGCCAGCGCTCCCAGCACGACGCCGACCACCGGTGCCAGCGCCATCGCGGCCCCGCCCGCCGACCGGTCCCAGCGGTGCACCCGCACCCGAAACACCGTCAGCGTCCCGAACGCGAACCGCAGCCCGGCGGACGCTCCGGCGCGCCGGGCGCCCTCCTCGTTCACCGCCCGGGCCTCAGTAGCGCCCGAGCAGCTCCGCCGCGGTCGGCAGCTTGGCCGGGGCCCGCGGCGGCAGCGGCTTCGCGGTGGGGACGGCGGCCGGTTCGGCGAGGGCGTCGCCGGCGGCCTGGAGCAGCGGGAGGGCGAGGACCGCGGAGACGCCCTCGCCCATGGTGACGGCGGTGTCCTGCAGGGGCGTCAGGGTCAGGCGGTCGTAGGCCTTGGCCTGCGCGGGCTCGCCGGTGAGCGCGGCGGCCCGCCACCACTCGGGAGCGCGGAACGCGATCCGCTGCGCGACCAGGGCGCTCGCCGCGGAGACCACCCCGTCGAGGACGACGGGGAGCTTGCGGACGGCGGCCTGCAGCAGGAAGCCGGTGATCGCCGCGAAGTCCGCGCCGCCGGTCGCGGCGAGCAGCGCGAGCTGGTCGCCGAGCACGGGGCGGGCCCGGCGCAGCGCGTCGCGCACGGTGGCGCACTTGGTCATCCACACCCGGTCGTCGACGCCGGAGCCGCGGCCGGTGACGGCGGCGGCGTCGGTGCCGCAGAGGGCGCCGATCAGGACGGCGGCGACGGTGGTGGAGCCGACGCCGAGGTCGCCGAGCAGGACCAGGTCGGTCCCGGCGTCGGCCTCCTCGTCGGCGACGGCCATGCCGGCCCGGAAGGCCCGCGCGGCCTCGTCGGGGGTCAGCGCGTTCTCGACGTCGATCCGGCCGGAGCCGCGCCGGACGCGGTGGCGGACGACCTCCTCGGGGAACTCGGCGGGGTCGACGTCCACGGCGACGTCGACCACCCGGACGTCCGCGCCGAAGCGGCGGGCCAGCACCGACACCGGCGCGGTGCCGTCGAGCACCGCACGGACCCGGTCGGCGGTGCCGCCGCGGGCGTCGAGCGCGGAGACGCCGAGCGAGGCGACGCCGTGGTCGGCGGCGAACAGCAGGACCCGGCTGGAGCCCAGCGGGCGGGTCGGCGCCTCGCCCTGCGCGGACGCCAGCCAGGCCGCCAGCTCCTGGAGCCGGCCCAGGCCGCCGCGCGGCAGGGCCAACTGCTGCCAGCGCTCCTCGGCGCCGCGCCGCGCACTCTCGTCAGGCCGTTCGACGAGCGAGGAGAAAGTGTCGAGATCCACGGTGGTGTCCATCGCTCGGCAATCTACACGGCCGTACCTTTGACGGTCAGCACCTGTCCGGCGACCACCAGCAGCACCTGTTCGGAGGCGTCGGCGACGGCCATGTTGAGCCGCCCGAGGGTGTCCCGGAAGCGCCGTCCGGAGGCGGTGGCGGGGACCACGCCCATGCCGACCTCGTTGCTGACGGCGACCGCCGTCCGCCGGGTGCCGGCCCAGGCCGCGGCCAGGGCCGCGCAGCGCGCCTCGACGGCCTCCCGGCCGCCGTCCAGCCACCGCTCGTCGTCCCAGGCCCGGTGCTCGTCCATGACGGCGGTCAGCCACAGCGCCAGGCAGTCGATCAGGACCGGCGCGGGGTCGGCGTCGTCGGCCAGCACGGCCTCCAGGTCGCAGGTCTCGGCGGTGCGCCAGCCGGCGGGCCGGCGCGCCCGGTGCAGGTCGACCCGGTGCGCCCAGTCGGCGTCGCCGTCGCGGGTGCCGGAGGTGGCGACGTACAGGACGTCGGGGTGGTCGGCGAGCAGCTGCTCGGCGCGGGTGGACTTGCCCGAGCGGGCGCCGCCGAGCAGCAGGGTGCGGGGGAGGGCCATGCGATCATCCTGCCGGACGGCGCATGCCCGCATCCCAGGTGGGCACGCTACTGTCGCAACCCTTCAGCAGCGCTTACCCGGAGGAGCCCGGCATGGTGTGGACCTGGCGGTACGAGAAGAGCGACGGCGCCGTGGTGGCCCAGGACGGCGGCGCCGAGGAGTTCTCCAGCCAGGGAGACGCGGAGTCCTGGATCGGCGAGGAGTGGAAGACGCTGCTGGACGACGGCGTCGACCGCGTGGTGCTGGTCGAGGACGGCCGCGACGTCTACCCGATGAGCCTGCACGAGGGCTGACCGGCCGTCAGGGCGCGGCGGCGCTCACTTCATTCCGACGACGTGCAGCAGCGCGGCGACGTGCCGGTACGGGTCCTGCTTGCCGGCCCGTTCCTCGGCGTCCAGCAGCTGGCCGAGCTGGCGGCCGTCCACCGGGGCGGCCTCGTCCGGCATGGTGTCGGTGAACACCCGCACCCCGTACCAGCGGCGCACCGGGACGGCGAACTCGGCGAGCGTGGTGGAGAGTTCGGCGAGCCGGTCGGCGCGGGCGGGCAGGCCGAGGCGGTTGGTGTAGCGGGTGGTGTCGAAGGCTTCCTGGCAGGCCCGCCAGTCGCCGGTCAGCCCGGCCCGCATGGCCAGCGCGTCGCCGTTGCGGACCAGCAGCGAGAGCAGCCCGCCGGGGGCCAGGATGCGGGCCACCGAGGCGAGCATCGGGTCCGGGTCGGGCAGGTACATCAGGGTGCCGTGGCAGAGCACCAGGTCGAAGCTGCGCGGCCCGAACCAGCGGCCGACCTGGTGGCCGTCGCCGGTGAGCAGCTGGACCCGCTCGCGGACCTCGGGCGGCTCGGCGGCCAGCGCCTGGTGGGCGACGGCGAGGATGTTCGGGTCCGGGTCGATGCCGGTGACGAAGTGCCCGGCGCGGGCCAGCCGCAGCGCCTGGGTGCCCTCGGCGCAGCCGACGTCCAGCACCCGCAGCGCGGTGCCCCGGGTGAGCTGCTCGGCGAGCTGACGGGTCACCAGTTCCTGGCGGACCAGGTTGTGCAGGCCGCCGTGCCGCTCCAGCCATTCGCCGGCCCCGCTGTGGTACGGCCCGCCCCGGGCGGGCAGCCGGCCGTGCCGGCCGCGCGGCGCCCCGGTCCCGTACTGCTGGGCGGGGATGCCCGGCGTGCCGAAGGCCCCGACCGGCTGCTGCGCCGGCGGGGCCCAGTACGGCGGTACGGCTTCTGCGGTCAGGGCCGCTCGCCCCGCTTGACCATCGGCTTGGGCAGCCGCAGGCGGCGCATCTGCAGGGTGCGCATCAGGCCGTACGTCACGGCGCCGCGGGTGTTGTCGTTCGGGAAGCGCTCGGCGAGGCCCTTGCGCAGCGCGAAGCCGATCCGGACGAAGTCGAGGATCACCACCACGAAGAAGATCATGAACAGCAGCGTGGAGAGCAGCTGCAGGTAGCCGATCTTGGTGATGGAGAGCACCAGCACCACGACGGCGTACGGCAGGAAGAACTCGGCCGCGGCCCAGCGGGAGTCGATGAAGTCGCGGACGTACCGCCGCACCGGGCCCTTGTCACGGGCCGGCAGGGCGCGCTCGTCGCCCTCCAGCAGCGCGGTGCGCTGCTTCTCGCGCTCGACGCGCATCCGCTCGCGGGCCTGCCGGGCGGCCTCCTTGCGGTCCTTGGGGACGGAGACCCGGGTCTTCCGGTTGGCCTCGGCCTCACTGCGCTTGGGCGTGGGCCGGCCCTTGGGGGCCTGCGGGTCGCGGGGCAGCTTCTCGTCCTCCTTCGTCATGGTGACGGTGGAGGCGGCAGCGGATTCATCAGAGCGGCGTCGAAACACACTCCCAGCGTACGGGTTGACCGGCCGGTTTCCGGCCCGCCCCCGGACGCGAACCGATATCGATCGTGAGGACGATGCCGGACGGCCCCCCGCTGTAGCAGCATTGTTGCTGGCCGGTGGACTGCGCCGGGGACCCCGCCGCGCATACACTCGACCTGTCACGAGACGCAAACCCAGGCCCGAAGAAGGGGGCTATCGAGGCCCATGAGCGACGGAATCATGAAGCGTATGGGGCTGATCTTCCGCTCCAAGGCGAACAAGGCCTTGGACCGGGCGGAGGACCCGCGCGAAACGCTCGACTACTCCTACCAGAAGCAGCTGGAACTGCTGCAGAAGGTGCGCAGGGGCGTCGCCGACGTGGCCACCTCCCGCAAGCGCCTGGAGCTCCAGCTGACCCAGCTCCAGCAGCAGTCCTCCAAGTACGAGGACCAGGGCCGCAAGGCGCTGTCGCTGGGCCGCGAGGACCTGGCGCGCGAGGCCCTCAGCCGCAAGGCCAACCTGCAGTCCCAGATCACCGACCTGGAGACGCAGTACCAGGCCCTGCAGGCCGAGGAGGAGAAGCTCACCCTCGCCTCCCAGCGCCTCCAGGCCAAGGTGGACGCCTTCCGCACCAAGAAGGAGACCATCAAGGCCACCTACACCGCCGCCCAGGCGCAGACCCGGATCGCCGAGTCCTTCTCCGGCATCTCGGAGGAGATGGGCGACGTGGGTCTGGCGATCCAGCGGGCCGAGGACAAGACCGCGCAGATGCAGGCCCGCGCGGGCGCGATCGACGAGCTGCTGGCCTCCGGCGCGCTCGACGACGCCAGCGGCCTGGGCCGCAAGGACGACATCGAGGCCGAGCTGGAGCGGGTGGCCGGCGGCAGCGACGTCGAGCTGGAGCTGGCCCGGATGAAGGCCGAGCTGACCGGCGGCACCCCCGCCTCCCAGCCGCAGGCGATCGAGCAGGGGAAGAACGACACCCCGCCGCCCACCATCAACTACCAGAAGTAAGCCCGCGAGCAGGGGAGACGTACCAGCATGATCATGCGGGTCTTGGGTGAGGGGCAGTTCGAGGTCGCCGAGGGGGACCTCAACCGGCTGAACCAGCTGGACGACGATCTGCTCCAGGCCGTCGAGGCGGGCGACGAGGCGGCCTTCAAGGCGGCGCTCGGCAGCCTGCTGGCGGCCGTCCGGGAGGTCGGCACGCCGCTGCCGCCGGAGTCGCTGGAGCCGTCCGACCTGATCCTGCCGGACGCCGAGGCGTCCCTGGACCAGGTCCGGGAGCTGCTGCGCGACGAGGGCGACGGTCTGATCCCGGGCCTCCCGGAGTAGTTCGGGCGCCGTTCGTGACGAGAGGGCGGGCACTCCCCCGGGGGAGTGCCCGCCCTCTCGCGCGGGTGCCGGAGAATCGTTACGGCAGGGCCAGCATGCGGTCGAGCGCGGCCTTGGCGTACTTCTCGGTCTCGGCGTCCACCGTGATCACGTTCGGGACCCGGCCCTCGGCGAGCGACTCCAGCGCCCACACCAGGTGCGGCAGGTCGATCCGGTTCATGGTGGAGCAGAAGCACACCGTGCGGTCGAGGAAGACGACCTCCTTGTCCGGGTGCGCCTTGGCGAGCCGGCGGACCAGGTTCAGCTCGGTGCCGATCGCCCACTTGGAGCCGGGCTCGGCGGCGTCCAGCGCCTTGATGATGTACTCGGTGGAGCCGACCTGGTCGGCGGCCGTGACCACCTCGTGGCGGCACTCCGGGTGCACCAGCACGTTCACGCCGGGGATCCGCTCGCGCACCTCGTTGACCGAGTCCAGGTTGAACCGGCCGTGCACCGAGCAGTGGCCGCGCCACAGGATCATCTTCGCGTCGCGCAGCTGCTCGGCGGTCAGGCCGCCGTTCGGCTTGTGCGGGTTGTAGAGGACGCAGTCCTCCAGGGAGAAGCCCATCTCCAGCACCGCGGTGTTGCGGCCCAGGTGCTGGTCGGGCAGGAACAGCACCTTCTGGCCCTGCTCGAACGCCCACTCCAGCGCCCGCTTGGCGTTGGAGGAGGTGCAGATGGTGCCGCCGTGCTTGCCGGTGAAGGCCTTGATGTCGGCGGAGGAGTTCATGTACGACACCGGCACGGTGACGTCCGCGACGCCCGCGTCGGTCAGCACGTCCCAGCACTCGGCGACCTGCTCGGCGGTGGCCATGTCGGCCATCGAGCAGCCCGCGGCGAGGTCCGGCAGGACGACCTGCTGGCGCTCGGAGGTGAGGATGTCGGCGGACTCGGCCATGAAGTGCACGCCGCAGAAGACGATGTACTCGGCCTCCGGGCGGGCCGCGGCGTCGCGGGCCAGCTTGAAGGAGTCGCCGGTGACGTCGGCGAACTCGATGACCTCGTCGCGCTGGTAGTGGTGGCCCAGGATGAAGACCCGGTCGCCGAGCTTCTCCTTGGCGGCGCGGGCGCGCGCCACCAGGTCCGGGTCGGAGGCGGCGGGCAGGTCGCCGGGGCACTCCACGCCGCGCTCGCTGTTCGGGTCGGCCTCGCGGCCGAGCAGCAGCAGGGCGAGCGGCGAGGGAGTGGGGTCGACGCCGTACGTCTCGGTGGTGGTGGTCACGGGCGGCTGCCCTCCTGTGCGGCCGGATCGTTCCCGACCAGCCTTCTCGTCTATCTGACGCTATCTATGATAACCGGTTGTCGTCAGCCTGACGATGGCCATCCTGTCGATGTGACGAGAACCGCTCACCAGGATGGATGCTTCCGGCGCGAGAACCCGCCGTGCCCCCGGTTGGCTGGAGGGCATGAAGGCAATCGCGATCAACCGCTACGGCGGCCCCGACGTGGTCGAGTACACCGAACTCCCGGACCCCAAGGTCGGCCCCGACTCCGTCCTCGTCCGCACCCGAGCGGTCGGCGTCAACCCCGTCGACTGGAAGATCCGCGAGGGGCACCTCGACGGCATCCTCGACGTGCACTTCCCGCTGGTCATGGGCTTCGACCTGGCCGGCACGGTGCAGGCCGTCGGCGGCGCCGTCACCGAGTTCCGGCCCGGCGACGAGGTGATCGGCTACGTCCGCAAGGACGTCATCGAACACGGCACCTACGCCGAACTCGTCGCCGCTCCCGTCCGCACCCTGGCCCGGAAACCCGCCGCGCTCTCCTGGGCCGAGGCCGGCGGCCTGCCCACCGCCGGGCTCACCGCCCAGCAGGCCCTGGTGAACGCCCTGCACCTGCGCAGCGGCGAGAGCGTGCTGATCCACGCCGCGGCCGGCGGCGTCGGCTCGATCGCCGTCCAGATCGCCGGCGCCCTCGGCGCCCGGGTGATCGGCACCGCCGGACCGCACAACCACACCTACCTGCGCGGCCTCGGCGTCGAACCCGTCGAGTACGGACCGGGCCTGACCGAACGCGTCCGCGCCCTCGCCCCCGACGGGGTCGACGCGGTGCTCGACCTGGTCGGCGGCGAGGCGCTCGACGTCTCCACCGCCCTGGCCAAGGACCCCACCCGGATCGCCTCCGCCGTCGACTACCGGGTCACCGAGTTCGGCGGCCACTACATCTGGACCCGCCCCGACCCCGAGGACCTCGCCGCCGTCGCCCGGCTCGCCGACGACGGACTGCTCACCGTTCCGGTCGCCTCCACCTTCCCGCTCGGCCAGGCCGCCTCCGCCCAGGCCCTCAACGCCGAAGGACGCACCCGCGGCAAGATCGTCCTGCTGGTGGACTGAACGCACGTCCGGCGTCCGCGAGAATGGGCCCGCAGAGTCCGCCCCCGTGCGCGGGGGCCGCGGCTCGCGACACCCTCACCCGCACCACCCGTGGAGCCCCGCCATGAGCACCCACCGGCCGCCCGACCTCGGCCGGGCGGCCCTCGACGACACCGACCGCCTGCTGCTCGACCACCTCAGCCGCGACGGCCGCGCCTCCTACGCCGAGATCGGACTGCTCACCAACCTGTCCGCCACCGCCGTCCGCCGCCGGATCGACCGGCTGCGGGCGCGCGGCGTCGTCCGCGGCTTCACCGTCGTGCTCGACCCCGCCCTGCTCGGCTGGGGCACCGAGGCGTTCGTCGAGGTCTACTGCCGCCCCCGCACCTCGCCCGAGGAACTGCTCGCCTCGCTGCGCAAGTTCCCGGAGGTCGCCGCCGCCTGGACGGTCACCGGCGACCCCGACGCCCTGGTCCACCTGCGGGCCGCCGACACCCGCCACCTGGAAGCCGTCATCGAACGCATCCGCAAGGAGCCCGGCGTCCAGCGCAGCCGCTCCTCGGTCGTGCTCTCCCAGCTGATCTGACGCAGGAATCCTGCGCGGCCCCCCTCGAACACGCACGAAACCGGCCCTGACCGGCCCCGTTCCGACGCGCGCCCGCCCGCCACCGCTGCCTACGCTGATCGGGAACCCCACGCACCGCACGCAGCGAAGAGGACACCCGTGTACGCAGCGCCCGACCGCATGCACAAGCCGGACAACGAGCTGGTCGACCTGGTCTTCGACTACATGCGCGAACGGCTGCAGTACGACCCCGTCCCGCTCGACCACCCCGGCGACGGCGCGCACCTGCGGGAGGTCCTCGCCGGACTGCTCAACGACCGCGGCAACGACCCCGCCGACGTGCTCAAGCTGTACGACCACGAGCTGTCCCGGGCCGTCATCTCCGCCGACAGCCCGCGCTACCTGTCCTTCATCCCGTGCGCCCCCACCAAGGCCGCGCTGCTGTTCGACATGGTGGTCTCGTGCGCCTCCCTGCAGGGCATCTCCTGGCTGGAGGCGGCCGGCGCGATCGCCGCCGAGAACCAGGTGCTGCGGCTGATAGCCGACCGGGCCGGCCTGCCCGCGGCCGCCGGCGGCGTCTTCGTCTCCGGCGGCTCGGCCGGCAACCTCTCCGCGCTGGTGGTCGCCCGCGACACCGCCCGCCGCCGGCTGGGCGTCGGTCCGGAGGCCCGGCTGCGGATCGCCGTCGCCGACCAGGTGCACTCCTCGGTCAAGAACACCTTCAACATCATCGGCGTCGAGGCCTTCCCCGTCCCCGCCGTCGACCGCCGCCTCACCGGCGCCGCGCTGCGCGCCGCCCTCGACGCCGACCCGCACCCCGAGACCGTCGTCGCCGTGGTCGGCACCGCCGGCACCACCAACGAAGGCATCATCGACGACCTCGCCGGCATCGCCGAGGTCGCCCGTGAACGCGAGATGTGGTTCCACGTCGACGGCGCCTACGGCGGCGCCGGGCTGTTCGCCCCCTCCGTGCGCGAGCGCTACAACGGCATCGAGCACGCCGACTCCTTCGTCGTCGACCCGCACAAGTGGCTGTTCGCCCCGTTCGACTGCGCCGCGCTGCTCTACCGCGACCCGCGGCTGGCCCGCGCCGTGCACACCCAGGACGCCGGCTACCTGGACGTCCTGCACACCGAGGGCGACGAGTGGAACCCCACCGACTACGCCTACCACCTGACCCGGCGCGCCCGCGGCCTGCCGCTCTGGTTCTCGCTCGCCGTGCACGGCGTCCAGGCCTACACCGACGCCATCGAGACCGGCCTGCGCCTGGCCCGGGACACCGCGCAGCTGATCCGCGACACCGAGCACCTCGAACTGCTCCACGACCCGCAGCTGACCGCGGTCTGCTTCCGCCGTACCGGATGGACCCACGACGACTACTACCGCTGGTCCCGCCGACTGCTCGCCGACCAGATCGGCTTCGTCACCCCCACCGGCTGGGACGGCGAGACCGTCGCCCGGTTCGCCTTCCTGCACCCCGGCACCACCATGGAGATGGTCCAGGAGATCCTCGACACCATGCGGTGACCGCCCGCGGGACCGGACGGCGGCTACAGGTAGCCGCCGTTCGGCACGTACGGGGCCGGCGGGCGCATCCCGCGCACCCCGAGGTAGCCGCGGGTGCTGAGCGACAGGCCCAGGTCCAGGCCCACGTCCACCGCCCACTCCTGCTCGGCCGTCAGGAACGACACGTCCGCGTCCGTGTCCGCCGGCACCCGGGCCAGTGCCTCCCGCAGCAGCCGGGCGGCGATCCGCTTCGACGTGGCCGCCACCAGCTGGACGCTCCCGCCGTCCCGGTAGCAGTAGCCGGTGCCCGCCAGGGTGTCCGCGATCAGCAGCTCCTCGAAGTGCGCCAGCATGAACCCGTGGTCCGGGCCGTGCGCCGCGCCCCGCAGCCGCCGGTCCACCGAGTCCAGCAGGTGCAGGTGCGAGGCGTTGCCCCGGTGCACCGGGATGTCCCCCGGATCCAGCAGCCGCTCCCGGTCCACCCGGCCGGTCAGCCGCATCGTCGGGTGCAGCGTGAACCCCGCCGCCCGGTAGCGGCGCGCCGCCGCCGGCGACGGCGAGGCGCACAGCAGCCCGCGTAGGCAGCCCCGCCCGTGCGCCGCGGCCCGCTCCAGCAGCAGTCGGCCCACCCCCCGGCCCTGCGCCGACGGCAGCACCGCGAACAGCGCCAGCACCCACACGCCCTCGCGGCGCAGCGACAGCGCCGCCCCGACCGGCTCGCCGTCCTGCTCGGCGATCCAGCACCCCTGCGGATCGGTCACCGCCAGGTGCCGAGAACGCGCGAGCCGGCGGATCCGCGCCCGCTCGTCCTCCGGCTCCGACCCGTCCGCGGGCGGCCGGCCGTCCAGGTCGCGGAACGCCGCCCGGGAGACCCGGTTCACCGCCTCGGCGTCCTCCGCGGTGTCCCTCAGCTGACGAATGATCACCGTCACATCCTGCTGCGCCGGATGCGCGGGCGGTAGCGCTTTGCCCGAGAGCGGACGGTGACCCCGCCCCGGCCGGTGTGCGAGCATGGGGTACGTGGGGGAGTGGGCGACGAAAAAACGTCCCCGAACGCACCACCTTCCGGAAATGAATCCGGGAGGCCGCCGGTTGGCACTGGCGGATCACAGTCGTCACCGACCGGGAGTAAGCATGACCGTCCAGGACGAGAAGACCACCGTCGAGAGTGGCATCCTCCTCACCGATGCCGCCGCGGCCAAGGTCAAGAGCCTGCTGGAGCAGGAAGGCCGCGAGGACCTGTCGCTCCGCGTCGCCGTGCAGCCCGGCGGCTGCTCGGGCCTGCGCTACCAGCTGTTCTTCGACGAGCGTTCGCTGGACGGCGACGTCGTCAAGGACTTCGACGGCGTCAAGGTCGTCACCGACCGGATGAGCGCCCCCTACCTGGGCGGCGCCACCGTCGACTTCGTCGACACCATCGAGAAGCAGGGCTTCACCATCGACAACCCGAACGCCACCGGCTCCTGCGCCTGCGGCGACTCGTTCAGCTAAGCCTTCCAGCAGCGCGAACGAAGAGGGCGGCTCCCCGTGCGGGGGAGCCGCCCTCGGGGCTTTCCGGGGTCAGCGCGGGCCGCCGGCGCCCACCCCGTCGGACCGCGGCGGCACCTGCTCGCCGGTCGCGGTGTCCACCACACCGCCGCCGTTCATCGGGTGGGGCAGCGTCACCGTCGCCTCCTGCTCCTTCATCACCTGCGGGCAGGCCTTGCCCGGCTCGGCGGTCCTGGTGACCACGATCCGCAGCTTCACGGCCGGCGGGTTGTCCTCCTCCAGCCGCACCCCGTACTTGTCGCACACCCCGGCGACGTAGAACACCGTCAACTGGGTGGGGCTGTCCTGCCGGTAGCCCGTCACGGGGATCTTCACGGCCGTCGGCGGGTGCTCGCCCACGGCGATGCCAGGCGAGGTCGGCTCGCCCGCGGTCGGGGTGCCGTTCCCGGCCGGGGTCGAAGCGCCCGCCGTGGCGGTCGGCGAGCCCGGGGCAGCGCTGCCCGGGGCCGGGGACGCGTCCGAGGCGGCGGCGGTCGGGCTCGGGCTCGGGGAGCCCGGGCCGGCCGGGGCCGTCGAGCCGGAACTGCCGCACGCGGTCAACAGCCCGGCGGCGAGGGACGCGGCGGCGAGCGCCATGGCGCTCCGACGCGCGTACGAGGGCCTGACGGAGACGGCTGCGGTCCTGTCGTCCATGATCTGCGTTCCTCCCGGGGGTTCGCGCAGTGCCGCCGGGAGCGGCACCGCGCGGATTTGACGTGCTCGGGAGGAAACCGGTTCCCGCTACTCGCCGAACTCCGGCATGCCGGCCACCACCCGGCGGGCCTCCACCGGCACCCGGACGCCCAGCGCCACCGGCACGGCGCCCACCGGCCCCGGCCCGGCCGCGGGCCAGAACCGGCCCAGCCGGCGCGAGGAGTCCAGCAGGTCGGACAGCGACTCCGCGTCGGCGTCGTGCAGGCCGCCCAGCAGACGGCGGGGGGAGTGATCAATCACCATGCGGTACCCAGCTCCGATCGCCGCGCCGCGGCCACGCTGCCGCGGACTGGACGGGGGCCGCGTCCGGCCCCCGTACCGGCGACCCTAGGACGGTCCGGCCCAGCGCGACAGGCCTACCCATCGGTAGTACCGGATCGGGCGGGTACCTTAGGTGGGTTGTTGTCCGTGCTCCGGCCACCGCCGGGCCGCCCGAGGAGAACCCCGTGCGCATCGCCGTCGCCGGCTCGATCGCCACCGACCACCTGACGACCTTCCCCGGACGCTTCTCCGAGCAGCTGGTCGCCGAACAGCTGCACACGGTGTCGCTGTCCTTCCTGGTCGACACCCTCGACATCCGCCGCGGCGGCGTCGGCCCGAACATCGCCTTCGGCATGGGCGTGCTGGGCCTGCGCCCGATCCTGGTCGGAGCGGCCGGCGCGGACTTCACCGAGTACCGCAGCTGGCTCGACCGGCACGGCGTCGACACCGAGTCCGTGCACATCTCCGAGACCCGGCACACCGCCCGGTTCATGTGCACCACCGACCAGGACCACAACCAGATCGCGTCCTTCTACACCGGCGCGATGGCCGAGGCCCGCAACATCGAGCTGAAGCCGATCGCCGACCGGGTCGGCGGCCTCGACCTGGTCCTGATCGGCGCCGACGACCCCGCCGCGATGGTGCGGCACACCCAGGAGTGCCGCACCCGCGGCTACGCCTTCGCCGCCGACCCCTCCCAGCAGCTCGCCCGCCTGGAGGGCGAGGACATCCGCGAGATCGTCGACGGCGCGGCCTACCTGTTCACCAACGAGTACGAGGCCGCGCTGATCGAGTCCAAGACCGGCTGGTCCTCGGACGAGATCCTGCGCCGCGTCGGCACCCGGGTCACCACCCTCGGTGCGAAGGGCGTCCGCATCCAGCGCAACGGCGAGCCCGACATCCTGGTCGGCTGCGCCGCGGAGGAGCGCAAGGCCGACCCCACCGGCGTCGGCGACGGCTTCCGCGCGGGCTTCCTGGCCGGCATCTCCTGGGGCCTCGGCCTGGAGCGCGCCGCCCAGATCGGCTGCATGCTCGCCACCCTGGTCATCGAGACCGTCGGAACCCAGGAGTACGAGCTGCGCGGCGGCCACTTCCTGGAGCGCTTCGAGGCCGCGTACGGCGCGCAGGCGGCGGCGGAGATCCGCGAGAAGCTCTAGTCCGGCCGGCGGGCGGGAAGCCCGGGCCGTCGGGGGGAACCGCGACGGCCCGGGCCCCGCGCGCCTGCTAGCGGTCCTCCGCCCTGACCACCAGGTAGGCCGTGCCGTGGTCCGCGCCGTACTCGGTGGCCGGGGCCTCGCCCGCATAGGTGTGGCCGCACATCTCGCACCAGGCCGGGATGTCGTGGCGGGCCGCCTCGTCGTCGGAGAGGACGGCGACGCGGCCGCCCGGGGCGACCCCGGGGATGCGCTTGGCGAGTTCGATGACGGGCAGCGGGCAGCGCTTGCCGAGGGTGTCGAGGACCAGCGCCTCGGCGGTGCCGCCCGGGGCGGGGAGGTCGAGGCCGAGCGGGGCGCGGATGTCGGCGACGACGCGGGGGAGCACGTCGAGGAAGCGCTCGACGTCCGCGGCGGTGGTGCCCGGCGGGAGCGAGACGCGGACGTTGCCCTCGGTGAGGACGCCCATCGCGGCCAGCACGTGGCTCGGCGTCAGCGTGCTGGAGGTGCAGGACGAGCCGGAGTTCACGGCGAAGCCGGCCCGGTCGAGCTCGCCGAGCAGCACTTCGCCGTCCACGTACAGGCAGGAGAAGGTGACCAGGTGCGGGAGCCGGAGCTCCGGGTGGCCGACCACCTCCGCCGCGGGGACCAGCTGCGGGACCCGACGCCGGATCAGTTCGACCAGCTCGTGCAGCCGGGCGTTCTCCGTCTCGGCCTCGGCCCGGACCGCCCGCAGCGAGGCGGCGGCGGCCACGATCGCGGGGACGTTGACGAAGCCCGGCACGCGGCCGCCCTCCCGGTCGTCGGCGGGCAGCGGCGAGGAGTACCGGACGCCCTTGCGGACCGCCAGCACGCCGACGCCGGCCGGGCCGCCCCACTTGTGCGCACTGGCCGTCAGGACCGACCAGCCGCCCGGCACCGGCAGCCGGCCGGCGCTCTGCGCGGCGTCCACCAGCAGTGGGACGTCGCCGATCAGCGCGGCGGTCTCGGCGACCGGCTGCAGGGTGCCGACCTCGTGGTTGGCGGACTGCAGGACGGCGAGCGCGGTGTCCGGCCGCAGCGCGGCGGCGAACTCCCCGGCGTCGACCCGGCCGTGACGGTCGACCGGGACGGCGGTGGCGGCGCCGCCGTCGGCGGCCCACCGCTCGGCGGTGTGCAGGACGGCCGAGTGCTCCACCGCGGAGTGCAGCAGGTGGGCGCCGCGCCGGCGGTTGCCGCGCAGCGCGCCGAGGACGCCCAACTGGACGGCCTGGGTGCCGGATGCGGTGAAGACGATCTCGTCGGCGCGGGCGCCGAGCACCTCGCCGACGGTCTCCCGGGCGGCGTCGAGCAGCATCCGGGCCTGCCGGCCGGAGCGGTGCAGTCGGGCGGGGTCGGCCCAGCCCTCGTCCAGCGCGGCGAGCAGCGCCTGCCGGGCGACGGGGTGCAGCGGGGCGGTGGAGGCGGCGTCGAAGTAGGGCACGGGGCCACCGTAGACGACGCCCCTTACGGGGGGATTCCTCCCGGCTGCGGGAGCGGCCGACGGTCCGTCACCCGCGTGTCGCAGTGCGGTCGCCCGTTCGGTCGTGGGAGGCTCGGAAGTCCGCCATGACCTGCGACTCCGTCCGCTGTTCCGGGGTGCTTCACCCCTCGGGGGCTGATCGGGTAGCCGGGCGGCGCGTTAGCGGGGGCTGCCCGTGAGTGCCGCATAAGGATGGAGTAGCGTTTGGCCCGCATAAGCATTCAAACCGTGCCCGTGGCCGGACCGCCGGGGAGACCAGATCAACGGACTCCTGACGGTGGTGCGTTCGCGGGCGAGACTTCGGGAAGGCGCTACGTGAGTCCCAACGGCTCCGACCGCTCGCCGCGGCGCACGATGCGGCGGAAGCTGCCTCAGGCGCTGGCACTGGGCCTCGTCATCGCGACCGCCACCGGCTGCTCGGCCAACGACCTGCCCAGGCTTGGCCTCCCCAGTCCCGTCACCAAGGAAGGCCCGCTGGTCCTTCACATGTGGCAGGGCTCGTGGATCGCGGCTCTGGTTGTTGGTGCATTGATGTGGGGTCTGATCCTCTGGAGCGTGATCTTCCACCGGCGCAGCCGCACCAAGGTGGAGATCCCTGCTCAGACCCGGTACAACGTGCCCATCGAGGCGCTGTACACCGCGGTCCCCCTCGTCATCGTCTCGGTGCTGTTCTACTTCGTCGCGCGCGACGAGGCCACCCTGACGAAGGTCTCCGAGAAGCCCCAGCACACCATCAACGTGGTGGGCTTCCAGTGGAGTTGGGCGTTCAACTACGAGAACAGCGAGATCCCCGACCCGTCGAGCAGCACGGCGGCGTACGAGGTCGGCAGCACCAAGGAGGCTCCGACCCTCTACCTGCCGATCAACGAGTCGGTGAAGTTCCGGCTGACCTCCAACGACGTCATCCACGACTTCTGGCCCGTCAACTTCATGATGAAGATGGACGTCGTGCCCGGTGTGGTCAACGAGTTCGAGGTGACCCCGACCGCGTACGGCACCTTCCGTGGCAAGTGCGCCGAGCTCTGCGGCGTCGACCACTCGCGGATGCTCTTCAACGTGAAGGTCGTCTCGCACGACGAGTACGAGGCGCACCTGAAGGAACTCCGCGACAAGGGCCAGGCCGGCGCGGTTCCCGCAGGCATCCTCCCCACGGGAAGTAGTGAAGAGAAGTGACCATCCTCAACGAGCCCGCCGCGGCCGGTGGGGGAGCCGGGGCCGTCACCTCGGGGACCCCTCGTGTGCGCAAGCCGGGCAACGCGATCATCAAGTGGCTCACCACCACTGACCACAAGACGATCGGCACCCTCTACCTGGCGACCTCGTTCGCGTTCTTCCTGATCGGTGGCGTGCTCGCCCTGGTCATGCGCGCGGAGCTCGCCCGGCCGGGTACCCAGATCCTGTCGAACGAGCAGTTCAACCAGGCGTTCACCATGCATGGCACGATCATGCTGCTGATGTTCGCCACCCCGCTGTTCGCGGGCTTCGCCAACTGGATCATGCCGCTCCAGATCGGCGCCCCCGACGTCGCGTTCCCGCGCCTGAACATGTTCGCCTACTGGCTGTACCTGTTCGGCTCGGTCATCGCGGTGGCGGGCTTCCTGACCCCGCAGGGTGCGGCGGACTTCGGTTGGTTCGCCTACTCGCCGCTGTCGGACGCGGTCCGCTCGCCGGGCATCGGCGCCGACATGTGGATCATGGGTCTGGCCTTCTCCGGCTTCGGCACCATCCTCGGTGCGGTCAACTTCATCACCACGATCATCTGCATGCGCGCGCCCGGCATGACGATGTTCCGGATGTCGATCTTCGTCTGGAACGTCCTGCTGACCGCCGTGCTGATCCTGCTGGCCTTCCCGGTGCTGGCCGCCGCGCTGTTCGCCCTGGAGGCGGACCGCAAGTTCGGGGCGCACGTCTTCGACCCGACCAACGGTGGCGCCATGCTGTGGCAGCACCTGTTCTGGTTCTTCGGCCATCCCGAGGTGTACATCATCGCGCTGCCGTTCTTCGGCATCGTCTCCGAGATCATCCCGGTGTTCAGCCGCAAGCCGATGTTCGGCTACTCCGGCCTGATCGCCGCGACGATCGCCATCGCCGGCCTCTCGGTGACGGTGTGGGCGCACCACATGTACGTGACCGGCCAGGTCCTGCTGCCGTTCTTCTCGTTCATGACCTTCCTGATCGCGGTCCCGACCGGTGTGAAGTTCTTCAACTGGGTCGGCACCATGTGGAAGGGCTCGCTGAGCTTCGAGACCCCGATGCTCTGGACGATCGGCTTCCTGGTCACCTTCCTGTTCGGCGGTCTGACGGGTGTCCTGCTCGCCTCCCCGCCGATCGACTTCCACGTCTCCGACTCGTACTTCGTCGTCGCGCACTTCCACTACGTGGTGTTCGGCACCGTCGTCTTCGCGATGTTCGCCGGCTTCCACTTCTGGTGGCCGAAGATGACCGGCAAGATGCTGGACGAGCGCCTGGGCAAGATCACCTTCTGGACGCTGTTCTTCGGCTTCCACACCACCTTCCTGGTCCAGCACTGGCTCGGCGCGGAGGGCATGCCCCGCCGCTACGCCGACTACCTGGCCGGTGACGGCTTCACCACGCTGAACACGGTGTCGACCATCGGCTCGTTCCTGCTCGGCCTGTCGATGCTCCCGTTCCTCTACAACGTGTGGAAGACCGCGAAGTACGGCGAGAAGGTCAACGTCGACGACCCGTGGGGCTACGGCCGTTCGCTGGAGTGGGCGACCTCCTGCCCGCCGCCGCGGCACAACTTCACCACCCTGCCGCGGATCCGCTCGGAATCCCCGGCGTTCGACCTGCACCACCCGGAGATCGCCGCGCTGGACTACCTGGAGAACCACGGTGAGCCGGCGAAGCACTTCGAGGGTGTGACCCCCGCGCACTACGACCGCCCGTCCCTGGGCAAGGGCAAGAAGGAGGGTGACGTCTGATGAAGGAACAGGGAAAGATCTTCGCCGGTCTGGCCGTGTTCACGCTGGCCATCGCGATCACCTACTTCGTGTGGACCACCAAGTCCGACCACGGCCTTGAGGCCGCGGGCACCACCGCGCTGTTCCTGGCCTTCGGCCTGTGCGCCTTCATCGGCTTCTACCTGGCGTTCACCGCCAAGCGGGTGGACACCGGTGCGGGCGACAACCCCGAGGCCGAGGTCTCGGACGACGCCGGCGAGCTGGGCTTCTTCGCCCCGCACAGCTGGCAGCCGCTCTCCCTGGCGATCGGTGGCGCGCTGGCCTTCCTGGGCGTCATCTTCGGCTGGTGGCTGCTGTTCTGGTCGATCCCGGTCCTGCTGATCGGCCTGTACGGCTGGGTCTTCGAGTTCTACCGCGGCGAGAACCAGAACCAGTAAGGTTCCGGATCGCGCAAGCCGCACGGCGAGCCGGGTACTCCCTCCGGGGGGTGCCCGGCTCTCGTCGTCGCTGCGGATTCCCCCGCCCGGGTTAC
The DNA here is from genome assembly GCF_042734615.1 of Kitasatospora sp. NPDC059646. Classification (NCBI taxonomy): domain Bacteria; kingdom Bacillati; phylum Actinomycetota; class Actinomycetes; order Kitasatosporales; family Streptomycetaceae; genus Kitasatospora; species Kitasatospora sp. NPDC059646. Next base: position 45,896 of record NZ_JBHWDS010000060.1, read on the forward strand.
CCGGAGTGCCCCAGGGGTGACGCCTTCCTACGCTTCGAGGCAGGTTCCAACCCTGGGAGGTTCCGTTGAAGGGCTCTCGGACAGTCAGTACCCGGACCGCGCTCGCCGCCCTGCTGGTGATCACACCGGCCGCGGCCTGTTCCACCGGCGGATCGTCGAAGAACTCGCCCCACCAGATCGACGTGGCACCGCTGATCCACACGTCGGCCGCCGGGGACAAGGTGGACCCGGCGAAGGCGTTCAGCGTCACGGCGGACGGCACCGCCAAGCTCGGCGCCGTCACCGTCACCGGACCCGACGGAAAGCCCGTCGCCGGACAGCTGGCCGCCGACGGGCAGCACTGGCAGACCACCGACCCGCTCCGGGCCGGCGCCGGATACACCGTCAAGGTCGCCGCGGAGGACGGCAAGGGCGGCCACGGCGAGGCCGACTCCAGCTTCACCACTGCCGCCGCGCAGCACGTCGTCAACGCCGAACTCGGCCCCGACAGCTCCGGCAGCGGCGTCTACGGCGTCGGCCAGCCGCTCACCGTCAAGCTCTCCGAGAAGGTGACCGACGCGGCGGCCCGCCAGCAGATCGAACGCGGACTGACCGTCACCTCGCAGCCCGCCGTCACCGGCGCCTGGTACTGGGTCGACGACCAGAACCTGCACTTCCGGCCGCAGGACTACTGGCCGGCCAACACCACCGTGAAGCTCGCCTACGAGCTGCCCGGCGAGCGAATAGCCGACGGCGTCTACGGCGGCGAGAAGCAGACCCTCGCGCTGCGGACCGGCGACCGGATCGAGGCCGTGATCGACGCCGGCAGCGACGAGCTGACGTACAAGCGCAACGGCGAGGTGGTCAGGACCATCCCGGTCACCACCGGCAAGCCGGGCTTCGACACCCGCAACGGCGTCAAGGTGGTGCTGGGCCAGGAGGCCAGCGTCCGGATGAGCGGCGAGACCATCGGCATACCCGACGGCAGCAGCGAGTCCTACGACCTGGACGTGCAGTGGGCCACCCGGGTCACCTGGAGCGGCGAGTACGTGCACGCGGCGCCGTGGTCGACCTGGGCGCAGGGCCGGGAGAACGTCAGCCACGGCTGCACCGGCATGAGCACCGACAACGCGAAGTGGTTCTTCGACAACACCCGGGTCGGCGACCTCGTGCAGGTGGTCAACAGCCGGGGCCACGAGATGGAGCCGTTCGGCAACGGCTTCGGCGACTGGAACGTGGACTGGGACGAGTACGTGAAGCACAGCGCGCTCGGCAAGCCGGTCCGTACGGCGACGCCCGATACGGGGGTGAACGCGACGCCGGGCCCGTCGGCGGGCGCGAGCGCCCCGGCGTCGGCCTCGGCACCGGCGGCTGCGGGCCGGTGAGGTCCGGTGAGGTGCGGTGAGGTCCGCCCGGGGAGCGTGGTGCTACCCCGGCGGACCGCGGGCC